>CANPZV010000001.1 GCA_947589285.1 uncultured Clostridia bacterium
TCTCATAAACCTACGGACTTCGTTTGAGGGGATTCTTCACTGCGTTCAGAATGAGCAAAGTCTCCCTCACGCTCATGTTGAGCGTTAGCGAAGCATCTCATAGACCCACGGACTTCGTTTGAGGGGATTCTTCACTGCGTTCAGAATGAGCAAAGTCTCCCTCACGCTCATGCTGAGCGTTAGCGAAGCATCTCATAAACCTACGGACTTCGTTTGAGGGGATTCTTCACTGCGTTCAGAATGAGCAAAGTCTCCCTCACGCTCATGCTGAGCATTAGCGAAGCATCTCATAGACCCACGGACTTCGTTTGAGGGGATTCTTCGACACGCCGCCTGCGGCGGCGGCTCAGAATGAGCGGGGTATTCTCTTGTCGCCCCTTATAGGGGAGATGTCGAGGCGTAGCCGAGACAGAGGGGTTTCAACCCCTTTGGCTCACTCCGTTCGCCACTTCCCCTAAAAGGGGCAGCGAGAGCCTACCCCCACGAGAAACTTCCCTGTTCTGCGGGGATCACATCGCCTTTTTGCGGTAGATGATGACGCGCTGGCCCTCCTTCACGGGGAATTCGATGTCGGGATTGGCCTGCGCGACGTCCTCGGGGGACTTTTTCAGCCGCTTGGCAAGCTCCCACAGCCCGTCGCCCGCCTTCGGAATGTAGACGCTGATCGCGCTGTCGCTCTCCCTGCACTTCTCCCCCTCCTTCACCCCGCTCACGAGGTGGACGGAGTACTGTTTCTTTTCCCGCAGGAGGATCTTCACCGTCGCCTCCGCGTCGATCTCCCCCTCCTGTTTTTGCCGCGCGGACATGCCGCAGACCATGACATGCGCCTCCGCGTCCGCCGCCTCGACGGCGACAGAGAAGGGCAAGCTGATCTCAACGGCGCGGTGATCCCCGTCCGCCTTCACGAGGAGAATGGCGTTGGCGACGCCCTCCGCCCGCATTCCCTCGGGGGAGGCGACAAGTTCGGCCTCCGAACGTTGCAATGTGACCGCCTCGAGGGTGTCGGCAAAGTTGACGCTCCCCGACAGGATCGCCTTCCCGCTCACGCGCTCGGTGACCCGTTTGAACTCGCCCGCGCCGCAGAAGGTGCCGTCATAGTAGGCAAGCTCCGTCTCGCACTCTGCGGAGAAGGCGTCGATAACGCCGTCGAGGGCGGTCTCCTCGTACACACACCCCTCGGAGACGAGGGTAAAGCGGACGTAGATGTTGCATTTTCCGTCCTCCTCCTCGGCGTGGATGGAGACGTCGGCGACGCTCACCTTGACCTCCGCATCACAGCCGAAGGAGGCCGCGTCGCAGGGGATCTCCACGCGGAAGGGCACCAACCGCTCGAAGGAGGTCAGAGAATTGTCCTGTTTTAAGGCGAGGACGCCGAGATTGATCTCCCCCTCCGCCCTGACGAGGCCCGTCTCGCAGACGACGTCGGTGACGGAGACCGTCTCGCTGTGCTGTAAGACGTCCCCCAAGGGGTCTGTCTCGAACTCGTCCTCGGCCTCCGCCGCGCCGCCGCAGAGGTGGGCGGAGAGGACCTTGACGGTCTCCCGCTTCATGACGACGTCTCCCCCCGCGAGATAGTCGAAGCATTCCTCGCCATAGAGGGCGATGTCCGTGCCGAGCAGGGCGGTGAGGTACACGCTCGCGCCCTCCCTCCGCACGGAGACGTTCTCGACGGAGACGACGGCCTTTGCGGTCAGGGCGGGATAGACGCTCTCGTCCTTTGCGACGGCGGAAAATTCCGCTCCCTTTTCGGCGCGGCAGACGTGCTTTTCAGCGTCCTCATAGACGATGGAAAAGTGCGCCTTACCGTAATATCTGACCTCGCCGTTCCCCGCGTCCGCTCCCGTGAGGACGGCGTGCGCATGGGCGGTCAGAACGGTCTCCACCTCGCCGCCGAAACGGCACTCCACTGCCGTCTGGGCGGTGATCTCTTTTGTCTTGCCGTACCCGCGGAAGGTCTGCGTTTGGATATTCATGGTCACACTCCTTGCCTTGATTTCTCCCTTCATTCTATGCCCCGTTTTCCGCGCTTATGCGCCCGACGCGCTGTCGCACGGGGTATAATTTCGGGAGAAAAGGGCAATCACTGTCACATGATAAAGCAGAAGAGCGACATTTCGAGCGTCAAAAAGACGATCTCGGACTATTTCCAGAAGCAGGTCGACGTCACCGTGAATTTGGGGCGGAACAAGATCCTCCGCTTCTGCGGGCGGCTCACGGGGGTGTACCCCGCCCTCTTCACCGTCCTGCCCGACGACAAGAGCTTTCTCGGCAAGACTTCCTATTCCTATGCCGAAGTCCTCTGCGGGAGCGTGAAGATAAAACCCCTCCCGTGACCTGTCCGAAAACAAAAAATCTGTCATGCGGCGGCCAAAACGTTCCTTTTGCGTGGTACGATATTCGTGCGGCGGGAAAAGGACGGTTGTTTTATGACGGTCATCGAGCTTTATAGCGTCCTGCACCGCTACGGTGTGGACGTATTGCTTCTCGCGCTCGGAGTGACGCTTTTGACGTCTCTCCTCAAAAAAACGGTCATGAAGGCGGTCAGCAGGAAGGTGTTCGTGTTCTTGCCCTTCGGCTTCGGGATCCTCATCTACGCGCTGTACAGTCTCTTCGCGCGGGGCGGCCTGTGCTTCACGGCCGATGCGGCGGTCTCTCTCCTGAAAGGCGGGTTGGAGACGGGATGCGCGGCGACCCTGTACTATGTCTTTTACGAACAGTTCCTGCGGGGAAAGTTCGTCATGGACCCCCTCCTCCCCCTCCTTGAATGCGTGCCCGAAGAGAGGCGGCAGGAGGCCTCGGAGGCGATCAGGGGGATCTCCGCGGAGGGGACAGACGCGCTCCAAGGGATCCGCGAACAGCTCGCGCACTTTGCCGACCCGCCTCTTTCGGAGGAGGAGCTGTCTGCGACGGCCCTGCTTCTGAAGGAGTTCATCTCTACCACGGCATGACGTTTTCCGCCTGCGGTCCCCGCAGGCGGTTTTTTCGTGTGGGGAATTGAAAATTGAGCGCGGCGGGGCAGGAGGAAGGGCGTCATTCAGAGGGAGCGGGGCGACCGAAGAATCCCGTGGAGGAAAGTAGAGACTTCGTTCTTCGGGATTCTTCGCCTTCGGCTCAGAATGACGCGGAAATAAGGGGCAGCGAGAATGCGGTGATGGTTCGACTGCGCTCACCATGACGGAATTAGAATGACACCCCCTCAGTCACGCAAGGGCGCGTGACAGCTCCCCCTCAAGGGGGAGCCGAGACGCTTGCCCACCCCTTGAGGGGTGGGTGGCTCCGCCGAAGGCGGTGGTGGGGGGCCTCGCTCATTCTGAGGGCGAAGCCCGAAGAATCCCCTCAAACGTAGTCCGTAGGTCTATGAGATGTTTCACTTCGTTCAAGGGGATCCTTCGGTCGCTTTGCTTCCTCAGGATGAGCGCGGCGGGACAGGGGAACCTGCCCCGCCGCGCTCAATTTTTAATTTTTAATTTTTAATTTTTCATTTATCACTCATACTTGTGGCATGAAATATGTAACGGAAAGCCTGAAGAGGAACACGGAGGCACTCAAAAAGCTGCTCCCCGCGGAGGATATCCTGACCTTTGCGTTCAAATCCGAGAAGAATGTTCCCTTCACCGTCGTCTATGCCGACCCCATCACCGACAAGGAACTTCTCGGCGAGCAGGTCATCCGTCCCCTCCTCAAATACTTCGGCGGGACGGGCGCGGAGGAGATCGCAAAGAGCCTCACCTCCCCCGAACTCCGCAAGAGCAAGGACCTCAAAAAGCTCTCCGAGGAGGTGCTTGCGGGCAATCCCGTCCTCCTTTGGGAGGGCATGGATGAGGCGATCATCGTCGGCACGAAGAAAGTGTTCGTCCGCGCGATCGCCGAGCCTTCGACGGACGTCGCCGTCAAAGGCCCGCGGGAGGGCTTCATCGAGGACGTCAAGATCAACACCTCCCTCGTCCGCCGCCGCCTCAAGACGGCGGAGCTGAAGATCGAGACCATGGAGATCGGCCGCCGCTCCAAGACGGTTGTCGCCCTCTGCTACCTCGAGGGGACCTCCGTACGGGAGACGGTGGAGGAGGTCAAGAAGAAATTGCAGGAGATCGACATCGACGTCGTTCCGGACTCCTCCTACCTCACCCACTTCCTCTCCTCCCGCCCCTATTCCCTCGTGAAGCAGGTCGGCACGACAGAGAAGCCCGACATCTTCTGCGCCAAGATCGCCGAGGGGCGGGTGGGACTGATCGTGGACGGCTCCCCGATCGCTTTGACCCTCCCCTACCTTCTCATCGAGGACTTCCAATCGAGCGAGGACTACTTCGTCCCCTCCTACCGCGCGACGTTCACCCGCGTCCTGCGGCTCCTGTCCCTTCTCGTCGCGATCTACCTGCCCGCCTTCTATGTGTCGGCCCAGCTCTTTAAGTTACAGCTCTTCCCCATCCGCCTGCTCCTGACGATCGCGGGGAGCATCCGCGACATCCCCTTTTCTCCCTCGCTGGAGATGCTCCTCGTGCTGTTCGTCCTCGAGGTCCTCAACGAGGCCTCGATCCGCATGCCGAAGTACGTCGGCATGGCCCTCTCCGTCGTCGGCGCGCTCGTCCTCGGCGAGACGGCCGTCTCCGCGGGCTTCGTCTCCACGCCCGCGATCATCATCATCGCCTTCTCGGGCATCGGCCTCTACGCCGTGCCCAATCTCATCGAACAGACGAGCGTTTTGCGGCTCGTGATGCTCCTCGTCGCGGGGAGCGTGGGGACGTACGGCATCATTCTCGCGTCGGCGTTCGTTCTGCTCTACCTCGTGACGACGGAGAACTACGGCGTTCCCCTCCTCGCGCCCTTCTCCCCCATGATCGGGCGGGATCTGCGCGACAGCGTCGTAAAGTACGACCTCGGTTCCCTCGAACTCCGTCCCGAGACGCTCGGGAGCAAGAACAAAAGGAGGATGAAATGAAGAAGATCTCACCACGGCAACTCTATTTCTTTCTCGCCTGCGTCATGCCCGCGGGCAAACTCGTCGTCCTGCCCTCCCTCCTCGCACAGCATGCGAAGAACGATCTCCTTCTGCCCGCCCTCATCGGCTATCTCGTGCAGGCGGGCGTCGTGTTCTGCGTACTCCTCGCGGCGAAAAAGGGGGAAAGCCTCTTTTCCCTCCTCCGCAACACCGTCGGAAAGGTCGCGGCCATTGTCATCATGAGCGTTCTCTCCCTCTTCTTTTTCTATGCGGCCCTTCTGCCCCTCCTCGAACAGCGGCTGTTCGTGCAGAGTACTTTCTACGACACCCTTCCCTCCCTCGCGGCGTTCGCCCCCTACTTCCTGTTCAGCGTGTACATCTGCGCCAAGCCCCTCGGCTCGCAGGGGAGGGTGTGGGACGTCCTCGGGCCGATCGCGGTCACAGCCCTTGCGGGGATCCTCGTCTTGTCCGTCGGGGAGGCCGACTTTGCCGCCCTTCTCCCCGTGGGCGGCGGGGGCTTGGGGACGTTCAAGGCACTCCCCGTGCTGTCGGGCTGGCTCTTCGACGGAGCCGTCCTCTTGATGCTTCTCGGCCGCATCGAATACAGGGACGGCACGGCGTGGAAGGGGACGCTGTGGTACCTCGCGGGCGGGCTGGGCGTCATGCTCTTCCTCGCGGTATTCTACGGAGTGTTCGGCGGGATCGCCATGAACCAGCCCTTCGCGATCGCCAAGACCTCCAAATACTTCTCGGGCATCACCGTCCTCGGGCGCATCGACTATATCTTCATCTACGCCCTCTCCCTCGTCATGGCGTTCTGGTGCGCCATTCCCCTGCAGGCGGGGATCGACTGCTATTTACAGCCCTTCGGGCGGGAGAGGCATCTTGCGACCATTCTCTCCGTCGCCGTCAACGCCGTCTTTTTGGCCCTGATGTACTTTCTCGACAACCGCTTCGGGGAGGTCATGCGCTTTATTACGGGGGCACCGTTTTGGATCTTTGTCGTATTCTGCACCGTCCTGCCGCCCCTTTCGCTTCTTTTGAGGAGGAACCATGAACGCCCGTAAATTTATCAAGACCATTCCCATGAAACTCTATCTCCTGCTCTTTGCCGTCATCGTGTTCGCCTTCTTCTCCAACGACTTCGGCCTCGTGGACGTGCAAAAGACGGCGATCATTCTCGCCGCGGGCATCGACAGGACGGAGGAGGGCTACGCGCTCTCCGCGCAGATCGCCGTCCCCAAGGGGAGCGACAGGACGACGGGCGGCACCTCTTCCGTGGAGATCCGCTCGGACGGAAAGACGGTCTCCGACTGCATCACCATGCTCTATTCCAAGACGGGCTGGGTGCCCAAGCTCGTATTCTGCAACCTCCTTCTCCTCGGCGAAGAGACGGCAAAGGAGGACGTGTTTGGCAGCCTCGACTACTTTTTGCGCAACGAATACATGCCGGACTCCTGCTACCTCGCCGTCTGCGAGGGGACCGCGGAGGAGACGATCTCCTCGCAGAGCGCGATCGACGACGCCTCTTCGCTCGCCATCACCAAGCTCTTTTCGGATGCGGCGGTGAAGGCGGGCAAGGTCATGCCAAGCACGCTGAAGGATTTCTCGCGCTCCTACTATGGCGTCTCGAAGAGCGGCTATCTGCCCTTTATCCGCATGCACGATCAGGAGGGCGGACAGGACGCGGGAGGAAACGAGAGCGCGGGCGGCTCGGGCGGACAGGAAAAGACCCAAAAAATCTACATGGCAGACGAGACCGCCCTCTTTCAGGACGGGAAGATGGTCGGGCTTCTCGGCGCGGACGAGACGATGGCCTTCTCCCTCCTCAAGGGGGAGGTGTTCGCGGGGACCTTCAACGCCGACGACGGGACAAAACCCGTGACCTTGGCGGTACTCGAAAATGGCGGCGGGATCTCCCTCGACACGGAGGGTACGCCCCGTGTGAAGCTGTCCGTCTCGCTCACCGTGCGGCTGTGCTGCCGCGGGGCGACGGCTCCCATCGACGACGTATCGACCGACGAGGTCCCCGAAGAGACCCTCCGCGCCGCTGAAGAGAGGTTAAAAGAGGATATCCGCAGTCTCTGGGACAAGTGCCAAAGCGCGGGGTGCGACCTGTTTGAGCTGAAACGGGACCTCTACCGCGCCTCCCTGAAAAAGTTTGCCGAACTCAAGGACGCCGTTCCCAACGCCGTCGAAGCCGACATCGAGGCAAAGGTGGAGACCAAGAGCTGAGGGGGGCACCGCTTGCTCATCCCGGGGCCACAACGGGGCCGAAGGATCCCCTCGATAGAATTAAAAATTGAGCGCATCGCGCTCATGCTGAGCGTTAGCGAAGCGACCGAAGGATCTCATAGACCCACGGACTTCGTTTGAGGGGATTCTTCCCCTTCGGCTACGCTCAGGGTCAGAATGAGCGTTTGTCCTCGCTGTCCCTGTAGGGGAAAGGGGGTTGAAACCCCTCTGTCACTTCGTGACATCTCCCCTATAAGGGGCGACGAGGGGGCCGCCCGTGTTGAACCCCCATGCAAATTGCGTGAATTCCGTTTACTTTCACGGAAGTTTGTGGTATAATATATAGTGACAGAATTCAGGCCCCGCGGGGCCGCAAATCAGGAGGATCACAAATGGCGTTGACCAAGAACAAAAAGGTACTCGACTTCGTTCAAAGGAGCGCGGACCTCGCCTGCCCCGACAAGATCGTGTGGATCGACGGGAGCGAGAGCCAGCTCGCGGCCCTGCGCGAAGAGGCCGTAAAGACGGGCGAGATGATCAGACTCAATCAGGAAAAACTCCCCGGCTGTTACTATCACCGCACGGCGGAAAACGACGTCGCGCGGGTGGAAGCGCGCACCTTCATCTGTTGCAGAGATAAGGACGACGCGGGTCCCATCAACTATTGGATGGACCCCAAGGAAGCCTACGCAATGTGCGGCGAGATCGCCCGCGGGAAGATGAAAGGCCGTACCATGTACGTCATCCCCTATTCGATGGGCGTCCTCGGCTCCCCTTTCAGCAAGATCGGCGTCGAGGTCACGGACAGCATCTATGTCGTCCTCAACATGGCGATCATGACGCGCGTCGGCACCGCCTGCTACGACCAGCTCGGCGAGGACGGCGACTTCATCAAGGGCTTCCACTGCAAGTGCGACGTGGACCCCGAAAAGCGTTACATCATGCACTTCCCCGAGGACGACACGATCATCTCGGTCAACTCCGCTTACGGCGGCAACGTCCTCCTCGGCAAGAAGTGCTTCGCACTCCGCATCGCCTCCTGCCTCGGCAGGCGCGAGGGCTGGATGGCGGAACACATGCTCATCTTGGGGGTGACCTTCCCCGACGGGCGCAAAAAGTACGTCGCCGCCGCATTCCCCTCGGCCTGCGGCAAGACCAATCTCGCCATGCTCATTCCGCCCAAGCACTACCTCGAGCGCGGATACAAGGTCGAGACCGTCGGCGACGACATCGCATGGATCAGGATCGGCAAGGACGGCAGGCTCTGGGCGGTGAATCCCGAAAACGGCTTCTTCGGCGTCGCCCCCGGCACCAACGAGAAGTCCAACCCCAACGCCCTCGCGGCGACCAAACGGGGAACGATCTTCACGAATGTCGCCATCGACCCCGCCGACAACACCGTCTGGTGGGAGGGCCTCACAAAGAAGGCTCCCGACCGCCTCATCGACTGGCTCGGCCATGATTGGACGCCCGAGAGCGGCACGAAGGCGGCGCACCCCAATTCCCGCTTCACGGCTCCCGCGACGGGCTGCCCCTGCCTCTCCCCCGAATTCGATTCCAAGGAGGGCGTTCCGCTCGACGCCATCATCTTCGGCGGAAGGCGGGCGACGACGACGCCCCTCGTCTATCAGTCGCGCGATTGGAACCACGGCGTGTTCGTCGGCTCCATCATGAGTTCGGAGACGACGGCGGCCGCGACGGGCGCGGTGGGCGTGCTTCGCCACGATCCCATGGCGATGAAGCCCTTCTGCGGCTATCACATGGCCGACTATTTCAGCCATTGGATCGAGATGGGCAAAAAAGTCAAGAACCCGCCCAAGATCTTCAACGTCAATTGGTTCCGTCAGGGCGAGAACGACGAATTCCTCTGGCCGGGGTTCGGCGACAACATGCGCGTACTCGAATGGATCCTGAAGCGTTGCGACGGCACGGTAGACGCCGAGGAGACGGCGATCGGCTACGTCCCCTACGCCAAAGACATCGACCTCGAGGGGCTTGATTACAGCCGCGAGACGCTTGAAAAGATCCTCTATGTGGATAAGAAGCGTTGGTCTGCCGAGGCGAACGAGATCGCGGAGTACTACAAGCAATTCGGCGATAAACTCCCCGCCGAGCTGAGGGAGTGCCTTGCGACCTTGAAGCAAAACTGCGAAGAATCCTCTTGAACGAAGTCCCCTTGTCGCCCCTATTAGGGGAGATGTCACGTAGTGACAGAGGGGTTTTGAAACCCCTTTGGCTCACTGCGTTCGCCACTGTCTCATGCGGGTAGAGACCCGCAGTACTTCGCGGCTATGCCGCTCGTGCCGAGCTTGGAACAATAAGAATGCGGGCGGGGCGGTCAGCATTTGCCCGAGACATATGGGCAAATGCTAAGAGAATTTTGCGCCAAAGATTATCAATCTTTGGCAGAAGTGCAAAATTCTCCCCTAAAAGGGGCAGCGAGAATGCGGTGATGGTTCGACAAGCTCACCATGACGGAATCAGAACGACACCCCCTTAGTCACTCACTACGTTCGTGACAGCTCCCCCTCAAGGGGGAGCCGAGGGAGCCTCCCTTGCCCACCCCTCGAGGGGTGGGTGTCACGAAGTGACGGAAGGGGTGTCATTCCAATCTTCCCGTTACAATTTTTAATTTTTAATTTTTAATTTTCAATTTTTAATTAAAATGCGGTGACCCACCCCCCTACCCCCCTCCCATGGAGGGGGCATGCGCCGCGGCACCCCCATGGAGGGAGCGAGGCCTACCCCTTGGGGGGGGAGGCTCCGCCGTAGGCGGTGGTGGGGGGGATTCCCCTCTTTCTTGCCATAGGCGGAATTCACTTCCGCCGTGGGCGACCCCATTTGGTACCCTACGGGAACCTTATTGTCCTTGCAAAGTGTCTTCCGAGACCAAAGTGATTGATGTCGATAGCACTTTCGCTCGAACATTTCTTTTCGAAAGCCCCGCGAGATTCTTCGCTTCGCTCTGAATGACGCAGAAATAAGGTGACCCACCCCCCTACCCGTTACGGCGGCAGGGACCGCCGTAACCCCGTCGGCGAGGCCACGCCTCCTGCCGCGGCGCAGCTCACAGTGCGCCGCACTGTTGAGCAGAATTGCGCCGCGGCACCCCCACGGAGGGGGCGAGAAAGTGGCGGGGCGAGCAAAGAAATGTTCGAAACATTCCAATTCCCTTGCCTTAGGCGGAATTCACTTCCGCCGTGGGCGACCCCATTTGGTACCCTACGGGAACCACAATGTCTTTCAAGGTATCAAAGTGCGTGGGGTGATAAGGTTATGAAATGCACAACGCTGACCCCTCGAACGATTTGTTTTCGCAGAAAACAAATCGTTCGAAGTGAAAGAATTCACCCCCGCGCAACCGCACGGGGGCTTCCATTCTCTGATTCAGTTGTCGGGCGCGGCCCTTTCGGGCTGATCCGACTTTCTCTCATTCTTTGGGCTGATTGCCCGTGCGGTGTTTTCCCGTCACCGCCTCTCACGTCAAAGTCGTTTTTCCGCCCTTATCATATAATGGTACATTGGTCTTATCCTCCTTTATTGGGTCTTTCCCCAGCCTTGGAGTTTGGTCATATCGTTGTACCTCCCGATATGAATTTTTTTGGAAGCCTTGCCTTCCCTCATCGGCCTCCCTGTGGGGTGCGAATTTTTCCATCCGCACATCTTTCATGAAAGATACTCACAAAATTTGTTTCTTCTTTTCTCTTTCTGGCTTTAGTATAGCATAGATTTTTGTTTTGTCAATAGATTTCGGAAAAATTTTTTAAGAAATTTTTTTCAGTACTCCGCGATGCCGAGAATGTAGTCGGACTTCACGTCGAGGAGCGCGCAGAGCTTGGCGAACGTGTCGAGCGCGGGGAACACGTCCTTCTTCATATATTTCGAAACGGTCTGCGCCGAGACGCCGACGCCCTTCGCGATCTCTTTCTGCGGGATCCCGCTCGCCGCGATGCACTCCCGCAGCCGCCTCTGAATGTCCTTGAGTTCCATGATTTCCCCCCTTGAAAAAATTTTTTCCCCTTTTCACAAAAAAATATCGCACAATGTGCGATTTTTTGCTTGACAATCGTACATTATACGATTATAATAGAGTTACCTTCCGCCGGAAAGGGGGCGGAAGCAGGTAAATCGCATAGAAACATGTCTTTCCCCCAAAAAAGTCATTTCGTACGGTTTACCCGTCCGCGGCTCCCGCCGCGGACGCTTTTTTGTTTTGCGCAGGGCTTTTTCATGTAATTCGACAAGATATGGCTTAATCTCCGCTGAAATAGGCGGGGATTTTTTCTATAATCGAAAGAAAAAACGAGGAGTATGCTATGAAACGCCTGCGTGTAAAATTTTCATGGAAAGCGGCGGTGAAGTATTTCGCCGCACTGCCCGTCATGGTCCTTCTGAACTTCGCTCTCCCGATGAAGGAACCCGTCGCTTTCCCCCTCTTCTTCGCCCTTCTGATGTGCGGATTCGACCCGTTTGCCGTCTCTTTTGAGTACGTCGTCGCCTCCGTTCCCGCCCTGTCGCTCGAGGCCTCCCTCTCCTGCATGATACAGGCGGCCTTCCTCTGCCTGACCTTCACCGTCTACGCCCACCTGCGCAAGCGGATGAGGTGGGAAAAGCTCGCCTTCCTCGCCGCCGCCCAGCTCCCCTTTATCTTCCTCTATCCCCATGCGGGGTACGGCTCCTTTCCCATTCCCGTCGTATGGCAGAAAGTCATTCTCTCCCTCTTCTTCGTCGTACTCTCCCTTCTCTTTGAAGGCGGCGTGCATGCCCTCCTGTTCCGCGCCTTCCGCTGCCGCCTTGTCGCCTCGGAGCTGAGCGAGATCGTCCTCCTGTGGTTCTTCACGGGTCTCGGCCTCTATGGGGCGGCGGGCGTCATTCCCTTCTATGCCGTCACGGTCGCGCTTCTCATCGGAGCGGCCGTTTTGATGAAGAACGCCGCCGCCGTTCCCTTCGCCCTCGCCCTCTCCGCGCCGTTATGCGCCGCGCAGATGAGCGTCGTCCCCGCCGCCGAATACGCGTTTTGGGCGTGCGCGGGGCTGCTCTTCGCCCCGTACGGCAACCTCGTCTCCTCCCTCTCCGTCTTTCTCTGCTTCCTCGGCGTGCAGTACTTCGAGGGGCTGTTCTACACGGACGCCCTGACCATCTCCCTCACCGTCTGCGCCTGTTTTTTGCCCGCCGCGGCCATCAGCCTCCTGCCCGAAAAGGCGATGAAGCGTCTGCGGCGCACCCTCCTCTTCTACCGCGAGCGGACCCTGCCGCGCATCGCCATCAACCGCAACCGCCGCGCCGTGGGCGAACAGCTGTATGAGGTTTCCTCCCTCTTCCGCGAGATCGAGACGGCCTTCGCGGCAGAGAGCGGCAAGGCGCAGGGCATTCATTTCAAGGAGAAGCTCATCGCCTGCCTGTGCGCCTCCTGCCCCAGCCGCCGCAAGTGCAGGGAGGCGGGCATGTACGAGAGTTTCGACAAGCTCATCGCCGTCGGCAAGGCCAAGGGGCGGGTCAACCTCATCGACCTCCCGCAGGAGCTTTCCTCCTCCTGCCGCAACTCCGCAGGGCTTCTCTTCGCGCTCAACAAACTCCTCGACGACTACCGCCGCATGGAACAGGAGCTGGAGGCCGCGCGGGCGGGGCGGAAACTCCTCGCCGAACAGGCCCACGGCGTGAGCGAGATCTTAAAGGACATCGCCCTCGAACAGAGCGAGGAATTTGCCTTCTCCGACGAAGAGCGCGTCCTCTCCAACGCCCTCTCGGCGGCGGGAATGATGAGTTCGGAGATCTTCCTGTACGGCGAGGGGACCCTGTTTACCGCCTCCATGACGCTCACGTCGGACGCCGATCCGAAGAAGCTGTGCAAGGTCGCCTCCCGCGCGCTCGGCATTCCCCTCGCCCTCTCCGAAAAGATCCCCCTGACCTCGGGCCGCGCCTGCTATATCCTGCGGCGGAAGCCCGACTTTGACGCCGCCTTCGGGATCGCCGCCTGCCCCAAGGCGGGGGAGACGGCCAGCGGGGACACTCACTCCGTCCTCAAGATCGACGAGAGACGCTTCATGGTCGCCCTATCCGACGGCATGGGGAGCGGGGACGCCGCGCGGTCTGTCTCGGACAGGACGCTCTCCCTCCTCGAGAGCTGTTACAAGGCGAAGATGCCGGGGGACACCGTCCTCTCCACCGTCAACCGCCTCATCGCCCTCTCGGGGGAGGAGACGTTCTCCTGCCTCGACGTCGCCTCCGTCGATCTCGACACGGGGGACGCGGACATCGTAAAGATCGGCGCACCCATGGGATTTTTGCTCTCGGGCGAGGAACTGCGCGTTTTGGAGGGGGACAGCCTCCCCATCGGCATGCTCGAGGCCGTCCACCCCGCCACGATGCGCGTCAACATGAAGGCGGAGGACTTCCTCATCTTCATGAGCGACGGCGTGACGACGGCGTTCGGGTCGTCGGCGGAGCTATGCTCGTACATGAGCGGCCTGAAACCGCTGAACCCGCAATCGCTCGCCGAGGAGATCTTAAAAAACGCCCTCGGCCGATACAAGGGAACGGCCGAGGACGATATGACGGTCCTTGCGGTAAAACTCACCCGCGCCGCATAACGGAGGATAAAGCCTACCCCCTCGGGTGGGAGGCTCCCGCGTAGCGGGTGGTGGGGGGAATGCTCATTCTGAGGGCGAAGCGACCGCCCCGTGCGCATTCTATTTTTGTCTAAGCACGGCACGAGCGCGAAGCGCGAAGTTAGAATCCCCTCAAACGAAGTCCTCTTGTCGCCCCTCATAAGGGAGATGTCGAGGCGTAGCCGAGACAGAGGGGTTTCAAAACCCCTTTGCCCCTGCGGGGCACTTCCCCTACAGGGGCAGCGAGAGAAAAATGCGGTGACCCACCCCCCTACCCCCCCTCCCACGGAGGGGGCATGCGCTGCGGCACCCCCATGGAGGGGGCAAGGCCTACCCCCTACGGGGGGAGGCTCCGCCGAAGGCGGTGGTGGGGGGAAACATTCCAAAATCCCTTGCCTTAGGCGGAATTCACTTCCGCCGTGGGCGACCCCATTCGGTACCCAACGGGAACCACAATGACTTTCAAAGTACGACAGTTCGTGGGGCGATTAAGTAGTGGAATGCACACCGCCAACCCCTCGAACGCATTTGTTTTCGCAGAAAACAAATCGTTCGAAATCTTACATCATCAAAACAATACTTGCAAACTGCAACACGGTGCCGAGGATCGTGAACAGGTGCCAGACGGAGTGGAAGTAGCGGACCTTTTTGCCGAAGGCGAAGAAGCCGATCCCGATCGTATAGGCGATGCCGCCGCCGAGCAGAAGGAAGGTACAAGCCGCGGAGACCGTCTCAAGGAGCATGGGCAGGAAGATGACCGCCAGCCACCCGCCCACAACGTAGAACACCATGGAGATGCCCTTGATGATGCGGTTGTTCATGGCGATGGCGTTCATCGTGATCCCCGCAACGGCGATGCCCCATTCGATGGCAAGCACGGTCCAGCCCATCGCGGTGCCGTAGAGCGGAATGAGGCAGTACGGCGTGTATGTTCCCGCGATCAGGAGAAAGATCGTGCAGTGGTCGAAGATGCGGAACACCCGCTTTCCCCGTCCCGCGGGCAGGAAGTGGTAGAGCGCGCTCATCGTGTACAGGACGACGATGCCGAACCCGAACGCGGAGACGGCGACCATGCGCACGGCGTTCCCCCAGGTCAGGTAGAGGAGAAATGCCCAGACGGCGAGGCCGATCGCCCCGCCCACGATGTGTGAGACGGCGTTGAAGATCTCCTCCCCCTTGGTGTACAGCGGCTTACTTGCCGATTTAGCTGACGGATTGTTGATGACGGCTTCCATAGAGCGTACCTCGCGATTTTTGATTTCTCTCCGAATGATAGCACAGAGCAAACCAAAAAGCTACCTACTGTTGAAACAGTCTCTCCTACTGAAAGTTTTCCCCTTTCTACACCCAAAAATACCGTCTCTACCGCAAAAAATCCCCACTCTACTGTGAGTAGAGTGGGGAAAACGATCATTGCCGAATGAGACAGCGAGGAGGGGCCAAGTGAAACCCCTCTGTCACTCACTGCGTTCGTGACATCTCCCCTAAAAGGGGCGACGAGGTTCTTGCCCACCCCTTGAGGGGACCTCCCTCGTAGCGGGTGGGGGGGACATTGCTCATTCTGAAGGAGCGAAGCGACTGAAGAATCCCCTCGGTCGATGACTTCGTTCAGGGGATCCTTCGGCCCCGTCGGGGCCTCAGGATGAGCGCGGCGCGCTCAATATTTAATTAAAATGCGCCGACGCTATTGGTTATAGACGATCGTGAGGACGATAAAGACGATGACGGCGGCGATGCCGATGACCCAGCCGACGATCTTGAGCGTCCTCTCCGTCTTGGGGTCCATGGGCGTATAGCCGCGCGGGACTAGAACGCCGCCGCACTTGGGGCACTTCGTCATGTGGTCAAGCACTTTCTCGCCGCAGTGCGGACATTCGACGAGATGCTTTTCGATCTGCGCCCGCCGCTTTTGGGCGCGCTCCTGCGCCTTTTGTTCCTCCCTTTCGGGATCCTTTTTCCCCATGTCAACCTACCGTATCGAACCGATATGCCGCCGTGTAGGAATACACCTCGCCCGCGGGGAGAATGGAACTCCCCCGCGCGGCGTACTCCCCGACGTTGACGTTGTTGGGGATCGCCTGCGTCTCGAGGCAGAACCCCGCCCGCTTGCCGTAGTAGTTGTGCTTGCCCTCCTGGTGCAGGCCGTTGCCCGCATAGAACTGCACGGCGGGAGCGTCGGTGAAGCAGGTCATGCGGATGCCCGTCTTTCTGCTCACGGCCGACGCGTACTGCACGAACTGTTTTTCGGGATTTTTGAGGACAAAGCAATGGTCGTAGCCGTTGCCCTGCTTTAAGTCGAGGTCGTCCGCCCCGATGTCCCGCCCGATCTCCTTGGGAACGTTGAAATCGAAGGGGGTCCCCTTCACCATTCTGTACCCCCCGACGGGGATCATCGTGGTGTTGGTCGGCACGATCATGTCCGAATCAATGGAGAGAAGGTGGTCGAGAATGCTCCCGTCCTGCTCGCCGCTGAGGTTGAAGTAGGCGTGGTTGGTGAGGTTGACCGCCGTCGTCTTGTCCGTCGTCGCGCGGTAGGAGATCCTGAGTTCCCCGCCCTTGAAGGAATACGTCACCTGCACAGTGAGCGTCCCCGGGTAATTCTCTTCGCCGTCGGGGGAGACGAGGGAGAGGACAAGTTCGTCCCCGCGGATCTCCGCGTCCCAGAATTTGCGGTTGAAACCGACCTTCCCGCCGTGGAGGTGATTCCCCCTGTCGTTGCAGTAGAGGGCGTAGGTCACGCCGTCGATGGTGAGTTTCCCCTCGCCGATGCGGTTGCCGAACCTGCCGATGAGCGCGCCGAGATACCCGCCGTTGCGCTCGTAGCCCGCGGCGTCGTTGTAGCCGAGAAGCACGTCGGTGGGCCGCCCCTTTCTGTCGGGCACGACGAGGCTCTGGAGAATGCCTCCGTAGTTCAGGACGGTCGCATAGGACGCGCCGTCATGCAGGGTGTAGGCAGTGACGTCCCTGCCGTCAAGCGTCTTTGCAAAAAACTTTTGTGTGATCATAGATGACTCCTGATGTTTTTTTGTAATGGTATCCGCGCGGACTGCCGCGCGAAAGGCCGCCCGAAGGCCGCCTTCACTCCCCGATCTGTGCCGCGCCTGCGGCGCGGAGGCGGACAAGCTCCACGCTGTCGTTCCCGAACACGCGGGCCATGCCCTCCATGTAGGTCCCCTCTTCGCCCTCTTTCACAAAGGCAAGCACCGCGCCCGTAAATCCGCCGCCCATCATGCGGGACGCGCCGTCTTTGAGCGTCATCTCCGACACTTTGAGCGCGAGCGCGAGGGGCTGGGAGACGCTCCCCGGGACGAAGCAATTCTGTAAGAGTTTGTACGAACTCTCCCCGCTCGCGCGGATCTGCTCCAAAAACTTCGGCGCGTCGCCGCTCTGCAACGCCTCGGCGGCCCTGTCCACCCGCTCATTTTCCTCAAAAAAGTGAACGCTCCGCAGGATCGCCCGCTCGCTCACCCGCTTTTTGAGGCGGGGAAGGTCCCCGATGAGGGCGTCGAATTCCACTTCGCGCAGGGTCTTTTTGCCGAAGAAGGCGGCGACGTCCCCCATCTCCCGCGCGATCGCCGCATAGTGGACGGTGAGGGAGGAGTGCGATCCGCCCGTGTTCGTCATGACGACGGCGTACCCCTTGAGCGGGGGGAGAGGCGAGATCTCGGGGGCGTCGGGGTGCAGAAAGTCGATCTTGTTCAGCCCGCCGAAGGCGACGCCGCACTGGTCCAAAAGGCCGCATGGCTTGCCGAAGTAGACGTTCTCCGCGTACTGCCCCGCCTGCGCCTTCTCGAGGGGGGTGAGCTGCCCGCCGAAGGCGAGCGCGTTCTCGATCTCGGCGATGAGGACGCAGAAGGCGGCCGAGGAGGAGACCCCCGCGCCGCGGAAGATATTGCTGTGGGTGTATGCCCGAAACCCTGCGAGCTTCCCCTTCTTTGCGAGGAAGGCGAGGACGCCGCGCACCAAAGAGGCCGACTTGCCCTTCTCCTCCTCCCGCGGGGAGAGGGAGTTTAGGTCCACGCGGATGGGACGGAATCCCTCCGACGCGACTTCAACGAACCCGTTTTCGGGCAAAACGGCGGCGAGAACGTCGCAGGAGACCGCCGAGACAAGGACCTTGCCGCGGTTGTGGTCGGTGTGGTTCCCCACGATCTCCGCCCGCCCGGGGGAGGAGAACCAGAGGACCTCTTTCCTCCTCTCTGCCGCGACGCGGCCGAGAAGTTTTTTCCTGCGGAAGGGTTCGTGCCCTTCCCAAACGTTCCGCATACGGGCAGTATAACACAAATCGCGCGGAAAGTAAATAAATTCCGCAAATTTAATCAAACTCAAAGTATGCAAAGAAGATATATTCCCGCGCTCGTGATGTTTGTCGCCCTGCTGATGCTCCTCGCGGGGCTTAGCGCAAGGATGACCGCCGTCCCCGCCGTCTCGTTTGCGGCTGAGAAGGAGATCTACCTCACCTTCGACGACGGCCCCAGCACTTCCGTCACCGAGAAGATCCTCGACATCCTCAAAGGAGAGGACGTCAAGGCCACCTTCTTCATCGTCGGCGAGAGGGTCAAGGGCAGAGAAAAGACCCTCCGCCGCATCGCCGCAGAGGGTCACACGCTCGGCGTCCATTCCGAGACGCACGTCTATTCGGAAATTTACAGCTCGGCGGAGGCCCTCGCCGAGGACGCGGAGGCCTGCGCGGAGACCATCCGCACCGTCACGGGGATCACGCCCCGCGTGTACCGCTTCCCCGGGGGCGGCACTCACCCCGCCTCCGCCAAACTCCTGCGGCAGAAGGGGTACAGGATCGTGGGATGGAACGCCGTCTGCGGGGACGAGGAGATCGCGGGCGCAAGCGCGGACGCCCTCTTCTCCACCGCCGTGGAGACCTCTAAGGGCAAACAGCCCGTCATCCTCCTTTGCCACGACTCCGCGCCGCACAAAAAGACGGCCGAAGTCCTCCCCCGCATCATTAAATACTTCCGCGGCGAGGGCTACACCTTCTCCGCGTTCTGACGCGCCCCGTCAGCCTCTCCGCAAGGCGGCAGACGGCCCCGACGAAGAGGACGAGGAGGGAGGCGAAGCTCACGAGCAGCCACTGCGCCCCGCTGAGCGGCGAGAGGCCGAACGCCGCCGCAAAGGCGGGCACGGCGGCGAGGACGACGTTGAGCGCGACGCCCACGGCGGCCGTGAGGAGGAGAGCCTTGTTTGAAAAATAGTCCTTGGGGCCGATGGGCAGGTCCTCCCCGCGCACGTTGAAGGCGTGGAACAGCTCCGAAAGGGACATCGTGAGGAACGCCATCGTGGAGGCGGCGGCGTTCCCGTAGCGGAAAAGGCCGAAGAGAAAAAGCCCGAGGACGGCCGCGGCCTGCACGGCCCCGAAAAAGATCATGCGGCACACGGAGAGGGGAGAGAAGATCTCCCTGTCCGAGACGGGAGGACGGAGCATCGCCCCCTCCGCGCGTTCCACGCCGAGCGCGAGGACGGGCAGGGAGTCGGTGATGAGGTTGATCCAGAGCAGCTGGGTGGAGGTGAGGAAGTCGTACTTCCACAAAAGGAGGGAGGCGACGAGGACGCACAGCACCTCCGCGAGGTTGGTGGAGAGAAAGAAGGAGATCGTCTTTTTGACGTTGAAAAAGACGTTCCTCCCCTCCTCCACGGCCTTGACCATCGTCGAAAAATCGTCGTCGGTAATGACCATATCGGCGGCGTTTTTTGTGACGTCTGTGCCCGAACCCATGGCGACGCCGATGTCCGCCGCCTTGAGCGCGGGCGCGTCGTTGACCCCATCCCCCGTCATGGCGACGATCTCCCCCTGCCCCTGCAGGGCCTTGACGATCTGCTGTTTGTGGCGGGGGGAAACCCGCGCGTAGACCGAAAATCCCTCCGCCCGCTCCGCATACCTCTCCCCGAGCGCGTCCATCTCCTCCCCCGTGATGACCTCGCCCCGCTCCCGCGCGATGCCGAGCCGCGTGGCGATCGCAAAGGCGGTGTCGGCGGAATCCCCCGTGATCATCACCGTCTTGACGCCCGCCCTGCGGCAGGCGGCGACGGCCTCCCCCGCGTTCTCCTTGGGCGGGTCGAGCATGGCGGCAAGCCCCAAGAAGAGGAGGTCCTTCTCCTCCCGCTCCCCCTCGGCAAAGGCGAGAACGCGCATCGCGGAGAGCGAAAAGGCCCTCTCCCGCGCGGCGATCGCCCGCCTGTCCCCCTCCGTCATCGGGCGGACGGTCCCGCCTGCAAAGATATGGGTACACTTCCCCAAGATCGCCTCCGTCCCCCCTTTGACGTAGAGCCGAAGCCCCTCCTTCTCCCGCGCAAGCACGCTCATCATTCTGCGCTCGGACGAGAAAGTGGTCCCGCCCGCGACCTCAAACGGTCTCCCCCCGCCGCGGCTGTCCGCATATTCGAGGAGGGCGACCTCGGTGGGGTCCCCGACGTAATTGCCCCGCTCCCCCTTGACGGAGTGGCAGACCCGCATGCACGCGACGAGCCTTTTCTGCCCCTCCGTGCCTGTGTAGGCCTCGCGGGAAGCGGTAAAGTCCGTCGCGATCTCCTCCACCGTCATTTTATTCTTTGTGAGCGTGCCCGTCTTGTCCGAGCAGATGACCGAACACCCGCCCAAGGTCTCCACGGCGGAGAGCTTCCGTATCACCGCCCTTGACGCCGCCATGCGCTTGACCCCCATCGCCAAAATGACGGTGACGACGGCCCCCATGCCCTCGGGAATGGCCGCGACGGCGATGGCGACGGCGTTCATCACGTTCTGCAAAAATCCCACGCGGCGCGCAAGGACGCCCCCCAAAAAGAGCAGGGCGGCGACGGAGAGGACAGCCGCGGTGACGATCTTCCCGAGCTTTGCAATGAGTTTATCCAAGGGGCTTTGGACGGGCGCGTCCTTGCCGAGCAGCCCCGCGATCTTGCCCATCTCCGTGTCCATGCCCGTGGCGACGACGACGCAGCGGGCGTTCCCCCGCACGCAGAACGTCCCCATGTGGACGGTGTTGCTCCTCGACGAGAGCGCGGAGGAGGAGACTACTCCGTCGAACTTTTTGACGGGGCGGCTCTCCCCCGTGAGCGTCGATTCGTCCGCGCGGAACCCGTCCGCCGTGATGATGCGGCAATCGGCGGGGATCCTGTCCCCCTCGGACAGCTCGATGACGTCCCCTTTGACAAGAGAGGAGGCGTCCACCGTGAGGAGCTTCCCGTCCCGCACGACCTTCGCCGCGCTCTTCGACATCTCTTTGAGCCGCTCGATCGCCCTGTCCGCGCGGTACTGCTGTAAAAACCCGACGAGGGCGTTGAGCAGAATGATGAAGAGGAGAATGGCGGTGTCGGCGACCTCGCTCATGTCCCCCGTCACGAGGGCGAGCGCGCCCGAAAGGAAGGCGGCGGCGATGAGAATGAGGGTCATGAGATCCTTGAACTGCGCAAAAAAGAGGGCGAGCTTGCTCTTCTTTTTGCCCTCCTCCAGCTCATTTTTCCCGCCCGCAAGCCTGCGCTCCGCCTCCGCCGCGGACAGCCCTCCCTCGCCGCTGTGTACCTCTTCAAAGACCTCTTTCAGCGTCCTCGCGTACTGTTCCATACGCATAACGTATGACAAAGCGGCACGGATTATGATGTTTTCCCGCCCGCCCGAAGGGAAAGAGACCGTGCGGCGGGCTTTTTGCCCGCGGGGACGGGTCCTTTCGCTTGTCTTTTTTTGCAAAACATGCTATACTGTGCCCATGAAAGTCTGGGCGATCAGCGATCTCCACCTCTCGGGCCTCTCGAACAAGCCGATGAACGTGTTCGGGCCTGATTGGGAGGGGCACTTTGAAAAGATCAAGGCCGACTGGCGCGAAAAGGTCGGGGAGGACGACGTTGTCCTGCTCGGCGGCGACACATCGTGGGGCATGAAGCTCGCCGAGGGCATGTACGACGTCAACGCGCTCTCCGGACTGCCCGCGAGGAAGGTCCTCATCCGCGGCAATCACGACTATTGGTGGAACGGCATCAGCAAGGTCCGCGCCCTCCGCCCCGACGGCTCCTTCTTCTTCCTCCAAAACGACTGCGTTAAATTCGGCAACGTCATCATCGCAGGCTCGCGCGGGTGGACGTGCCCCGGGAGTGCGGACTTCACCGAACACGACATGACCCTCTACAAGCGCGAGGCCGAACGCTTCCGTCTCGCCTTTCACGAGGCGGAGAAGGTACGGGAGGTGGGAGATGTCCTCATCGCCCTCATTCACTTCCCCCCGATGGGCCTGAAACAGGAGGATACCCTCTTCACCGATCTCTTCAAGGAACACGGGGTCAACAAGGTCGTATTCGGCCACCTGCACGGCAGCGTGTACTTCCCCCTGAAGTGCGAGAAGGACAGGGCAGAGTACTATTTGACCTCCTGCGACAAGACGAGGTTCTCCCTCACGCGCATCGTATAAAAGAATAAATGAATGTGCCGTTCACGGCTCTTCGGGGCCGCGGGCGGCATTTTTTTGAAATTTTCTTGTTTCTTTTAGACAAAGAATGAAACTTTTTTCCGTTTCCCCCTTGATTTTTTAAGGATATCGGTTATAATGGAAGGGTAGCGTGTCCTTCGGGACAAAATCTATCAAGGGGAATTATTATGAGCCTTACAGCTAAAAACATCAGAAACATCGCCGTCGTCGGCCACTCCGGCGAGGGCAAGACGACGCTATGCGAGGCGATGCTCTTCAACGCCAACGCCATCGAGCGCATGGGCAAGATCGAGAACGGGACGACCGTGTGCGACTTCGACGATCAGGAGATCGCCCGCCACTCCTCCGTCTCCCTCGCCTGTGCCTACATCAACTGGAAGGATACCAAGCTCAACCTTCTCGACGTGCCCGGGTTCTATGACTTCGAGGCGGAATTCAATTCGGCGATGCGGGCTTGCGGGGCGGCACTCGTCGTGATGGGTGCAAACGGCACCGTGACCGTCGGCGCGGAGAAGGCACTCGACTTCTGCTTCCGCAACAAGAAGCCCGTCTTTGTCTTTATCAACGGCATGGACAAGGAGAACGCCAACTACCACGGCACCGTGCAGGCATTGCAGGAGAAATACAAGGGCAAGATCGCGCCCATCCAGATCCCCATCATGGAGGGGGAGAAGATGACGGGCTACATCAACGTCATCACGGGCACCGCCTATAAGTTCTCGGACAAGGGCGTGCAGGAGATCCCCGTCCCCGCCGCATACGAGGGCGAGCTTGCGGAGATGCAGAGCGTTTTGCAGGAATCCGCGGCAGAGAACGACGAGGCCCTTCTCGACAAATATTTCGAAGAGAACACCCTCTCCGCAGACGACACCGTACTCGGCCTCCGCAAGGGCATGCAGAGCATCAGCGTCGTCCCCGTTCTCGCGGGCAGCGCGCTCCTCAACAAGGGCGTCATCAACCTCATGAACGAGCTTTTGAACTACGTTCCCGAGGCCGCAGAGCGTGCGGGACTCCCCGCGACCGACCTCAGGACGCAGGAACACATCCTCGTGGAATGCGCGGAGGACGCTCCTCTCGCGGCACAGGTATTCAAGACTGCCGTCGATGCCTTTGTCGGCAAGATGAACTACATCCGCGTCAACCGCGGCGTCCTCAGGACGGGCACCGACGTCTACAATCCCAACACGGATACGACGGAGCGCATCAACTCCCTGTATGTGGCCCGCGGCAAAAAGCTCGACCCCGTCACCTCCCTCTCGGCTGGCGACATCGGCGTCGTTGCAAAGCTGTCGAACACGGGCACGGGCGACACCCTCTGCGACGCCGCCGCTCCCGTGCAGTTCGACCCCATCCTCTTCCCCGAACCCACCCTCTCGCTTGCCGTCTCTGTCGCCGTACGCGGCACCGAGGACAAGGTGTTCGGCGGCCTCAACCGCCTTGCCGAGGAGGACAAGGGCTTTATCGTCCGCAAGAATCACGAGACGGGCGAGACGCTTGTCTGCGGGCAGGGCGAGGTCCAGCTCGAAATCATCAAGAGGAAGCTGAAGTCCAAGTTCGGTGCGGATGCGGAGTTCTCCACCCCCACCGTTGCCTACCGCGAATCCATCACGGGCAGAGCGGAGGCCGAGGGCAAGCACAAGAAGCAGTCGGGCGGCGCAGGGCAGTTCGGCGTGGTCAACATCCGCTTTGAGCCGGGTGCGGCGGACGGCATCTTTGAATTCGTGGACGCGACCGTCGGCGGCTCCGTTCCCAAGCAGTTCATTCCCGCCGTTGAAAAGGGCCTCCGCGAAGCCATTCAGAGGGGCGTACTCGCAGGGTTCCCCATGGTCAATCTCAAGGCGACACTCTTCGACGGGAAGTCCCACCCCGTAGACAGTAAGGAAATCGCATTCGTCTCGGCAGCACGGCTCTCCTATGAGGACGGCATTCCCCGCGCAAGGCCCGTCATCTTAGAGCCGATCTCGAGCCTGCGGATCACCGTGCCCGAGCAGTACGTCGGCGACATCATGGGAGATCTCAATAAACGCCGCGGCCGCATCATCGGCATGGACACGGTGGACGGCCTGCAAGTCATTACCGCCGAAGCTCCCGAGGGCGAGATCCTCACCTATGCGACGAGCCTCCGCTCCATGACGCAGGGCAGGGGGAGGTTCCACGCCGAGTTTGCCCGCTATGAGCAGGCACCCGACTCCGTCCTTCAAAGTCTTAAAAAGTAAAAAATGAGCGCGGCGGGACTGCTGTCCCGCCGCGCTCATCCTGAGGCCCCAACGGGGCCGAAGGATCCCCTCATCAATAACGAACCCCCACCCCTACCCCGCCCCCTTAAAAAGGGGGCAGGCGGGAGGAACGCAAATCTGTCGCCTCCCCCCTTATACATGAGGGGGGAGGGTAGGGTAGGGGGTGCTTCCTCTCGCTACCCTTGTTTTCGGCGTCATGGTGAGCGCAGTCGAACCATCACCTTATTCTCGTCGCCCCTCTTAGGGGCGACAAGAGCAAACCGCTCATCCTGAGCGTAGCGAAGGATCCCCTGAACGAAGTCATCGATCGAGGGGATTCTTCAGTCGCTTCGCTCCTTCAGAATGAGCATTGTCCCCCCCACCTTATTCTTGCTGCCCCTTTTAGGGGAAGTCCCCGAGCTTGCAAGGGGAAAGGGGTTTCGAAACCCCTCTGTCACTTCGTGACATCTCCCCTATAAGGGGAGACAAGAGCAAACCGCTCATCCTGAGCGTAGCGAAGGATCCCCTCATCAATAACGAAGCAACACCTCGATTGAAAACACAAAAGCGGCGGGGCGCACGGTGTGCGCCCCGCCGCAATTCTTTTTTCATCATTCAACGCAATTCCGCGCCGAGGTGGTGCCCCAAATTGCCGACGATCTTCCTGAAAAATCCGTCCACCGCCTCGGGCGTGAGGCCCTTTTCGGCGTTCTCGTCGGGGGCAAAGGTCAGGCGGAAGGCCATGCTCTTCTTTCCCTCGCCGAGCCGCTTGTCGCGGTACACGTCGAAGAGTTCCGCCCGCTTCACGGCCTTACATGCGCGGAGAATGCACTCCGTCATCTCGGCACAGGTGACCTTTTCGTCCACGACGACGGCGAGGTCGCGCTCCACGTCGGGGAACTTGGGCAGGTTGTGATAGGCAATGTCCCGCCTGAACTTTTTCTTCATTCCGTCGTAGTCGAGTTCGGCGACATACACCTTCCTCTCGAGGGCGAGTTCCGTAGCGATCTCGGGGTGAAGCTCCCCGAGAAAGCCGACCTCCTTCTCTCCGAGGAGGACCTTTGCGGAGACCCCGGGGTGCAGGAAGGGCTTCTCGGTGCGGGCGAAGGAAATTTTCAGGTCGAACGCCTCGGCAACGGCTTCGACGGCTCCCTTGAGGTCGAAGAAGTCCCCCTCCCCCCAGAGGGCAAGCACGGCCTTTTCCCGCTCGGCGGGAAGCTCTTTCAGGGGAAGTTCCTCGGCGAGATAGACGTTGGCAAGCTCGAAGAGACGCCCGCTCTCGTTGCCCCGCCGCACGTTGCGGACGACGTTTTGGAGCATGGAGGGGAGCAGGAGCGTCCGCATGACGGAGAGGTCCTCGCTGATGGGGTTGAGGATCTTCACGGCCCTCCGCTCGCAGGCGTCGGCGGGAAGGCGGAGGAGGTCGAAGTCCTTGGGCGAATAGAAGGAGTAGTTGCACGCCTCCATGAAGCCCTCGTCCGCGAGGACGCGCTTGAATTTGAGCTGGGTCTCCTGCGCGGGAGTGAGGCCGCCCATCGTGACCGTCGCATTCTTGAGGAAGGTCGGCTCGATGTGGTCGTACCCATACATTCTGATAACCTCCTCGGCGAGGTCGGGCCAGCCCTCGATATCTCCCCTCCAAAGGGGCACTTTGACGGAAAATGAGGCACCCATGTCCGTGACCTCGAAGCCGAGACGCCCCAAAATGGCATTCACTTCCTCCTTGGGCACAGAGATGCCGAGGAGGGAATTTATCTTTTCATACGTCGTCGCGATCTCCTGCCGCGCGAGGTCTCTGAGCTGCTTGTCGCAGAACTCGGGGAGGAAGAGATCGGACGTGGGCGTGCCGCAGCCCAACTTCCGGACGAGGCAGAGGGCGCGTTGCATCCCGTAGTGCGGGAGGATGGGGTAGACGCCCTTCTCGAAGCGGGCGGAGGAATCGCTCCTCTGTCCGAGGGCGCGGGACGTCTTTCTTACGCTGTCACGGGCAAAGGTCGCCGCCTCGAAAAAGACCTCCGTCGTGTCCTCGCGGATCTCGCTGTTGAGACCGCCCATGACCCCTGCGAGCGCGACGGGACGGTCGGCGTCGCAGATGAGGAGATTATCGGGCGTGAGCGTGAACTCCTTTTCGTCGAGCGTCGTGATCTTCTCCCCCGCCTCCGCGCGGCGCACAACAACGGCGTCCCCATGGAGAAAGCGTCTGTCGAAGGCGTGCATGGGCTGCCCGACTTCCAAAAGCACATAGTTGGTGATGTCTACGATGTTGTTCACCGAGCGCATTCCGCAGAGCGCGAGCCGCCGCCGCAGCCATTGGGGGGACTTCCCGATCCCGACGCCCTTCACATAGCTCCCGACGTAGCGCGGGCAGAGCGCGGGTTCTTTCACCTCGACGGTGAATTTGACGTCGGACGGCTCCGCTCTGTAGGGGGAGGCAGGCATAAATCCGCCGTGCGGGATCCCGAGGACGGCCGCGACTTCGCAGGCGATCCCCAAGATGCTCTGGCAATCGGGGCGGTTGGCCGTCACGGCGACGTCGAAGATATAGTCGTCGATGCCGACGACGGGCTTGATGTCCTCCCCCGCCTCGGCCTCGCTCCCGAGAATGAGGATGCCGTTGACCTCCGCGCCCTCATAGAAGTCGTCATTGATGCCGAGTTCCTCGCCCGAGCAGAACATGCCCTCGCTCGTGACGCCGCGGAGCTTGCCCGTCTTGATCTTCTGGAAGCCGCCCTCATGACGGACGGAGGAGCCGTCAAGGGCGACGGGCACGGCCGCGCCCGCAAAGACGTTCGTCGCGGCGGTGACGATCTGCTTTGTCCCGTAGCTCCCGCAGTCCACTTGGCAGACGGTGAGCCTGTCCGCGTCGGGGTGCTTTTCGCAGGACAAGATCTTGCCGACGACGACTTTTTCGACGCCCTCGCCGACGTAGATGAGTTCCTCGACCTCAAACCCGCACGAGAAGAGCTTCTGTTGCAACTCCTCGGCGGAGATATTGACGTCTACATATTCCTTCAACCACGAAAAAGGTATTTTCATTTTTGTCTCCTTTGATTGTTGATGATGCGGCGATCCTTCGGCACGCGCTTTCGCGCGGCTCAGGATGACGGGATCGGAATGCGTTGCCCACCCCCCTACCCCCCCTCCTCGGGAGGGGGCGAGGGTCTCCCGCCCATTCTGAGGGTCCCCCCGAAGAATCCCCTCGGTCGATGACTTCGTTTAGGGGATCCTTCGGTCGCTCCGCTTCCTCAGGATGAGCGCGGTGCGCTCAATTTTCAATTATCCCTTGAATTGTTCCAAAAACCTGACGTCGTTTTCGGTCAGGAGTTTGATGTTGTTGATGCCGTATTTGAGCATGGCGATGCGCTCGATGCCCATGCCGAAGGCAAAGCCCGTGTATTCGTCGGGATCGACGCCGCAATTTTCAAGCACGCGGCGGTTGACCATGCCCGCGCCGAGGACCTCGATCCACCCCGTGCCCTTGCACAGGGGACAGCCCTTGCCGCCGCAGTTGTGACAGCTCACATCGACCTCGACCGACGGCTCCGTGAAGGGGAAATAGCTCGGGCGAAGCCTCGTCTTGCTCGTCTCGGAGAACATCTCCTTGGCGAACTTGTCGAGCATGCCCTGAAGGTCGCACAGTGTGATCCCCCTGTCCACGACAAGCCCCTCCATCTGGTGGAACATGGGCGAATGGGTCGCATCGTCGTCCGAGCGGAACACCCGCCCCGGGGAGAGCATCTTGATGGGCGGCTTCTTCTGTTCCATGAGCCTGATCTGCCCCGCGCTCGTCTGCGTGCGGAGGAGGAATTCGTCGGTCAGATAGAAGGTGTCCTGCATGTCGCGGGCGGGGTGGTCCGCGGGCGTGTTGAGGGCGGTGAAGTTGTAGTAATCGTTCTCGATCTCGGGTCCCTCAAAGACCTCGAACCCCATGCCCGAGAAGATGTCGATCAGCTCGTTCTTGACCCGCGTGACGGGGTGGAGCGCGCCCTCCCGCTTTCTTCTGCCCGGCATGGTGACGTCCACTTGCTCGGCGGCGAGCTTTCTTTCAAGCTCCCTCCGCTTCATCTTCTCCTCATGCTCGGCGAACATCGCCTCGAGCTTTTCCCGAAGCGCGTTGACCTGCTTGCCGAAGGCGGGGCGCATCTCTGCCGCGATCTCCTTCATGCGCTTCATGAGCGCGGTGACCTTGCCCGCCTTGCCGAGGAACTTCATGCGCGCCTCATACAGAGCCTTGCTGTCCTCCGCAACGGAGGCGGCCTCCTCGGCCTCCTCTACGATCTTGTCGTTTTCGTCCATATCTGCTCCTTTTTTTACAAAAAACCCCGTTCCGAAGCCGGAACAGGGCGAAAATTTTCGCGGTACCACCTGTCTTCGCGTCCCCCAAAGAGGAGACGCCTCGTTGCCCTTAACGCGGGAGAACGGCTTTTCTTAAAGTTCGTTTCGGAAAAGCGGCTCGCGGGGGAATACCGCACCTTGCCCATGGCAGCCTCCCAGCCGAAGGGCCGCCTCTCTGGAATGGACTTTTGTTGCGTCTTTCCCGTATCAATGCCGTTGGTCTCAGTGTACCATCTGGCCTCGAGAAAGTCAAGCGATTTTATCCACAAAACCGAAGGCGCGGCGCGGAAGAACGCCCGCAAAGGGGGACAAAACCAAAATTTTCCTTGATTTTTGCAAAATTTGTCGGATTTTGCAAAAAAATTTTTTCAAAACCCGAAATTTTAACGCTTCTTTAACGCTTCTCCCGCTATAATGGTCCTATTCTTCCCTCTGTTCATAGTACCTCCACATATAGGAAGGCGTCCCCGCTTCGGCGGAGACGCCTTCTTTTTTTCATCTTCTAAACCAATTCGATCTTTTTGAGGAGGGAGGGATTGCCGAGTACCCTGCCCCCGCCGAGGACGACGGCCATCTGCGGGTCGTCCGCGACGTGCGCGTCCATTTGGAGGCGTTCGGCAACGTAGTCGTCCAGCCCCGGCATGCCGCACACGCCCCCCGAGAGGTAGACGCCGCTCCTGCACATGATGGCCGAGACTTCCTCGGGCAGTTTGCGCAGGACGAGTTCCGCATACTCCAAAATGGTGTTGACATACCCCGAGATGGGGCGGAAGATGTCCTCCGAATAGACGGCGACCTGCCGCGGCTTGCCCGAAGTGATGTCCCTCCCCTGCACGACCGCGCTCTGATGATCGTGGGGAATGAGGCTTCCGACCGTATTTTTGAGCTTTTCGGCCGACGAGAGGCCGATCTTGAGGTTGTACATCTGGGCGATCTGGTCGATGATATGTACGTCCATGTTGTTGCCGCCGACGTTCATGTTCAGCCCCGCGATGATGCCGTCGAGCGAGAAGGCCGCGAGCGACGTCTTGCCCGCGCCGATGTCAACGGAAAAGACGGGATTGGATTCGGAGACGGGCACGTTCATGCCGAGCGCGGCGAGGTAAGAAACTTCGGCGAAGCTGACCTTGGACAGCCCCGCGATCCGCGCGGCGCGAAGGTACTTTGCGCGGTTCTCCTTCGAACAGCCGCAGGGAACGCAGAAGAGGGCCTCCGCACCGCTCCTGCGGCTGATCTTGCCCATGAAATAGGCGAGCAGTTTCCCCGCAAGGGCCTCGTCCACGATCTCCCCCTCGTACACGGGGAAGATGACCTCTGTGTCCGCCGTCTTGCCGAGGATGCGCTTGGCGTCGTCGCCAAAGACTTTGGCTTCCCCCGTCATCCTGTCCACGGTGACGCAGGTCGCCTCGGCAAGCACGACGCCGTTCCCGCTGCCGAGCTGGAAAATTTTCGTGACCGCCGTCCCGAAATCGATTGCAAATTTCGTCATATCAAGTTCCTCCGTTTGAGAAGTGCGCGGGTCTCCTCCACGGGAAGTCCGACGACACCCGTATAGCTCCCCTTGCACGCCCTCACGAGCGGGTAGCCGTCCTGTATCCCGTATGCGCCCGCCTTGTCGAGGGGCAGACCGCTTGCGACATATTCGCCGATCATCTCCTCCCCGAGGGGATAGAAGGTGACCGAAGTCTCCGTAAAAATTTCCTCCTCCCCGCCGTCCGTCACGAGGCAGACGGCCGTGACGACGGTGTGCGTCTTTCCGCTCAAAAGGCGGAGCATGCGCCCTGCGTCCTCCGCGTCCTTCGGCTTTCCGAGGAGCGTATCCCCCAAAAAGACGACGGTGTCCGCGCCGAGTACGGCGGCACCTCTATTGCGGGAAAAGACCTCCCTCGCCTTTTCGCGGGCGAAGAGACGGGCTGTGGCGCGTGCGGAGAGGCCCTTCGCGCTCTCGTCGTACCGCGAGGGGACGACTTCGAATTCCGTTGTGATCTGTGCGAGCAGTTCCCTTCTCCGCGGGGAGTTGCTCGCCAAAATAAGTCTCATAGACGGGAAAATTGAAAATTGAGCGCGCCGCGCTCATTCATGGGGAAAAGCGAGAGAAAATATGAGGGGCGACAAGAGAATGCGGTGACCCACCCCCCTACCCCCCTCCCACGGAGGGGGCAAGGCCGCGGCACCCCCATGGAGCGGGCAAGGCCTACCCCCTACGGGGGGAGGCCCCCGCATAGCGGGCGGTTGGGACATCACCCAAGGACCTTCGCTACGCTCAGAATGAGCGGCTTGCCTGCCCCCTTGGAAAGGGGGCGGGGTAGGGGTGGGGGTTCGTCCCTAAATTACTGCGCGTGGCGGGGTGTCCCCGCCTGAGCCACAGGGATCCCAAAAAATATTGCAAAGCAAGATTTTTTGGGAAAAGGAGCGACCTGCGTTCAAAGCGACGGTTTTGCGTGAACGCAAAACCGCGCAAACTGCGCAGCGTCGCGACGCCGTACCCTACGGGAACCACAATGTCTTTCAAGGAAGCATAGTTCGTGGGGTGATAAGGTTATGAAATGCACAACGCCGACCCCTCGAACATTTCTTTTCGACGCCCCGCGAGATTCTTCGGTCGCTCCGCTCCCTCTGAATGACGCAAAAATGAGGTGACCCACCCCCCTACCCGTTACGGCGGCAGGGACCGCCGTAACCCCGTCGGCGAGGCCACGCCTCCTGCCGCGGCGCAGCTCACAGTGCGCCGCACTGTTGAGCAGAATTGCGCCGCGGCACCCCCACGGAGGGGGCGAGAAAGTGGCGGGACAAGCAAAGAAATGTTCGAAACTACCCTTTACAGTATCTCCAAATTCTTCTTGAACTGACGTTTGAAGTCGGGGGCGAGGGCCATGGCCTGCGCGATCTCGAGGGTCGCGTCGCCCGCAAGTTCCGTCTTGGTGATGACGGAATCCCCCAAGACGTCGCAGTTGATGCCCTTCACGACGCCCGTGCCGCTGCGGTCGAGGGCCTCGGCGATCCGAAGCAGAACGCCGAGCTTTTTAACGACGTCGAGGTCCTCATCCGTTACGATGTCCTTATACCTCGCCCATTCGGAGAGATTGACGTCCTCCCTTCTGTGACAGCCCGCGACGAAGGCGGCAAGCACGATCTCGCGGTGGGTCGCCCCATAGAGGCCCGCGTTCAGAATGAGGTAGCGGCTGTGGTCCTGATGATTGTAGTACCGCACCGAAAGGCCCGCGTCACAGAGGCTCGCCGCGATTTTCAGAACTTTCAGATAGATCCGCGGGAACTTGTGCAGGACGCGGAGCTGTTTGAAGAGCTGGATGGCGAGATGCACGGTGTTTTCGACGTGCTTCTCGTTGCATCCATAGTATTTGACGTGGGTATTGAGGGAATAGGAGAGCGCGTCGGGAATGGGCCGCTCCGTCGTGATGGGCACGGCCTGGTTGAACATGATGCCCTCCCGAAGGCCGCAGCCGCTGATCGTGAACGTCTCGATATGCAGATAGTCGGTGAACGCCTTGATGATGGCGAGTGCCGCGGGCATGATGTCCGCACGGCTCGGCGAAAGCCCCCTGATGCGCTTGCGCTTTTCGACGTCGAGGACCCGCACCATCTCATAGATCGAGTTGAAATCCTCGGTCTGGAATTGGTAGTTGTGGACGGTGTTCAGGGGATATTTCCTGACGATCCTGTTGATCTTATAGAGATTGCGGAAGGACCCGCCCACGCCGATCATCTGCGTGTCGGGTTCGATCTCCGAGAGCCATTCGATCTTCTTGAACTGCTCGGTGAAGAACTCCTCAATGCGCTCGGTCTGCTCCACGGGCGTGCCGTCGTCCTTGAAGAGGTCGGTGAGGGTCACCGCGCCGAAGGGCAGGGAGATATAGTGCAGGACGCTCCTGCGGTTGTAGTAGATGATCTTCGAACTGCCGCCGCCGATCTCGAGAATGATCCCCTTGGGGACGTCCATCGAGTTGATGACCCCGCGGTAGACGAGCGTGGCCTCCGCCTCCTCCGAAAGGACTTCGACGCGGATCCCGACGGTCGCCTGTATCTCGTCGAGGAAGGACCTCTGGTTTTTGGCGCGGCGGACCGCCGCCGTCGCGACGGCGATGATCTTCTCCACCCCGCTTGCGTCGCAGAGGCGTTTGAACATTTTGAGCGCGCGGATCGTCTCCGCAACGCGTTGCGGCTTCAAAAAGCCGTCCCTGTCCATATCCTGCCCGAGACGAACGCTCTCCTTCAGCTCGTCAACGACATAGAAATAATTCTCGTCGAAGAGTTCGACGATCACAAGGCGGGCGGAATTGGACCCCAAGTCTATGATCCCGATTTTCTCCATGCTGTCACCTGTCGCACTGCCTGCGGATCGCTCCGCGGGCTTTCACCTGCGAATATTGCCCGATTCTAAATTTAATACTAATAGCATGGGTATTGTACCATATACCTTGAAGTTTGTCTATACCCTTTTTGAAAATTTTTTTCTCTTTCGATGAAAATTTTCGTGTTTGTAAATTTTTTCCATGAAAATTTTCAATTTTTTTCTATATTTTGATAAGAATTTTCACTTTTGGGGCGGGGGGATGTGGGGGAGACCGCCCGTTTGAGGCGGACGAGGGAGAGAATGACCAAAAAAACGCCGAACGACATTTTCAGGACGGCGGACGGGAGCAGGCCTGAGGCAAAGGAGAAGAGCGCGGAGGCGGCGAGGGCGGGCAGGGCGAAGGAGAGCGCGGCCTTCGGCTTCACAAGCCCCCCGCGGGCGTGGACGGAGAGTGCGACGAGGGCCATGGGGACGAAGGAGAGGAGGTTCACCCCCTGCGCCGTCCCCTGTTCCACGCCGCAGAGCAGGACGAGGACGGGAATGAGGGCCGTCCCCCCGCCCATGCCCATTCCGCCGAGGACGCCGCCGAGCAGCCCCGCGAGGAGAAAGAGGTGGAAGGACGTCACAGGATCATCCCCAGGCCCGCGGCGAGCATGAGGAGGCCGAAGAGGAGATCGGCGACCCTGACGGGGAGGAGGGGCAACAGCTTCGCGCCCAAGTATCCCCCCGCCGTGACCCCGATCGCTGCGGGCAGGAGGACGGCGAGGGGGACGCGCCCCGTGAAGGCGTAGACCGCGCCGCTCAGAAGGGTCGCGGGAAGCACGGCCGCGATGGCCGTTGCGTGCGCCTCCCGCACGGGCAGACTGCGCTCGAGGAGGGGCACGGCGACCATGCCTCCCCCGCCGCCGAAGAGGCCGTTCACCGCCCCGAGGAGCGTCCCGCTCCACAGTCTTTTCCCCGGATCCGATCTTTTCCGCATACTCTCCCCTCCCCGCCGCCCGTGCGCCGCGCCGCGTTTTCTTTTTTGAAAAGTATGTGAGGTTTGAAAAAAATTTATCTTTTTTTGACCGAAGTCATGCGGAATTGCTTGCTAATAATTGCGTTTTATATTAAAATAGGGACGTAACTCGAAAATTGCAGCGGCGGCCCGTCTTTGGCGGCCGCCGTAAAAAAGGATGGGATCATGGCAAAACACTTCTTTCAAGGCAAACGCAGGGGGGCGATCGTCGCGCTCTCGGCGGCACTGTGCGCTACCCTCTCTTTGGGCATGCTTGCGGCCTGCGGCGAAGCGGCGGATACTCCCGATGAGGACGAGGACGAAGCGACCTCAACCGCCACGGACAACCAGCTCCTGCGCAACGGCAACTTTGAATTTTTCGGCGAGCGCGATACGAAACTTGAGGACAAGCGTTCCTTCATCTCTTCGCCCACGAGCTGGTCGTTCACCTCGGGATCTCCCTCTTCGTGGACTTCCTCGGGCATCGTAAAGGCGGACGAATGGAAGGAACAGCTCTCCAAGTCCACATATTCCCTCGTTCCCGAGGGAGCCGCCGCGGAGATCGGCGACGGAAACAGCTCTTTCACCGCAAAGGAACTCACCGATGAGATCGCCTCCAATGCCGAAGCGCACTGGGACGAGGCCTCCGTCTACGACCGTCTGCTCTTCTACAAGTATTACGGCGTCGATTCGAGCAGTGAATTCTCCCTTTACTCCGATTACGCGTACTCGATCGACTTCGAGGATGTGCAATACCTCGGGGGCGACATCGCCGAACTCACGCTCCACGATGGCGTGGATGAGGACGAGAACGCCGTCCTTATGATCCACAACAAGCGCGTCGGCCAGAGCGACCACGTCCTCGGCACGGCGCAGTACTACACCTCCTCCACCACCATCACGCTCGAAGCGGGCACCGCGGCGGAGGTCTCCGTCTGGGTCCGCACGGACAAGCTCTACCACTGGTATGCGGAGGGCTACACGAGCGGCGACAAGACGGAAGTACAGGAAAAGGCGGGCGCGTACATCGGCGTCATCAACACCGTCGGCGGCACCACCCTCCCCGAAATGCAGGTCAAGAACATCCGCACGGACGGGAAGTGGGAGCAGTATTCCTTCTATATCCGCGCGAACACATACGCGACGACGACTTTCCGCCTCAAACTCGGCCTCGGGCAGGGCACCTCGTCCGATAACCGCTATGAGAATGTAGACGGCTATGCCTTCTTCGACGACGTTGTCGTCAAGAAGATTTCCGCCGCCAAATATGCGGACGACGTAAAGGGCCTCGAAGCCTTCACCTGCGACATCAACTCCGCCTCCAAGGACAAGATCTTCGACTTCGACGCCGCAAAGACGCAGAAGAAATTCGCGCTCGACCTCCTCTCCGACAACTTTGACGCCCTCAAGGCGGACGAGATCGGCGGCGACAACTTCACCGTCGGCCTCACGGAGACCGAGTCGGGCAGCGTCACCGAGCAGTCCTTTATCGGGGACAACCGCAACGACGGCACCACCCCCGCAAACGAGCAGAGCATCGTCGGGATGATGAACTACGGTTCCCTCCGCGAAATGACGGCTTCGAACGGCTATCTCAAGAACGTATTCGAGAAGGACTTCTTGAACAAGTTCCCCTTCGCGGTCAACGACAGCAAGGACAGCGTTCCCGTCCTCATGCTCCTCTCCACCAACGGCGCGGCCTACACCGCGACCGTAAAGAATGACGAACTCTTCAAACTTGCGCCCAATTCGAGAATGCTCGTCTCCTTCTTCGTCAAGACGTGGGACGTCCTCTCGGGAAGGTCGGGCGCAGGGATCACCCTCGTGGACGGCGAGGAGGAGACCTCCATCACCCCCTTCGACAGCAAGACGGTCTCCCCCGTCACGATCGACGAGGACGATCCCGACCTCACCGATATCTATAAGGGCTGGGTGCAGTGCTTCTTCTTCGTCTCCAACGACACCGACACCGACAAGACCTTCCACCTCAAATTCACCTACGGCGTGACCAACGTCTCCGGCACGGACGCATCGAGCTACGGCGACGGATATGCGGCCTTCACCGACTTCAAGGTGATGTCCCTCACCAAGACGCAGTACAGCTACGCCTCCACGGGGACGTATGCGCAGAAGGTGTCCCTCACCGCCTATGCGGAGAATACCTCCAAGTTCGACAGCGCGGAGGCCTCCTCCAACATCGAGGAAGAGCTTGCGGCTCCCTCCTCCTTCCGCGGCGTGGTCGCAGGCTCCAACATCTTTGAGCAGGGCGGCACCGACAACCTCATTCCCGACGGCGTGTACGCGGGCCTTCTGAGGAAGGAATATGCGAAAAACTACAGGACCGGCACCGAGGATTGGGCAACCGCGCTCGGGAACATCGCGGGGACTGCGGCTGACGCAGACGCATGGTGGAACAAGATCTTCGGCGAGGCGGACAGCCCGCGCGAGGCAAACCAGCCCCTCGTCCTCATCAACACCTCTTCAAGCGCGACCCCTTCCTACGGCTTCATCAGCCGCACGACGGAGACGACGATCTCCGCAAGTTCCTCTCAGCGCATCACGGTGCGCGTGAAGGTCGCAGCGGACACGACGGCGAATATCTACCTCGTTGACACCTCCGAGGACGGGCGCAAGGACGGCCTCAACACCATGATCGCCCCCTCCGTCCCCAAGAATACCTATTGGTATGACGACGACGGCAACATCCTCCGCCGCGATCCCGAGAGCGACGACTTCGACAAGAAAACGGACGTCCTCTTCTATCTCGAAGCCAACGGGCTGTATTCCTCGAGGGATACCTCCGATACGAAGCTGTACGCCAACCTCGCCAACTATACGAAGGACGAGGACGAAAACCTCCTCACCGCGGACGACGTTATCGCATTCTATTATAATAAGGTAGACAAGAAGTACTACGGCTACTTCGACGAAGCGTCGGGCGAGTACTCCCAGCCCGTAGAACCCCTTCCCACCACGGTGAAGAAGGGCGATACGGACGTCAGCATCCTCCGCTACACGGGTCCCGAGAGCAATGACAAGTACAAGACCGTCATCAGCGTCACGGGGACGGCGGCGAACCAAAACCGTTGGATCGACGTCAACTTCTACGTCCGCACGGGCAGCAAGGCAAAGACCTACCGCCTCGAACTTTGGGCGGGTGCGCGCGACAATGCGACGGACGGCTTCCCCGCAGGCGGCTATGTGTTCTTTGACGCATACAGCGCGGGCAGCATCACCAACTTCGAAGATCTCCGCGACGGTGAGACGGGCGCGAAGGGACTTCTCCTCGAGAAAGCAGGCAACCAACTCTCGTCCGATCCCGAAAAGCTCAACGAGAACCTTGCCCTTTACTACACCTTCTCCTTCTATGATTCCGCCTCCTACCTCCGCCACGACAGGGAGCATGAGGGCGTGGACTACAACAAGTGGGAGAACTACAAGCAGTCCTCCTATGAGGAAGGCATCGTCTGGCTCGAATGCTTCGACGCGGACGGCTCGCTCTACGGGAAAGCTCCCTCCTATTCGCTCTTCCTTGACTTCACCCCTCTCGAGGTGAGCGTCACTGCCTACACGCCCGAAGAGACGGCAGACAGCGGCGATGACGACGAAGAGGAGACGACCCCGTCGGATACGAACATCTGGCTGGTCCTGTCCTCCTCCCTGCTCGCATTCGTCACCCTGTTCGCAGTCGGCGCGGTCATCTTCCGCACGGTGCGCAAGAATCACAGGGGCGGCACTCCCGTCAAAAAACCCAAGGCAAAGAAGGCGCGTCCCGCACCCGCGGCTCCCGTCTCCGAGGAGACGCCCGAAGAGACGCCCGCTCCCGAGGCGAAGGACGAGCGCGATCCGTACAACGATTAAAAACATCGTCCCCCTCACAACCTGTGAGGGGGATATTTTTCGGAAAAGAAATGAAGGAATTTTTCAAATCGGTCACGCCCTTTGAATACTGCCTTTGGGGCGGGGGGATCCTCGCGATCGTCCTCTCCTTTTTCCTGTGTCATAATTCTGACTATCTGAACCTTGCGGGGTCGATATGGGGCTGTTCCTGCCTCATTCTGCTCGCCAAGGGCAACGTCGTCGGGCAGATCATGAGCGTCATCTTTTCTGCCTACTACGGCTATGTGTCCTTCACGACGAAGTACTACGGGGAGATGATCACCTACGTCGGCATGACCGCCCCCATCGCCCTCGCCGCCGTCGTGAGCTGGATCCGCCACCCCTTTCAGGGCAAAAAGACGGAGGTGGAGATCGCAAGCCCCTCCCTCGCAAAATATCTTGCCGTGCTTTCCCTCTCTTTGCCCGTCACGATCGCCTTCTTCTTCATTCTCCACGCCCTCGGCACGAACAACGTCGCGTGGAGCGCGGTCTCCGTCCTGACGAGCTTTGTCGCCGTCTGTCTCTCCTTTCTGCGCTCCCCCTACTACGCCGCCGCCTATGCGTGCAATGACGTCGTCCTCATCGTCCTTTGGTCGCTCGCCGCGGCTGCGGACAGGGAATACATCTCTCTCGTCGTCTGCTTTGCGGTGTTTCTCGCCGAGGACTGTTACGGCCTTCTGAATTGGCTGAAAATGCGCAGAAACCAAAAAAAGAACGGGGATAGCCCGTTCAAAGCGTCCGAAGGCGGAAACTCTTCGGAATATGGTTCTTGATCGTCCCGTTCACGGCCTTGCCGATGCCGAGCGGGTAGCCGTCGAGACACAGGACGCACCAGCCGTTTTCGGCCTCGCGGGAAAGCGTCTCACCGTGCAGAAATCTCCTCGTCTCCTCCTCGGAGAGGGCGATTTTTTTCTTTGCGCGGTCTCCGAAGGCGAGCGCGAGCGCGTGGGCGGGCTTGAAATTTTTGCCGTCCCACTCGCCCAGCTCCACGCCGAGGCGGGACAGATACATGCCCGAAAGATCGGGCGTCCCGCGCGGGACGAGGCACATTCTGCCGTCGAGGAGGATATGGATCTCGCCGCGGGGAACTTCCCCGAAGAGATCGGCGCAGAATGCGGAGAACGCCCGCTCCGCCGCGATGTTTTTGCGGACGGCAAAGGGTTTGACGCGTGGGCGGACCCCCTCCCCTGCCCCTCCCCCTGACGCAGGGGGAGGGCAAGAGACAGCCGCTCCCTCATTGCCCCCTCCAATGGAGGGGGGTAGGGGGGTGGGCGTTCTCTCAAACAACGCCATGAAGTGCCCCTCTCCCTTGAATTCATGCGGGTAGAGCTTGCGCTGTTCTTTGAGCGTAAAATCGGGGTGCCGCGCCAAAAATTCCTCCACCTGCCATTCGTCCTCCTCCTCGGAGAAGGTGCAGGTGGAATAGATCAGCCGCCCGCCCGCGCAGACCGTCTCGGCGGCGCAGTCGAGGATCTTTTTCTGCCGCGCGGCGCACATCATGACGTTCTCCTCGCTCCATTCGGGAATGGCGTTCGGCTCCTTTTTGAACATTCCCTCGCCCGAACAAGGGGCGTCCGCGAGGACGAGATCGAAGTAGGCGGGGAACTTTTCCGCGATCTTTTCGGGGGAGGCGGAGACGACGGCGCAGTTCAAAATGCCCATGCGCTCCACGTTTTCGGAGAGGACGGCGGCGCGCCTGACGTCAACCTCATTGGCGATGAGGACGCCCTCGCCCCCCATTTTCTGCGCGATGTGCGTCGCCTTGCCGCCCGGGGCGGCGCAGAGGTCGAGGACGCGCCCGCGGCACGCTCCCGCAAGTTCCCCCACCTCCATTGCCGACGGCTCCTGCATATAATACAGCCCCATGAAGTGGTAGGGGTGTGCGCCGAGCCGTTCTCCCTCGGTGTAGAAGCCGCTCCCGCCGATCCGTTCGCCGAGGAGGAAGTCCTGCGGCGCGAGCTTGAGGAATTCCTCGGGGGAAAGTTTGAGCGTGTTGACGCGGATAGCCCGATAGGGCGGCTCCTTATAGGACGCCAAAAAGGCGGGGTAGTCGTCACCCAGCCTTTTTTGCATGCGCTGTAAAAACTTTTCGGGAAGAAAACACATGATAGAATTAAAAATTACGTCATGGAAAGCGCAGCCGAACCATCGCCGCATTCTCCCTGCGGTGACCCACCCTGCCCGCTCGCCGTGGGGGGAGTAAGAGCGGCACCCATGGAAGTAAGGCTTCCCCCTGTGGGGGGAAGCTGGCGAGCGGAGCGAGACTGATGAGGGGTGCTTCCAATCAGAATACCCCTCATCCGTCACGGCTATGCCGTGCCACCTTCCCCCCGAAGGGGGAAGGCTTTGCCTGCTCCCCTATGAGGGGCGACGAGAGAAATGCGGCGACCCCTTCAATCAATGGACATGGCAGAGCCGATCTGGTCGAGGGGAATGAACACCGCGCCCGCGCCCATGGCGTTCTGATAGCGCACGCCGCCCGCGCCCCGCGCGATGTAGACGTTGCACTCCGAGGGGTGGGACGTGTACCGCCCGCCCGCCTCAAAGATGGCGCGGACGAGCTTCGTGGAGATCTCCACTTCGTCCTCGACGTCCTTGGAAAAGCAGAAGATCTTTCCCTCGAGCGTACCGCCCTTCTTGCGGCGGTTCATGTGCTTGTTGACGACGCGGTAAAACGCCTCGTGCGCCTTGGCGTGGGCCTCCCGCTGGGATTCCTTCTCCGCGAGGTGGCGGTGCAGACCCTCCGAATCGGGGACGCGGATGCTGTAATTTTCGATCTTCCCCGCGCGGATGCCGTATTTTTCGATGAGTTGGGAGACGGTCAGTCCCTCCCGCTTGCAGAGGGCCTCGCAGACCTTCATCGTCGCGAAGGCGTCGTCGGCGGCGCGATGCGGCACGAATTCGACGCCAAGGGCCTCCGCCATGACGCCAAGCCCCACCTGACGCTCGAAGCTGTTCTCCGTATTCATCCAAAAGAACTGCGTGTCGTGCCAGCGGAAGCGGAAGGACGGGAGATGATACCGCTTTGTTTCGAGATTGAGATAATTGACGTCGTTGAGCGTCGCGTGGCCAAAGACGATCGCCTCCTTGTCCTCCAAGAGACGCTTGATCTTTTTGTAGGCCGCGGGGAAGGGCGGGTACTTTTTGAAGTCCTCATACGCATAGGGAAGCACGAGGCCCTCCTTGCCCTTCCTGTCCGTGAGGTGGAATTTTCCGCGCGGATCCATGAGGAGGTCGTTTTTTTCGAGCAACGCAAAATTCTCGTCCGTGACAACATATCCGAACGCACACATTTTTGCTACATTTTTGAACACGCACGCGCATTCAATGTCGAAAAAAACGTACTTCATAGGACAAACAAGAGATTATTTCGAACGATTTCTTTTGCTACGCAAAATAAATGCGTTCGAGGGGTCGGCGTTGTGCATTCCACAGCCCTGTCACCCCACGCACTATGCTTCCCTGAAAGTCATTGTGGTTCCCGTTGGGTACCAAATGGGGTCGCCCACGGCGGAAGTGAATTCCGCCTAAGGCAAGGAAGTGGGAATGACACCCCCTCAGTCACGCAAGGGCGCGTGACATCTCCCCTAAAAGGGGCAGCGAGGAGACTTCGTTCACGGGATCCTTCGCTACGCTCAGGATGACGCGAAGAGCGGGGCGACAAGGGGAAACTGCGTCATTCAGAGGTAGCGAAGCGACCGCCCCGTGCGCATTCTATTTTTGTCTAAGCACGGCACGAGCGCGAAGCGACCGAAGAATCCCGGAGAACGAAGTCCGTAGGTTTATGAGATGCTTCGGCTACGCCTCAGCATGAGCCGCGGCTTAGGATGAGCCTCTTCCTCTCATTCAAACGGAGCGACGGCCGCGGGGGCCATGCTTCACGGTATGATCTTTTCCTTCCCGCCCATGTAGGGACGGAGAACTTCGGGGATCTCCACGCTGCCGTCGGCGCAGAGGTGATTCTCCACGAACGCGATGAGCATGCGGGGCGGAGCGACAACGGTGTTGTTGAGGGTGTGCGCATAGGCCGTCCCCTTGTCGCTCTTATAGCGGATGCCGAGCCGCCGCGCCTGCGCGTCCGTCAGATTGGAGCAGGACCCCACTTCAAAGTACTTCTTCTGGCGGGGAGACCACGCCTCGACGTCACAGCTCCTGTATTTGAGGTCGGCAAGGTCGCCCGAGCAGCATTCGAGCTGGCGCACGGGGATCCCCATGGAGACGAACAGCTCCACGGTGTACCGCCACAGCTTTTCATACCACGCCTCGCTCTCTTCGGGCTTGCAGATGACGATCATCTCCTGCTTTTCGAATTGATGGATGCGGTAGATGCCGCGCTCCTCGATGCCGTGCGCCCCCTTCTCCTTCCTGAAACAGGGGGAATAGCTCGTGAGCGTCAGGGGAAGCTGTTTTTCGTCCACGGTCTGGCCCATGAAGCGGCCGATCATGGAGTGTTCGCTCGTGCCGATGAGGTAGAGGTCCTCCCCCTCGATCTTGTACATCATGCCGTCCATTTCCTCGAAGCTCATGACGCCCGAGACGACGGAGGAGCGGATCATGAAGGGTGGGATGCAGTAGGTGAAGCCCTTGCCGATCATGAAGTCCCTCGCATAGCTCAGGACGGCGGAATGGAGGCGCGCAATGTCCCCCGTGAGGTAGTAGAAGCCCTGCCCGCTCGTGCGGCGCGCGCTGTCGATGTCGATGCCGCTGAGTTTTTCCAAGATATCGAGATGATAGGGGATCTCAAAATCGGGGACCTTGGGTTCGAGGAAGCGCATGCGCTCGACGTTCTCGCTGTCGTCCTTGCCGATGGGCGTGTCCTTGGAGATGATGTTGGGAATGCGCATCATGACAGACTTCAATTCCTCGGCGATCTCCTCGGACTCCTTCTCGATGGCGGCGAGCCGCTCGGCGTCGGCGTTCACTTCGGCCTTGACCCTTTCGGCCTCCTCCGTCCTCTTCTCGCGCATGAGCTGCCCGATCTGTTTGGAGAGGCTGTTGCGGGCGGCGCGGAGCTTGTCCCCTTCCGTCTGGAGGGAACGCCTCTTCCCGTCGAGTTCCAACGCCCGATCGACGAGCGGAAGCTTGCGGTCCTGAAACTTCTTTTTGATGTTCTCACGCACGAGATCGGGATCGCTGCGGAGAAGGGCAATATCTATCATGGCACGGTCACCTCATATCTTTTTTTACATTATACACTTTATTTTCGAAAATGGCAAGGAGAATCGCCCGCAAGGTTTGACATTTTAGAGAATCGGGAGTATAATGTAGGCGAACGTGAACAGAACACGGAGGAGACGATGCGGCTATTTCACAAAAAAGCAGAACAACATGAGGAACCCGAGGTCCCTCCCGTCCCCGTCGCCGAGCCTGTGCGCGAGACGGAAAAGGTGGAGCAGCCCGACGATAAGCGCAGCTTTTCGGAGCGCATGCTCGACCACGGCGTGCAGGAGGACAACGAGGAAGAGAAGAAAAAGCGCAAGGCTCTCCTGAAAAAATTCAGGAGATCTAAGTCCATTCCGACGGATCCCCCCGAACGCTTCACGCCCGACCTCGACCAAGGCCTCACGCAGGAACAGGTGGAACTCCGCTTCAACCAGTTCCTCTTTAACGACGTCAATAAAAAGTATTCCAAGTCCTACGCGAGCATTTTCGTGGGGAATATTTTCACGTTCTTCAACCTGCTCTGCGTCATCGCCGCCGCCGCGCTCATCTATGCGGGGGCGGGGCTTTCCCAGTTCCTCTTCGTCGCCATCTTCGCCATCAACCTCTTCATCGGCATCATCCAGGAGGTCCTCGCGAAGAAACAGATCGACAAACTGTCCGTCCTCGTCTCGTCCACCGTCAAGGCCATGCGCGGGGGGATAAAGCTCGAGATCCCCGTCAATGAGATCGTCGTCGATGACGTCCTCATACTCGAGGCGGGCCAGCAGATCCCCGCCGACTGCGTCCTCGCGGAGGGCGTCGTGGAGTGCAACGAATCCCTCTTGACGGGCGAATCGGTCCCCGTGAAGAAGGGCATCGGGGACATGATGTATGCGGGTTCCTTCGTCGCAAGCGGCTCCTGCAAGGTGCGCGTGGAAAAGGTCGGGCGGGGGACTTACCTCAACAGCCTCACTTCCCGCGCCAAGAAGTACAAGAAGCCGCGCTCGGAGATCATGAACTCCATTCATCTCTTCATCCGCGTCATCGCCGTCCTCATTCTCATCATCTCGACGATCACGATGTTCATCAGCTGGCACACGACGGGTGGGGATCTCCCCGCTTCGATCATCGCAACGGCCGCGGTCGTCATCGGCATGATCCCCTCGGGGCTGCTCCTGCTCACCTCCATCGCCATGGCGGCGGGCGTGAGGCGGCTCGCAAAGAAGCACACCCTCGTGCAGGACCTCTACTCCCTCGAGATGCTCGCCCGCGTTGACGTCCTCTGCCTCGACAAGACGGGCACGATCACCGACGGCAGGATGACGGTCAACGACTGCATGATCCTGAACAACTACACCGACTATTCCCTCGAGGACGTCATGGGGAGCATGCTCCTCTCCCTCGAGGACAACAATCAGACCTCGATCGCGCTCGAGGCCCGCTTCGGCCACTCCAATGCCCTCCATGCGACGGCGAAGATCCCCTTCTCGTCCAAGAGGAAGCTCTCTGCCGTGACCTTCGGCGACGTCGGCACGTTCGTCATGGGCGCGCCCGAATTCGTGCTTCGCCCCATGCCGCCCAAGATCGAAAAGATCGTCAAACAATACGCGCAATCGGGGCTTCGCGTCCTCATGCTCGCCTATTCCCCCTCCCAGATCGCGGGGGAAAAGCTGCCCTCCCTCCTCCGCCCCATGGCGATCATCACGCTCGCGGACAACGTCCGTCCCGACGCCGTGGATACCATCAAGTGGTTCAAGGAGAACGACGTGGAGATCAAGATCATCTCGGGCGACAACCCCGTGACCGTCTCCGAAGTCGCCCGCCGCGTCGGCGTCAAGAACGCGAGCAATTACATCTCCCTCGACGGCCTGACCGAAGTCGAGGTACAGAACGTCGCGTCGCAATATACGGTGTTCGGCCGCGTCACCCCCGAGCAGAAGGCGATCTTGGTACAGGCCCTCAAAAAGCAGGGCGCGACCGTCGCCATGACGGGGGACGGCGTCAACGACATTCTCGCTTTGAAGGAGGCAGACTGCGCGATCACCGTCGCCTCGGGCAGCGAGGCCGCGCGGAACGTCTCCCACCTCGTCCTCACCGACAACAACTTCCTCAATCTCCCCTCCGTCGTCTATGAGGGGAGGCGGGTCATCAACAACATCAAGGCGTCCGCCGCCCTCTACATCACAAAGACGCTCTTCATCACCGTCCTTGCGATCCTGTGCGCGTGCCTGAGGGAGACCTACTTCTTCCAGCCCAACAACATGCTCCTCTTCGAGATCCTCGTGGCCGCATTCCCCTCCGCGGTCGTCACGATCTTCCAGCCGAATGCCGAAAAGGTCAAGGGAAAATTCATTCCGTTCGTCCTGTCGCGAAGTATCCCCGGGGCGTTGACGCTCATTCTGTGCGTGATGGCCGTCTATGGCGGCGTCAAGATCTTCCCCCAATACTTCGGGAACATCAGCGACGAATACACCGTCATGATCAACGGCGTACTCACGACAAAGTCCTTCACCAACTGCCTGTTCACGCTGGCGATGACGTTCGGCGGGCTTGTCGTGCTGTACAGGATCCTGCAACCCTTCAATCTGCTCCGCATTGCCGTCTATGCGGTCTCGATCGGCGTGACGGTCCTGGTTTTCACGGTGCCCGTCCTCGGTGACCTCATCTACGAACCCTGGGACCAGATCTCCCTCGACATCACTAAGATCTTGTTCATGCTCGTCATCGTCCTCGCCGCCTTCCCCGTGTCGAACGCCCTCGTGAAGCTGTGCGACATGATGAACCCGTCCGAATGACGCTTTCACGGTCCCGAACCGCAAGGCCCCTCCCCAAGGGGCCTTTTTCATTGAAGATCGAGCGCGGCGGGACGCATGTCCCGCCGCGCTCATGTTGGGGCCATACGGGGCCAAGGAATTCTCTCGATTTAATTAAAAATTAAAAATTGAAAATTAAAAATTGCGGCGGGGGATAATTAAGAACGAACCCCCACCCCAACCCTCGGTTACGGCGGCAGGGACCGCCGTAACGCCATCGGCGAGGCCACGCCTCATGTCGCGTCGCAGCTCACAGCCCACAGGGCTGTTGAGCAGAACTGCGCCGCTCCACCCTTTCCAAGGGGGCAGGCGGGAAAGCGCGAAATCGCGCCTCCCCCCTTATACATGAGGGGGGAGGGCAGGGAAGGGGGTGCCTTCCCGCTCCCCCTATAAATGACGACGAGAAAATAAAATTATACATTGTGAAATTTATAAAATTTAATTTATCATGGGGCATTTCCTTGACGGGAGCCATAATATTTAGTATAATTACATCAATTCATGCAATAGAGGTGCATCGTGAAAAAGAAACTGCTTCTTGCGATCGGACTGATCTGCCTCGCCTTCTCGCTCGCCACGGCGGGCTGCGGCCTTCAAAAAGGCCCGCAACAGCCCTCCGACGGGCCGACGCCCGAAGGTGCCGTCTATACCGTGACGGTCTCCTTCGACGATACGCTTGGCACCGTGACCCTCACCCCCTCCGCAGAGGGCAACAAATACTCCGCAGGCACGTCCGTCACGGCCGAGGCCGCCCCTCTTCCCGGGCGCACGCTCCTCTCCTTCAAGGCGGACGGCGAGGAAAAGACCCTCACGGACGACAAATATACCTTCGTCATCGGGAAGGACACCTCTCTTGAGGCGACCTTCGGGACGAATCCCATGCCCGCGAGCGTTTTCAACAGCCTCAAGGGCAAGACCGCCTACACGGGCACAGGGGAGGAGGACCACATCTATGACGGGTATGAGGAGTACCCCATCGCCTATTCCTACAAGGTCGAAGTCGCCTTTGACGGCGATCTCGTCCACCATTCTCTCTATGAGAACGGAATGAATCTCTACCTCCATAATTGGATCTACAAGAACGAGAACGGCAAGGCCGTCTCCTACGCCCGCCAGATCGACAACTCCCTCGAGAGAAAGGACACGGGCGAGGACTTTTCCCGCTTCGGCAACCCCTTTGAGGCGATGACGGCGGAGGACTTTATCGACATCGGTGACGACAACTACCTGCTCACCGACCCCGAAAAGGCCTCTGCGGCGGCGTTTGCCCTCACGGGCATGGAGGAGGAAATCGAAAAGTTTGTCGTCTGCGCAGACGGCGGCGTAGCCGTCCTCATCTCCATCGACAGCGTTGAGGACGCCCGCGGCGAGGGCATCACGATCGACTATATTTACACCTCGAGCTTTGTTTTCTTCGTCGCCGACCCCGTCGATCTCGACGGGCGCACCGAGGAGTATGAGACGAAGGCCGAACACGCCTCCCTCGCGGCCGCCCTTCAAAAGGCCGCCGCGGCCCAAAGCTACAAGTATCACGTCGTCGAGGACGGAAGCTACGAATACAACTTCTATGTCACCGACAAGGCGATCTATAACGACGAGGAGGGGTCTGAACTCGGCTACTACCTTCACAGCGACGATCTCGTCCACGAGATCTATATCGAGGACGGCAAACTCGTCCTCGGCGACCCCGTGCAGGGCACCTTGGACGGAGAACACTATGTCACGACGTCGGATATCACCTCCCTGCAACCCGTCTTTGTCTTCGCGCCCGAACTCTTCGAGCCGAAGGGGAACGGCGTATTTGCCATGCGCCCCGAGGATCCCGACCTCATTCACGAGGTCGCACAGCGGATCTGGAGCTTCGGCGACGACCTCACGATGAACTTTGCGCAGACGGTCGAGATCACCGTCGAGAACGACGTTCTCAAAAAGATCTCCGTCACGTGCAAAGTCATGATGTTCGATACGACCTTTGAACTGACCTATTCGGGCTGGAACGATACGGCCCTCCCCCTCCCCATCGAGGGGATCGGAGGCGGCACAAAGCCCGATACGCCCGTCACGCCCGACACGCCCGACACGCCCGCGCCCTATCCCGCCAAATTCATCGGGAAATACACGGGAGAAAAGTGGAGCGGCACGAAGTACGCCGTCGAGATCACCGCAACGGGCATCACCGTGTCGATCGATGAGGTACCCGCGACCGTTGCGGATATCGGCTACGACGCCGCAACGGGCAAGATCCCCCTCAAAGTCAACGGCATTCCCTGCACGATCTCCGCCACGGGGGAAGCAAGTTCGACCGTCAGCGAGATCACTTTCGTCTCCGATGACTTCACGATCAACGGGACGCTCGGCCGCGTCACGGAGGGCGGCGAAGGGACGGTGACGATCCCTGAACAGTTCTACGGCACCTTCGCATGCGACGAAAATCACAAGCACTACGAGGTCAAGATCTCCGCGAGCGGCGTCGAGGCCACAGTGGACGGCGCGGCGATCACGGTCACCGTGACGGGATACAATATCCACAAGGAACTCGAGATCCTCTTTGACGGAACGCCCTGCAGTCTGTCCGTGGAGCTGGACAGCGAACAAAAGCCCCTCTCCATCGGCATAATGTCTGCCAATGACTTCAGCGTCAATCTCACGCTCTACCCCGTGGCGGGAGAAGGCCCCGCTTCCCCCGATGACGATGAAGGCGGCTCGGACGCTCCCGTCGCAGGCAAGGAAAAATTCTACGGAACGTATGAGGGAAAAGATGTTCCCCTCGACTCCGATGAAGGAACCACCTATCTCGTGACGATCTCCACAGGCGGGATCACAGTGTCGATCGACGGCGTCGCGGCAACGGTGACGGAAGTCAGCTACAACGAGGGCATGGAGGAATTTACGTTTAAGGTCAACGGCGAGGACTACTCCATTTCTGCAAATTCCGATGATGCTCCCCTTTCGGAAATTGCGCTCTGGTTCGAGGGCTTCCATAGCGCGATCTTGGCCCGCAAAGCGTAACCCCCGCCGCTTCTCAGTCTCTGCGTCGCTTGAAGGCGTAGCCAAGGGACATCGTGAAACGTCAGTCCGTACTTCCCTCCACGGGATCCTTCCCTTCGCTCTGAATGACGCAAGAATGCGGCGGCAATTTAAGAACGACACCCCCTCAGTCACTCACTGCGTTCGTGCCAGCTCCCCTACAGGGGAGCCGAGAGACTGCCTTGCCCACCCCTTGAGGGGTGGGTGTCGAGCGAAGCGAGACGGAAGGGGTGTCATTCCGAATTTCCCCCACCGCAATTTTTCATTTTTCATTTTTAATTTTTAATTTTCAATTCCAAACCATAGCGCAGGCCTTGCGGCCTGCGCTATGGTTTTACAGATTTACGCCATGATCGTCACGATGGGAATGTGGGGCGGGTCGTTGACGCGCAGAGGGAAACTACTCCGTCCGATCCCGCGGGAGACGACGAGATCCGTCCCCTCCGCAATGGGGTAAAGGCCCGAGGTGTACTTCGGGAAGATCCCCTGTCCGGGGGCATACATGCCTCTGCCGAACAGCACGACCTGCCCGCCGTGCGCATGGCCCGAGAAGATGTAGTCGGGGCAGAGAATGGACGCGTGTCCCTTGGCCCGCTCGGGGTGGTGGGCGAGGAGGATCTTCACCCCCTCTCCCATGAAGCGCGGCGCGCCCCTGTCCTCGGTGTCCCCCGCGATCAGAAAGTCAACGCCGCCGAGCCGCGCGGAAAGGCAAGAGCCTGTCACATCGTGTACGCCGCTCTCTTTGAGGAGTTGTTTCAGCCCCTCCGCGTCCTTGCACTTTCTCTCGTGGTTGCCCTCGGCGTAGAACACGGGAACGAGGGCGCAAAGCTCCTCCAAAAATTCCCGCGCACCGCACCGCGCGACGTCCGCCCTATACCAGACGAGATCGCCCGTGAGGAAGGCGGCGTCGATCTCCCGCGCCTCCAATTCCTTTAAGATCGCGCCCGCGTCTGCGGGCATGTGCGGAAAGTGCAGGTCGGAGAGCTGTGCGGCCTTGACGGAACGCTCTCCCTGCCCCAACACGATCTCCTCATAGGCGATGCGCTTGTTCTCGAAAATTCCCATGGTTTTATTATATGCCCCTGCAATGCCTTTTCAAAACAGGGGTCATTTCAGCCAATCCTTAAACGCCTTGAATGCGGAGGGAATGGCATATTCCCTCCCGATCTCCTCCGCCGTCGCCCAAAGAAAGGCGGGGAAGGGTTCTTCCGTCTCCCAAAGCCGACCCGTCATGCGCCACTCCACATGGGTGAACACATGCTTTGCCGTCCTCTCCGCCAATGCCTTCCCCTGCGGCAGGGGGCAGGGCGGCGGAGCCGAGGCGGGCGAATTGGGGAATTCCCACAGCCCCTTCAACAGCCCCTCCGTCCGCTTGCGGAGCGCGTACTTTCCCCCGCACCGCAGGACGTAGACGTTCAGATGCTCCACCCGCCTCGCCTTCTTTTCGGCGCGGACGGGGTACCTTTCTTCCTCCCCGCAGAGGTGGGCGCGGCACAGCTCCCGCCACGGGCATGCGCCGCAGAGCGGGACGCCGTTGGGCAGACAGACGATCGCGCCGAGTTCCATGAGGCCCTCGCAGAAGTCGGCCGTGTCATTGGGATAGACCTGCCGAAGCATTTCCTTGAACTTCCGCTTCAGCGCGTCGCCCTCCGCACTGCCGTCGGCGAAGAGACGGGTGAGAATGCGGACGACGTTGCCGTCCACGGCGGGTTCTTTGAGGCCCAAGGCAATGGAGCAGAGTGCGCCCGCGGTGTAATCTCCGACGCCCGCGAGCGATTTTACCCCCTCCCATGTCCGAGGGGTACCCTCCGCAAAGAGGGTCTCCGCGGCCGATTTGAGGTTGCGGGCGCGGGAGTAGTAGCCAAGCCCTTCCCACGCCTTCATGACCTCGTCCTCGGAGGCGGCGGCGAGGTCTCTTTCCGTGGGGAACTTCTCCAAAAAGGCGACGTACTTCTCCTTGACCGCCTCGACGCGCGTCTGTTGGAGCATGAGTTCGGCGACGAGGGAGGTGTAGAAAGTTCTGTCGTGCCGCCACGGGAGATCCCGTTTGTTTTCGCGGAACCAGCTCAGAAGCCTCGGCACCGCACGTTGTAAAAGTTCAATATCGCGATCCATAGTGTTGCGTAAGGTTGAGAAATGGCAAAAGCCTACCCCTTGGGGGCTTCTGCGGAGCGGGTGGTGGGGGGGGTGCGCTCATTCTGAACGAAGTGAAGAATCCCCTTGAACGAAGTCCTCTCGTCGCCCCTCATAGGGGAGATGTCACGAAGTGACAGAGGGGTTTTTCTTGGCTCCCCTGCAGGGGAGCTGTCGAGCGAAGCGAGACTGAAGGGTTTTGAAACCCCTTTCCCCTCGCAAGCTCGGGGACTTCCCCTAATAGGGGCAGCAAGGGGAGTCACCCCCTTCCCTACCCGTTACGGCGGCAGGGGTGGGGGGGCGTTCCTAAATCACCGCGCGTGGCGGGGTCCCCCGCCTAAGCCTCAGGGATCCCAAAAAATATTGCAAAGCAAGATTTTTTGGGAAAAGGAGCGACCTGCGTTCAAAGCAACGGTTTTGCGTTCTCGCAAAACCGCGCAAACTGCGCAGCGTCGCGACGCCGTACCCTACGGGAACCACAATGACTTTCAAGGTACGAAAGTTCGTGGGGTGATAAGGCTATGGAATGCACAGTGCTGACCCCTCGAACATTTCTTTTCGATGCCCCGCGAGATTCTTTGCTACGCTCTGAATGACGCAGAAATAAGGTGACCCACCCCCCTTCCCCCCTCCCAAGGAGGGGGCGAGAAAGTGGCGGGTCGAGCAAAGAAATGTTCGAAACATTCCAAAAATACTTGCCTTAGGCGGAATTCACTTCCGCCGTGGGCGACCACATTTGGTACCCTACGGGAACCACACTGTCTTTCAAGGAAGTATAGTTCGTGGGGTGACAAGGTTATGGAATGCACATCGTTGACCCCTCGAACACATTTGTTTTCGCAGAAAACAAATCGTTCGAAATACCCCCTTAAAACAATCCCTTTATCTTCCCCTCTCCGTCCACGTCGATGCGGCAGGCGGCGGGGTCCTTGGGCAGCCCCGGCATCGTCATGACGTTCCCCGTCAGCGCGACGACGAAGCCCGCCCCCGCAGAGACCTTCACCTCCCTCACGGTGATGAAAAATCCCTCGGGCGCACCGAGCTTTGTCGGGTCGTCGGAGAAGGAATACTGCGTCTTTGCCATGCAGACGGGGAGTTCCCCAAACCCCAACGCCTCGAGGCGTGCGATCTGTTCCTCGGCTTCGGGCGTGAATTCTACGCCGCTCCCGCCGTAGATCTTCGTCACAATGGCGGCGATCTTCTCGCGGATCGGGGCCTTCTCGTCATAGCAATAGGTGAAATGGCCTTCCTCTTCGCAGAGTTGTACGACCTTCCCTGCGAGCGAAAGTCCTCCCTTTCCCCCCTCCGCCCAGACGGTGGAGAGGGCAACGTCCGCGCCGATCCCCTTGCACGCCTCGAAGATGAGGGAAATTTCGGCGTCGGTGTCCGCAGGGAAGCGGTTGACGGCGACGATCGCGGGCAAATGATACACGTCCCTGATGTTGGAGAGGTGCCGCAGGAGGTTGGGAAGTCCCCGCCGCAGCGCGTCCACGTCCTCCCGCCCGAGGTCGGCCTTCGGCGTCCCGCCGTGCATCTTGAGGGCGCGGACGGTGGCGACCACGACGACGGCCGAGGGCTTCAGCCCCGCCGCCCTGCACTTGATATCAAAGAATTTCTCCGCGCCGAGGTCCGCGCCGAAGCCCGCCTCCGTCACGACGTAATCGCCGAGCGCGAGAGCCGTCTTTGTCGCGATGACGGAGTTGCACCCGTGGGCGATGTTGGCGAACGGCCCGCCGTGTACAAGCGCGGGCGTCCCCTCGAGCGTCTGCACGAGGTTGGGCTTCAAGGCCTGTTTGAGCAGGGCGGCCATCGCCCCCGCCGCTTTCAGGTCCCCCGCCGTCACGGGCGTATCATCATAGGTATAGCCGACCACGATGCGCGAGAGCCGCTCTTTGAGGTCGGAGAGGGAGGTCGCAAGGCAGAGGATCGCCATGACCTCGCTCGCGACGGTGATGTCGTAGCCGTCCCTGCGCGGGACGCCGTTCTTCCCCCCGCCGAGGCCGTCCTCGATGAAGCGGAGCTGGCGGTCGTTCATGTCCACGCACCGCTTCCATGAGATCTTTTCGGGGTCGATGCCGAGCGCATTCCCCTGAAAGATGTGATTGTCGATCATGGCGGCGAGGAGATTGTTGGCGGCCCCCACCGCGTGGATGTCCCCCGTAAAATGGAGGTTGATGTCCTCCATGGGGACGACCTGCGCATAGCCGCCGCCCGCCGCGCCCCCCTTGACGCCGAACACGGGACCGAGGGAGGGTTCCCGCATGGCGACGACGGCCCTCTTCCCCAGCCGCGAAAGGCCGTCCGCGAGGCCGATGGTGGTCGTCGTCTTTCCCTCGCCCGCGGGCGTCGGGGTGATGGCGGTGACGAGGATGAGTTTGCTCCCCCGCTTCGGCCGCTCCATAACGGAGAGGGCGATCTTGGCCTTGTCTCTGCCGTAATATTCTATCTCGTCCTCGCTGAGGCCGAGCTTCTGCGCGATCCTGAGGATATGCTCCGTTTTCGCTTCCTGCGCGATCTCGATATCCGTTTTCATAACCGCCTCCCTTTGCTTCCTCCAAAGTATAGCAAATCCTCCCTCTTTTTGTCAATCAAAGGGGGAGGGAAATTTGAAATCGCGGCCGCGGAAGGGTCACTTCTGGTTGAATTTTCTGCTCACGAGCCAATCGGTCACGCGCTCGGGAAGGAGCTTGTACATGTACCGCGTGAAGGCGTTCTTCCCGCCCGCGACGGTCACGGGCGCGGGGTTCTTCTTGTGGGCGAGTTTGACGATCGCGTCGGCCACGAGGGAGGGATTCATTCCCCCCTGCTCCATGTTGGCGAGCGCGGCGGAGGCCTTTTTGACCGAGGAGATGTAGGACCTTGCGTCCTCCGCGCCGTACACCCGCCTCGCATAGGTGAAGTCCGTCGCCGTCCCGCCGGGGAGAAGGGCGCAGACGCGCACACCCTGCTTTTTCAGCTCCAGATCGCTCTCCCGTGCGAGCATGACGAGGGCGGCCTTGGAGGAGGAATAGAACCCGTCGAACGGAATGGGGAGATCCCCGCCGAGGGAGCCGACGAGAACAGCCCTCCCGCCCCGCTTTTTCAGGAAGGGAGCGGCGGCTTTCAGGGCCTCCACCGCGCCGAAATAGTTGACTTCAAAGAGATAGCGGTAGTCTCCGCTCTTTGCGTATTCCAAGGGGGCGGCCATGGAGAATCCCGCCGAATAGACGAGGATATCGATGCCGTCCGTCTCTGCCCCGACGTCCTCGATGGCACGCTTCAACGCCCCCTCTTCGGAGGCGTCGGCCTCGATCGTCTGCACTCTGTCCCCCTGAAAGGGCGTGCGGGAGATGTTAAAGACCCTGTACCCGCGTGCGGTGAGGCGGAGGGCGGTCTCACGGCCGATGCCCGACGACCCGCCGACGACCACGGCGACCCGCCTCTGCGGCGAAACTTTTTCCCTTTTTTCTTCTTCCATACCCAAATTATGGGCGTTTTCATGAAAAATTAAAGATGAAAATGAAAAATTGAGCGCGAAAAGGCTCCTCCTGAGGAGGAGCTGTCACCGTAGGTGACTGAGATGGGCATGATTCAGAACCGTTGCCCACCCCCCTACCCCCCTCCCATGGAGGGGGTAATGACTTCGTTTGAGGGGATTCTTCGACACGCCGCCTGCGGCGGCGGCTCAGAATGAGCAGAGGGGGCGCGCGAACTGCTCCCCTCAATGGGTGGGGGTCGAAAATAAATCGCTCATGCTGAGGCGCAGCCGAAGCATCTCATAGACCCACGGAGTGCCCCGCGTCATTCCGATCCCGTTCCGTCATGGTCAGCCGAGGGCGACGTCGAGGAGCATCATCACGCAGAAGCCGAGGATCAGCCCGAGCGAGGCGAGGGTCTTACTGTTTGAAAAACATTCGGGGACGAGTTCGGAACACACGACCGCCACCATCGCCCCCGCGGAGAAGGCGAGTGCCCACGGCAGCAGCCCCGCAATGAATCCCGCCGCCAACGCGCCCAAAACGCACGCGGGGATCTCCACCGCGCCCGACAGCGAGGAAAAGGCAAAGCTCTTCCCGCGGGACAGCCCCTTGGCGCGCAGAGGGAAGGCGACGCACAGCCCCTCGGGAAAGTTCTGGATGCCGATGCCGAGGGCGAGGAGAAAGGCCGACAGAACGGCGTGTTCCCCGCCCGCGACGGCAAACGCCACGCCGACGGCCATGCCCTCGGGGATATTGTGCATCGTGACGGCGAGGAAGAGGAGGGCGTTCTTCTCGTCCCCGAACTTCGTCACCTTCTTCTTCCGCTTGGAGAGGAGGAGGTCGCTCGCGATGATGAACATGCCGCCGAGCAGGAACCCGAGGGTCACCGTGACGGCAGGGGGGAGAACGTTCTCGTATTCGAGGGCGGGGAGCAGGAGGGAGAAGAAGGAGGCGGCGATCATGATGCCCGCCGCCGCGCCGTTCATGAGCGTCAGAACGAATGGCTTCACTCCCTTCGAGAAGAACACAAAGGACGCCCCCAGCGTCGTGAGCGTGAAGAGCATGAGAGAGGCGAACACGGCCTGCTCCCACGGGAAGAGCGACAAAAACCACTGCATGGGCAGGACCTCCGAGGGTATTTCATAGGTACAGTCACTCCATCTTATGCGGGCGGGCATTTCCGCCGTGTCTGAATTTTTTTGACAAAATTTTTGAATACTGTCTTGACAAGGAAATAAGTCGGCGGTATAATGTAGCTTAGAAAAATATCGGGGGAGAACTTTATGAACGTATTTGCTTTCATCACGCTGATCCTGACGGCCTTCACGCTCCTGTATTATTGCTATATCGCAAACAATACGGAAGAGCATGACGTCTCCTTCTTCATCAGCGTCGAACTCATCATCATGGTCATGAACCTCTGCACGAACCAGGGCGGCGTGTTCGGCCTCGCATGGCTGTATCTCGTCGTGGACCTCGTGTTCCTCGGCGTCGGCTGGCTCATCGACGCGCAGGATTCCGTCGGATTCTACACCTCTATCGGCCCTTGGTTCAAGAACACCTTCACGGACAAAGACACCATTCTCTGGAAGGTCCTCTCCTTCGTCTTGTTCCCTGCGGGCGCGGTCCTCTACTTTGTGAAGTACAACAACGACGCGACGCTCGCAAAGACGTGCGGCAGGGCGGCCTTCTTCGGGCTTCTGCTCTGGATCGTTCTCCTTTGGGCGATCCTCGGCCTCGCGCTCTGAGTGTAGACGAAAACTTCTCCGTCCCCTCCTCGGGGACGGTTTTTTGTGGGGAAGGACAAAATCGAGTGCAAAACGCTCATTCTGACCCTGAGCTTGCCGAAGGGGAAGAATCCCCTCAAACGAAGTCCCTGGTAGCGGCGTCATGCTGAGAAGGAATGTTGTATAAAGTCAAAAGAGCCTGACCCGAAGCATCTCGCCGCTACTATGCAGACGCCCCGCGAGATTCTTCGGGTCAAGTCATCAAACTTCGTCCTGCCCCCGTTTCTCAGAATGACGCGGGGCTGCTCCGTGGGTTTATGAGATCCTTCGCTACGCTCAGGATGAGCGGGCGCGGCACGATGAGCGCGGCGGGACGCATGTCCCGCCGCGCTCCATTTTCCATTCCCTTTTCCCCTTTTCCAAACAATGGAACGGGGAATTTTTTCGTCCCCCCCCTTTACAAAACCGCAATTTTATTGTATGATAGAATAAAAGGATCATCAGGAGAAAATCATGGCAGAGAAAAAAGCCGAGGATCAAAAGCTCATTGAGGGTCAGACGGCCTCTCCCGACAAGGGCGAAAAGATGTCGATTTACGAATACGAGCAGAAGTATGTCAAACAGCAGAATGTGCGGGGCGCGAAGATCTTTCTGCGCGTCATCGCGGCGATCATCGGCGTGTTTCTGTTCGTACTCCTCCTTCTCGTCGCCCTTCGTGTGTACGAGATCAACCAATACGCGGGCTATGCGACGGGCGCGGCCTGCCTCATCGCATACATCTTCATCTTTGTCGTCCCCCTCGTCAAGATCATGCGCGCGCCCTACTTTTTGACGAACATCAACGCGCAGACGGCCTCCAAGGCACAGCGGCACAACAAAAAGGTGCGGCGGGACATCGCCGACAAGATGATAAACTTCTCCTCCAAGGTCGAGGGCGCGGGGTGGTACGATTCCGAACTCATCGGCAAACTCGCCATCGCGCGGAACACGGGGGACGACGAGGCTCTCAAAGTCGCACTCACCGCCCTCTACAAAGGCTCGGTGAAGAAGTCGGCCAAGTCCCTCATCATGAAGAGTTCCCTGCGCTCGGCGATGTATTCGGCTCTCTCGCAGTCCGAAAAGATCGACGCCGCCCTCATCATCGCCGTCAACACACAGCTCATCAGGGACCTCGTGTTCCTGTACGGCTTCCGCCCCTCGGATATCCGTCTCGCGAAGATCTTTATGGGGGTCATCAGAAATTCCATGATCGCCCTCGGCCTCGGCGGCCTGAATGTGGGGAATGCCGTTGTCAAGACGATGGGCGACGCCGTTAAGGGCATTCCCATTTTGGGCAATCTCATCTCCACGATCGTGGATTCCTCCGTGCAGGGGCTTGCGAACGGGACCCTGACCGCCCTCATCGGCTTCCAGACCATCCGCTATCTGAATACGGAGTACAATCTGCAAAATATCCTCGACGGCATCGACGTCAGCGAGACGAGCGAAGAGTTGCAGGAGACCTGCTCCGAGATCGAGACCCAGCTCAAAAAGAAGAAAAAGCTCGCCCCCGCGGTGTAACTTTTCCCCCTTCCTTTTTGAATCCATAAAAACAGGCGAGCTTCATAAAAAGCCCGCCTGTTTTTATGCTCAAATGTTTTTTTCCACGTCCTGCCAATTCGAGTTGGTAAGAATTTCGGCATTATCGCCAACGAATACTTTGCCCGCCTCCTCATCGTCTTTCAACTGCCAAAGCATCCAGGCCGTCATATAGCCGTCCGTTAAGGTAAGCATATCTTCGTGTTCCGCACCCTTGATCCTCGCGCGGATTTTTGTAACATCTTGATCCATCGTGCTATAAATATCTTTGAGAGCTTCCAGCGGACAGACCCCGCCGAACTCTTGGTAAATATCTTCAACCCCCGAATCGTCGGTCTTTCCCGTACCTGCCGTCATAAAATAGGGGATTTTGATTTTTGATGCGTCGTATTCCCAACCCATATTTTTTGCAAGGAATGGATATGCGGCACTGCCCGTGAAAATCGTTTTGTATTTGCTGCTGTTTTCAAATTCGGTTGCCGCCCTGATCGCACCCGCGCCGCCTTGCGAAAATCCCATTATTCCGATATTTGTTTGGCTGATCTTCTTATAGAAAACGCTGTCGGTTTTATCGTTTAATTTTAATACATGATCGAGCGTAAGCGAGGTGGATTCGCCAGAACCCGCTTGCCTGTCCTCATTCCCCGCGACGATAAAACCCCACGACGCAAGCCGCACGAAATACGGCTCATAGTTCAGTGCCGCAACGTTGCTCGCATTGGTTATAACGATAAGCGGAGCCTGCAATCATAAGCCCTTTATGCTTTCTTTTCTTTTTGGGGGTGTCGGACTTGTTTTGCATAGCGGTTTGTTCTTCCATTTTATTTCTCCTCCTTGCTTTCATACGGTTGACAAACCACAATTCGTATGATATATTATTTATGGAACTATCGTACCAATAGTGTACCACATTTTAATGTCTATGCGAAGCGTTTTTACAGCTCCACACAGGCAACGGAACTTTGCGGAAAAAGTTATCCATTGCGGTACAAAATCCAAAAAACAATGCGAAACGGTACAAATTCGACAAAAAGTACCGTAAAGGAGAACAATATGGGCGGAAATGCAAAAACAACGGAATTCTTAAAGGAGTGTCTTGCGGACGCGCTTATCAAGCTATTAAAGAAAAAGCCGATAGAAAAAATATCCGTCCCCGAAATCTCGGAAACGGCGCAGGTCGGGAGGACGACGTATTTTCGCAACTTTTCGAGCAAACAGGAAGCGATCACATTTAAGTTCATCAAGCTATGGGAACGCTGGGCAGAAGAACACGAGATCGAAGAACGCAAAAACTTTACGCCCGAAAACGGCCTGACCTTTTTTGAATACAATTACAGCATCAAAGACCTCCTCGCGCTTTGTTATGAGCGCGGCTTGCAGACGGCGATCTACAATTCTTTCTATGAAATTATGGTGCCGCAGTATGGCGAGAACGCGCTTGAATGCTATAAGGGCAGGTTTTACTCCTATGGGCTGTTCGGACTGCTCGACGAATGGGTCAGGCGCGGCTTCCACGAAACGCCGCAGGAAATGGCGGAGATCGTCAATAAGATTTCGGAAAAAGATTAAATTCCCCTCCGCCGCAGAAGCTACCCCTTTCGCGGAATGATTTCGCGTTGGGCGGGACATACTGCGGACAAGGAGGAAGATATGATCGAACACGACACGATAGAACTTTTGCGGGAGTGCGACGCGGGCATTCAGATGGGCATCGCGGCGATCGACGAGGTAAAGGACCACGTTGCGGACAGGGCATTCTTTCAGATGCTCGACGGCTACCAAAGGGAGTACGCGGACATTCAGAACGAGATCCAAGGCATTCTGCACACCTATCACGACGAGGGCAAGGACCCGAACCCCGTCGCCAAGGCCATGGCATGGTTCAAAGCCAACGTCATGATGGCGGTGAAGGACACGGATGCGGAGATCGCGGATCTGCTCACCGACGGCTGTAACATGGGCATCAAATCCCTCAACAAGTATCTGAACCAATACGGCGCGGCCGATGAGCGGGCCAAAGACCTCACCCGCCGCCTCATCGAACTTCAGGACAGACAGCTCAAAGAGTTCCGCCGCTATCTCTGACCCCTGCCACCTCGATGAACCCCTTAGATGGCTTTTTTCCCGCCCCGCGGCGGGAATTTTTCTTTATGAAACCCACCCGCCCGCCGCGTGGTGCAAAGGAGTGCAAAAAGCGGCTAATGCCGATGTGCAGAGGGGCCGCCAAATAATTTCCCCCGTCAATTCCGCCTTTTTCTTGGTGATAAATCACAAATTTAGAAAAATTTTATCAAAACCCCTTGCGGAATCAAAAAAATTGATGTATAATAATGGGACGTAACAGTGAAATCGGAGGAAAAAATGATCAATGTAATTTTTAACGGCGGGCAGGTATCCGTGGCCGAGGGCACGCGGGTCATCGATCTCGTCGATCCCAAAGACAGGAAGAATCTCGTCCTGTGCCGCGTCGGGGCGCAGGCCAAGGAACTCCATTACCGCCTCTCGGAGCGGAACGACGGCATGACGGTAAGTCTGCTCAATCTGTCCAATGAAGAAGCGGGCAGGGCATACAGCGCGACCCTGCGCTACATCGTCGCGATGGCCTTCCACAATCTCTATCCCGAGGTGAGGATCCGCTTCTCCTACAACATTTCCCGCTCCATTGCGTGCATGCCGCTCACCAAGAACTTCAACATGTCCCGCGCGGTTGACGGGATCATGTGCGAAGTCAAGCGCATCATCGAGGCGGATCTCCCCATCGAGCGCGTCACCGTCACCATCGAAGAGGCGACGGAGATCTACAAACGCTTCCACCTCGACGACAAGATCGAGATCCTCAAATACCGTCCCGAGAACACGGTACACCTCTACAAGTGCGGGGAGTATTACAACTATATGCACAACTATATGGTCCCCTCGACGGGGTGCATCCATAACTACACCATCACGCCCTACAGCCCCGGATTCATCATTCAATATCCCCGCCACGACTTTGATTCCAACATTCCCGAATTCGAAGAGGAATCCACTTACTGCCGCACGCTCCAGCGGGCATACGCGCTCGCCGTCAAGACCAAGGTGCAGACGGTCTGCGACATCAACCGCAAGATCGAGCGCGGCGAAGTCCTCGAATTCGTCATGATGTGCGAGGCATATCACAACAGACAGCTCGCCGAACTCGGCGACATGATCGAACAGGAGATCGAAAACGTCCGCCTCATCGCGATCGCGGGGCCGAGTTCGAGCGGAAAGACGACCTTCTGCAACAGATTGCGGATCGAACTGCTCTCCCGCGGGATCAATCCCGTCACGATCTCCATGGATGACTACTATTTCGAGAAGAAAAAGCTCTGCGAGATCCAGGGGGTCCCCGTCGAACAGCTCGACCTCGAGGACATCAACTGCCTCGACATCGAACGCTTCAACAAGGACCTGTTCGACCTCATCAACGGAGAGGAGGTCACCCTGCCGCGCTTCAACTTCCAATCCGACAGGCGGGAGCAGGGCAGGACGATCCGTGTGGAACCCAACGTCCCCATCATCATCGAGGGCATTCACGCGCTCAATGAGAAGCTCACAAAGTCCATTCCGAAACATCAGAAGTTCAAGATCTACATCGCGCCGCACGCACAGCTCAACATCGACGACCACTCCCCTCTCTCCGTCACGAGCATGCGCCTCATCCGCAGGATCGTGCGCGACATGAAATTCCGCAACAGCCCCGCCGCCCGCACGATCGACATGTGGCCGTCGGTGCGCAACGGGGAATTCCGCTGGATCTATCCCAATCAGGAGAACGCCGACTTCGTGTTCAATTCCAGCCTCGGCTATGAGATGTGCGTCCTCAAAAAGCAGGCGATGGAGGCCCTCACGCAGATCCTGCCCACCGACCCGCAGTACCTGATGGCGAACCGCCTCATCAAGTTTTTGAAGTACTTCCGCCAGATCGACGACGATTCGATCATTCCTTGCAATTCGCTCCTGCGCGAATTCATCGGCGGCAGCTGCTTCGACGTGTAGACCTCCGCTCTTTAATTAAAAATTAAAAATTGAAAATTAAAAATTGTGGCGGGAAGAATTAAGAACAAACCCCCACCCCTTCCCCGCCCCCCTTAAAAAGGGGGCAGGCGAGAAAAAGAAGCCACGCCTCCCCCCTTATACCTGAGGGGGGAGGGTAGGGTAGGGGGTGCCTCGCTACCCCTATAAGGGGCGACGAGGGGCTGCTTTTATCCCAACAAAAAAACTCCGCAAGATGTTGCGGAGTTTTTTGCCTCTTTCGGCTTCATCATTCGAGATAGGAACCCGTGGAGCTGTTCCTCACGCGGAAGATCTGCACCTCCGCGCCCGTGTTGGCGTCGAGATAGACGATGAACTGCTCCTCGCCCATGTTGCAGGCGAACTCATAGCAGAGCATCTTTCTCCCGTCCACTGGAATGACGGCAAGGCGGCCGCTCGACACATTCAGTTCGTCCGAGAGGAGTTCCCTCGCCTCTGCCTCGGAGAGCGCGGCCTTCGCCGAATGGGTCTCGTCGTTGAGGAGATACCCCCTCGCGTCGATGCCGACGACCCTGCCCTTGGACTCGCAGACGCGGACCCGAATGATCTCGGGGTAGATCCTGACCTTCCTTTCGCTCGTCACATAGGTGATGTTCGCGACCATACCCGCGTCGGAGAGCCAGACGGCCTCGACGTTTTCGATGCCAAGTTCTCTTAAGAATTCCTTGGCGATCCCGTCGCAGGTCTCGAGGTTGAAGTTCTTCTCACTGCAATCCTCGTAGCTGTCGAAGAAGGCGAGCTTCCCGCCGTTTTTGGTGATCTCGGCGAAGATCTCCATGCCGTTTTCATCGGTGAGGACGAAGTTATAGCACACCATGTCCTCGGCCGTGGTCTCGCCCGTGAAGCGGACATCCGCGACATGGTAGGCCGAAAAGTACTCTCTCGCCCTCTCTTCTGCCTCTGCTTCGGTGATCTCGGGGAGGCCGAGGAGCTTGTTTTCGCCGATATTGCCCTCTTTTGAGAAGGGCGCGTCGACGATCTCCTCGATATTTTCGCGGATCCCGCTGCCGATTGAGCCGAAACCCTCGGACATGGCCCCGCCATTTCCCGTGATGAAGTCCATGACGTCATTTGAGGTCATGTGCATCGCAAGCTCGTTGAGTTCGCCGCAGAGCTTGGCGTTGACGGAGTAAAGACTTGCGATCTTCTCCTTCTCGCCCGAAGTCAGGGTCTTTCCCTGCGCCAGACGGGAGAGCATTCCCGTTGCGAATTGGTTCGCGTCGTTGACAAAACCTGAGATATCCGTACTCGTCGCGGCGTCCACGGGGAGGCGTTCGAGCGCGCTCTCGATGAGGGCGGTGTCAACGAGGATATCCGTGAGGAGCCTCCTCTGTTCGTCCACACCCGAGGAGATGCGGAGCTTTGAGAGGTTGTTGTCCATGTCCTCGGAGACGGAGACGAGTTCATACAGCGTGGAGCGCGCGCCCGATTCGCCGATGGCGGCCATATCGTTGAGGCGGAATGCGCCCGCGGTCACGACGGTGCCCAAAATGAGCGTCGCGACGCCGAGCGAGATGACTGCGGCGAGCCAGCCGCCGAATCCCCTGCGGTTTTCCTTCCGCGCCGTCCTCTGCTCGCGGCGGTGCTTTTTGTCCTCCGCCCTGCGCTCATGCGCGGCGCGGCGGGAAGCGACCTTGTCCTCCCTCGCCTTCTCCCGCGCGGCGGCCTTCTGCCGCTTGAGGGCGACGCGCTCTCTCTTCTCGCGCTCGATGCGCTTCTGCCGTTCGGCCTTGGTCTCGTTCCTGAGGAGTTCCTTCCGTGCGGCACGCTCTGCCTTGCGCTCTGCCTTCTTCTCGCGCAGGGCGGCTCTTTTTTCGAGCTTCTTCTGTTTGAGCGCGGCCTTTCTCTCGGCGGCCGCCGCCTTCTTGTCGAGTTTCTTCTGTTTGATCTCGGCCTTCTTCTCGAGTTTCTTCTGTTTGAGGACGATCTTTGCGGCCTTCTTCTCTTCCTTCTCGCTCTCCTTGCGCTTTGCCCTGTCGAGCCGCTTCTCTGCCGCCGCCTTTTCCCTCTTTTCCGCCGCGGAGAGTTTCTCCCGCTTCACGGAAGTTTTCGCGCTCTTTCCCGCCGCGGTTTTCTTCGTTGACGTCTTTTTCACCGTCTTTTTTGCCGCGGAGGCCTTGGCGGGTCCGTTCACCGACTCCGCCGTGTATTCCTCGACGTTCTCCACCTTTCCCGCACCGCTTGATACATTCTTACCGATTTTCTTTTCCATATCTCCTCCTTATTTGGCAAAGACGTGCTTGCCGATGACCGTCACCGTCGGACGGCTGAAGATCCACGCGCTTGTCGCGACGGCGGGATTGTAGTAGTACAGGCATCCGTAGGTGGGATCCCAGCCGTTCATGGCGTCGCGCGCCGCGTTGTAGGCCGTCTGATCGGGTTCGAGATTGATCTGCCCGTCCGAGACCGCCGTGAAGGCTCCGCTCTGATAGACGACGCCCGCGACCGTGTTGGGGAAGGACGGGCTTTTGACGCGGTTCATGATGACCGCGCCGATGGCGACCTGCCCCGTGTAGCTCTCCCCTCTGCCCTCCGCATAGATGCACTTTGCGAGGACGTACAGATCGGATGAGGTGTAAGAAGAGCTTCCCGAAGAACCGCCCGACGAACCCGAGGACCCCGAGGACCCGCCGTTCAGGGCGTTGTAGCTGTCGGTCATGCCGAGAGCCTGATAGGTCGCCTTGCCGACGACGCCGTCCGCCGTCAGGCCGTTCTTCTTCTGAAAGGCGATGACCGCCTTTTTGGTACCCGCGCCGAAGATGCCGTCTACGGCGCCCGTATAGTAGCCCCACTGTTTTAATCTGCGCTGGACTTCCTTCACCTCGCCGCCCCTGCTTCCCTGACGAAGCACAGCGGCGTCAACGGCAAGTTCAAACGCCGTATCGGCGGTGGGTTGTGCGGAAAGGGTATAAGCCGCAACACCCGCTGTGACTGCGCCCACGAGCGTGAGTGCCGCCGCGCCGATTGCCAAAAACTTCTTCATAAATTCCTCCTTACGCACAATGTGCGCAAGGTGAAAACTTTTATACATGCCCCGAAACGTACAAAAAAACCTCCCCTCTTGGGGAGGCTCTTGCATTGCGGGTGGTGGGGAACGCTCATCCTGAGCCGTAGGCGAAGGATCTCATAAGCCCACGGAGCAGCCCCGCGTCATTCTGAGAAACGGGGGGAGAACAAAGTCAGACAAGCGGAACCGAAGAATCTCGCGGGGCGTTTCCATAGTCGCGGCGAGATGCTTCGGGTCAGTACTTTCTACTTCGTACAGCTTCCTTTCTCAGCATGACGCCGCGACTTAAGACTTCGTTTGAGGGGATTCTTCCCCTTCGGCTACGCTCAGGGTCAGAATGAGCGCGGTTTCCTCTCGTCGCCCCTTTTAAGGGAGATGTCACGAGCTTGCGAGTGACAGAGGGGTTTTGAAACCCCTTTGGCTCACTGCGTTCGCCACTTCCCCTACAGGGGCAGCGAGACACCCCCTCAGTCTCGGCTTCGCCTCAGAATGAGCGCGGCGCGCTCAATTTTCATCATTCGGGCGCATGGGAACAGGTATCTGTATGATCTCCTTCCCGAGCCGCCTCGCATAGCACACTGCTTCGTAAGCTCCGCCATATGGGAAAATGACGCCGGAAACGACAACATCCGCCATTTTTACGATGAGTTTGTTTGTCTCCGCTATGGCGTACCGCGGCGGGACGCGTCTTTCCAATAAATAGACCGGATCATCAAAAAACCGCGGCGTCTTTTCATGCTCCCTCGGCATGTACGAGATCGCCCTCGTCATCGTGACCTGCAGCGACGCCCGCTTTGCTTCCCATACGATCTTTGCACACAGCCGGTCAAAATTCCCCCGATCGCCGTTGATGAATCGTCTGACGCCCCTTTCGATCAGCTCCTCGACGACTTCTCTGATCTCTTCTTCGGCACCCGAATAATCCACGTCCCGATGTCCGAAGAATGCACACACAATTTCTTTTTCTGCCATCGCCATTAGTTTAACACAACAAACGTTTGAAAGTCAAAGCGTTTGACGCGTAAAACTAATCTTTTCTGCTCATAATTTATAATTGACAGCGGTGGCAGAGATGACATTGACGAAAGCGATAGGGATCAGGATCACAAATTTATTGCAAGAGCGCGGGTGGACGCAGTATCAGCTCGAAAAGCGCGGTGGAGTATCGCGGTCAACGGTCAACCTGATCGTGAACGGACATGTGCAGTCGGCAAAAGTTGATACGCTCTATCAGATCGTCGCAACATTCGGCATCAGTATGGCAGAATTTTTTGACGACCCGATCTTTGCAGAGGTCACCGATTGAGGCAGTCTTTCAGAGATATCGATCGGCGGCGGGACGCGTTTGCGTCCCGCCGCCGTATTTTTTTGAAAGAAAGACATTGCCCACCCCCTCCCCTACACCTCAAGTATAAGGGGGGGAACGCGTCATTCAGAGCGAAGCGAAGAAACCCGCGGTTTCCTCTTGTCGCCCCTACAGGGGCAGCGAGGAATAAGGTGACCCACCCCCCTACCCCCTCCCACGGAGGGGGTAAAAGGCTTCCCCCCGTGGGGTCGCAAAACGCAATTCTTGCGCATCAGCACAGTGTGCTGTGCGCTGCGTTTTGCGGTGAGTGAGCGCATTATCTCGCGCGAACGGTGACCGAATGCGGGTCTCTACCCGCATGAGACAGCTCCGCCGAAAGCGGTGATGAGGGGTGCTTCCAAATCAGAGTGCCCCTCATCCGTCACGGCGCGGCCGTGCCACCTTCCCCCCGATGGGGGGAAGGCTTGCCGCCCCGCTCTTCTTTCAATTTTCATCATTCGGGCGGCGCATCGTGAGGGAGATGCGTCCCTTCTTTTCGTCCACGTCGAGGACCCAGACGGTGACGACGTCGCCGACGGACAGCACCTCCGACGGGTGACGGATAAAGCGGTCGCAGATCTTGGAGATATGCACAAGCCCGTCCTGATGTACGCCGATGTCCACAAACGCGCCGAAGTCGATGACATTGCGGACGGTCCCCTTGAGTTGCATGCCCTTTTTGAGGTCCTTGATGTCGAGGACGTCCGTCCGAAGCACGGGCTTGGGCAATTCGTCGCGGGGGTCGCGCCCCGGTTTCATGAGTTCGGTGACGACGTCGCGGAGGGTCGGGACGCCCACGCCGCAGGCGGCGGCCGCTCTCTCCTCCCCATAGGCGGAGACCCGCTCTTTCAGCCGTTCGAGCTGTTGCGCCTTGACCTCCGCCTTGGTGTAGCCGCAGATCGTGAGAAGTCTCTCCGCCGCGGCGTAACTTTCGGGGTGGACGGCGGTATTGTCGAGGACCTCCTCGCTCTCGGGCACGCGCAGAAAGCCCGCGCACTGCTCAAACGCCTTCGCGCCGAGGCCCTTGACTTTGAGGAGCTGTCTCCTCGAAGTGAACAGCCCGTTCTCCTCTCTGTATTTTACGATATTGCCCGCCGTGCCGCTGTTCAGCCCCGACACCCGCGCAAGGAGGGGAGCGGAGGCCGTGTTGACGTCCACGCCGACGGCATTCACGCAGTCCTCCACGACCCCGTCGAGGGCCTGCGACAGCCTCTTTTCGGGCATGTCGTGCTGATATTGCCCCACGCCGATGGACTTGGGGTCGATCTTGACGAGTTCGGCCAAGGGGTCCTGGAGCCGCCGCGCGATGGAGACCGCCGAGCGCAGATTGACGTCGTATTCGGGGAATTCCTCCGCCGCGAGTTTGGAGGCCGAATAGACGGACGCGCCCGCCTCGTTGACGATGACATAGCTCACGCCCGCGTCCCTCCCCAAAGAGGCGATGAGTTCCACCGTCATCTGCTCGGTCTCGCGGCTGGCCGTGCCGTTGCCGATGGCGATGTGGCGCACCTTGTCCTTCCTGATGAGGGCGGCAAGCGTCCTGATGCACTCCTGCTTCTGCCGTTCGCCGTGGGTGGGATAGACGACGGCGGTGTCAAGCACCTTCCCCGTGCCGTCCACGACGGCGACCTTACAGCCCATGCGGTAACCGGGGTCGAGGCCCATGGTCACGAAGCCCTTGACGGGCGGCTGCATGAGGAGGGGACGGAGGTTGAGGGCGAACTGCCCGATCGCGCCCTCGTTCGCCGCGTCGGTGAGGGCGTTCCTCACCTCCCGCTCGATGGCGGGGGCGATGAGGCGGTCGTAGGCGTCGGCCGTGCATGTGCGGACGAACATCGAGGAGGCGCACAGCGGCTTTTTGACCGTGCGGCGGGCGATGAGTTCCACCACCATCTCGCGGTTGATCTCGATGTCCACTTTCAGGACTTCCTCCTTCTCGCCGCGGTTCATCGCGAGGACTTGATGCCCCGCGACCTTGGCGACGGGCGAATTGAAGTCATAATAGTTGCGGTATACGGTGTCCGCCTGATCCTTCTTCGTCGCAACGGAGGCAATGGCGGCGTATTTCATATAGAAGTCGCGCAAGAACTTGCGGATCGAGGCGTCGTCGGAGATCTGCTCGGCGATGATGTCGCCCGCGCCCGCAAGGGCCTCCTCGGCCGTCAGGACCCCCTTTTCGGGATCGACGTACTTTGCCGCCTCCTCCAAGGGGACGGGGCAATCTTCCGCCTGCTCAAAGAGGACGGCGGCGAGCGGTTCCAGCCCCTTCTCCCTTGCGACCGTGGCGCGCGTTCTGCGCTTCTGTTTGAAGGGACGGTATAGGTCCTCGACCTCGGCAAGGGTGACCGCATTGAGGACCTGCTGTTCCAGCTCGGGCGTGAGCTGTCCGCGGTCTGCGACCGTCTTGATGACCTCGCTCTTCCTCGCCTCGAGGCCGCGCAGATAGTCGAGGCGGTCGGCGAGGGCGCGGATGGTCTGGTCGTCCATCGCGCCGTGCATCTCCTTGCGGTAGCGTGCGATGAAGGGGACGGTGTTCCCCTCGTCGAGAAGGGTGATGATGTTGTTTACATGCGTTTCGTCGAGAGAAAGCTCCCGCGCGATCTTTGTGATCTGTTCCATGATTTCTCCTGTGTTCAAGATTATATCACAAACGGCGGCGCAGGGCAAGAACTTTTCCTCCCTCTCCTGCGCCTTTGAAGCGGCAAAAAAGCTCTCCGCCCTCACGGCGGGGAGCTTTTTTGCGGTCCGTACCCTCACGCATAGAACTTTTTGATGATCTCCATGATCTTGCTCTTGTAGACGATGTTGCCGTTCCCCGCCGAAAAGCACAGGGGAGGATAGACGACGCACCACCAATTATCGCCCGCGCCCGTGCCAAGTTCGACGATGAGCGCGTCGTACACGCCCGCCGCAAGCGTCTCGTTCTCATACACGCGGGTGGGGAATTCCTCCTGTCTGAGGCTCGCCCGCGCACCGTAGAGAAAGCCGTTCTCCCTGAGGACCCCGTCTGCGACTGCGGAAATAGACGGAAGGCGGGCCTTTACGGCCGCCATGGCCTCCGCCTTGGTCTCGCACTCCGCGACCGCGGGCGTGAGAAAGGCGACGACGGCGTCCCGCACCAGATATTTGACGGTCTGATCCTCCTCCGCATTGGAGTTGGCGCGGATGTGGACGCGGAGATATTCGGCATTGTTCTCCCCCTTTGTCCCCATGCCGAGAAGGGCGACGCCGACCGTGACGAACAGCAACAGAATGACAACAACAATTTTTTTCATAAAAATAACCTCGCACAGAGGTTATTGACACATGATAGAAGGTTTATACACTCATCGCACGCCGATCGAGCCGCATGCGCATTCTGTTCCGCGCTCATTTTGCCCCATGCGCTCATCCTGAACGCTGGGAAGGATCTCATAGCCCTGCGGACTCCGTTCATGAAATCTTTCGGGCTTTGCCCTCAGGAGGAGCCTGGCGGGACGGCGAGAGGACATTGCTCATTCTGATGGAGCTTTGCGACTGAAGGATCCCCTCGGTCGATGACTTCGTTTGAGGGGATTCTTCGCGTCGCTCAGAATGAGCGGCGGCGGATCAGAATGAGCGGCGGCGGCTCAGAATAAGCGGCGGCGGATCAGAATGAGCGGCGGCGGATCAGAATGAGCGGTTCCCTCTCGTCGCCCCTCTCAGGGGAGATGTCACGAACAGAGTGAGTGACAGAGGGGTTTCAAAACCCCTTTCCCCTCACTTTGTTCGGGGACTTCCCCTACAGGGGCAGCGAGAAGGCTCCTCCCAAGGAGGAGCTGTCACCGCAGGTGACTGAGGTGGGCATGATTCAAAAATGCAGAGTCCCACCCCCCTCTCCCCCCCCCATGGAGGGGCAAGGCCTACCCCGCAAAGGCCATTTTCAATTCCTCCACGTCTCTTCGATCACGCCGCCGCCGAGACAGCGGTCTTTGTCATAGAGGACGGCGTACTGCCCCTCCGTGACGGCGCGTTGGGGTTCGTCAAAGAAGATCTTCACCCCGTCCCCGCCCGTGCGGACGACGCGCACGCCCTGCTCGCTCTGGCGGTAGCGGAACTTCGCGCGGCAACAAAACTCCTCCTCTTCGGGCGCGGCGGGAATGAAATTGAAGCCCGACACGCGGCACCCGTCCGAATACAACGGCCCCTCGTCCCCGTGGGAGACATAGAGGACGTTGTTTTCAAGGTCCTTGCCGATGACGAACCATCTGCCCTCCTCCCCCCGCCTTCCGCCGAGGTCCAGCCCCCGCCGCTGGCCGAGGGTGTAGTACATCAGCCCGAGATGCTCGCCGACCTCTTCGCCGCCGAGGGTCAGGATCTTCCCCGGGCGGGCGGGAAGATATTCCTGCAAAAATTTTCTGAAATTCCGCTCGCCGATGAAGCAGACGCCCGTCGAATCCTTCTTCTTCGCCGTCGCCAAGCCCCGCTCTTCGGCAATGCGGCGGACCTCCTCCTTTTGGAGTTGTGCCAAGGGGAAGAGGACGTTTGAGAGCTGTTCCTGCGAAAGTTGGTTGAGAAAATAGGTCTGGTCCTTGTTTTCATCGGCCGCTTTGAGGAGAAAATGCGCTCCCCCCTCGTGCCTGATGCCGCAGTAGTGGCCCGTCGCGATGAAGTCCGCGCCGAGCCGCGCGGCGTACTCCCTGAAGGGACCGAACTTGATCTCGCGGTTGCAGAGGACGTCGGGATTGGGCGTCCTCCCCGCTCTGTATTCGGCGAGAAAGTACGAAAAGACGCGCTCCATGTATTCCTTGGAGAAGTTGACGGTGTAATAGGGGATCCCGAGTAGGTCGGAGACGCGCTTCACGTCCTCGAAGTCCTCCTCGGCGGTGCAGACGCCGTTGGCGTCCGTCTCCTCCCAATTTTTCATGAAAAGCCCGATGACGCGATACCCCTCTTCCTTGAGGAGAAGGGCGGCGACGGAGCTGTCCACTCCCCCGCTCATGCCGACGACGACAGTCTTTGCCATGTGGCTCCTCCCGAAAATTTTTTATTATTTTACCATATTCGCGCAAAAAATAAAAGCATTTTTCGGGAGGATATGCTATAATGTTGATGTTGACGGAAAAACCGCGTACTCGTAGTGTAATTGGATAACATTACGGCCTCCGACGCCGTCGAGTCCGGGTTCGAACCCCGGCGGGTACACCATTTGATAACAAATCCGAACGCTCGATTTCCTCTAATGAGATGCGAATTGTTCCGTCCTTGTAGTTGCAAGTGATGAGAGCATAATCGTCGTAGAGGTAAATTGCGTTCACAAACGTATCTATCAGGCGCTGTCTGCCTTCTTGGGTATTCAGATCGAGCGTTCGGAACCTTGTTATCCCGTACAAAATCTGCTCTTTCGTAAGGAAGGGCTTTTTTATTTGCTCTTGAATAAGTTCGAGTTCCAAAGTCTTTTTCTGTTCTTCCAAGTCGGAAAGACGCTTTTTCGTCGATTCGAGAATGATACCTTGCTGTATGGCGTTGAGCATATTCTCAATGCCGTTTTCTACCTTTTCAAGCTGTTCTTTCAGTTGTGGAATAGCCGTATCTTCCGAAAGTTGGAGCGCATAGAGCCTCTCCGAAAGTTCGTCCATAAGAGCGTCGTCCATAATTTTTTCCATTACGGCTTTTATGACTTCGTTTTCTATGTACTCTTTCTTGACGGTCTTTTTGTCGCAGTTGTGCTTCCGCTTTTGGTTGGCGCACTTGTAGTAACGGTGCGTTTTTGCCGTATGGCTCGTGCCGCACTCTCCGACCATCATCCCGCCGCACTTTCCGCAAAAGAGGTGTGTCGTAAGTAAATAGTCATCTTCCGCTTTATGCTTGGCGGGCGCTTTCCTGTTCATCTCCAAACGCCGCTGAACCTTATCGAAGATTTCTTGATCCACAATGGCAGGAACGCCGTTCGGGATAACAATATCTCTGAATTTGTATTCCCCGATATATTTTCGGTTGGAAAGGATACGGCGAACCGTGTTATAGGAGAGCGGTCGCTCGTACTCTTTGACTTCCCGCCGCGACTTTTTGAGTTTATAGGAAATTCTCGCGCCTCGGGCGTTGAGGTCGGTATAAATGCTCTTTATCATCTCGCCGTCTGCAAACCGCTGGAACATTTCACGAACAAAGGGCGCTTTCTTTTCGTCTATCTGCAAATGCTGTGTTTCGTCCACATAATAGCCGAAAGGCGTTCCCGCACCGTTATTCATACATTTCAAGGCGTTCTCCGTCATTCCACGCAAGACTTTTTCGGACAAATCGACGGAGAAGTATTCTGCATAGCCTTCCAAAACCGATTCGAGCAAGATGCCCTCGGAGCCTTCCGCTATCGTTTCCCTTGCCGATACGACTTTTACACGGTTCTTTTTCAGAATTGTTTTGTAGTGTGCGCTGTCATATCGGTTACGAGCAAAACGGTCTAATTTCCAGACAATTACAAGGTCAAACACTTGCTTGTAACTGTCTTTTATCATCTTTTGGAAGTTCGGACGATTATCCGTCTTGGCGGAAAGGGCGCGGTCTATATAGGTGTTTACGACCGTGAGTCCGCAACGGTTGGCATACTCCATACACTCACGGAGCTGTCCCTCGATGCTTTCCTCTCTTTGGTTGTCCGAGCTATACCTCGCGTAAATCACGGCTTTCATTTCTGTTCCTCCATAAGGCGCACAAGGGCTTCCTTTAACTTGGCATTAGCGGGAGAGTTCGGATCGAAACACATTTCGATGAAGTCCTGCATTTGCTTGTTGTCTTTCCAAAACTTCGGTTGGAAGTCGTATAACTTTCCTTGCGGCTTGTCCGTCCTGCCGAAGATATAGTCGAGCGATACGTCGAAGAAGTCGGCGTATTTCATCAAAATCTGATACGGCGGGAAAGACTGTCCGACCTCGTAGCGGAAGATCGCCGTCTGCTGAACGCCGAGAAGGGCGGCAAGTTTCCCCTGTGGCATCTTCATCCCTTCCCGAAGCTCTTTCATTCTTGTTGCTACAATCGTTGGTTTTTCTTTCATTGAATCCTCGTTTTCTAAAAGTCGTATTGATTATATCATAAAAATAGAAACAAGTCAAGGCAATCTGACATATTTATATCCTTTTTTTCGGAGAAAAGCGATAGACTTGACAATGCCCCCTATTTTGTGCTATACTACAAATGCGTTATAATTTGTACACGGGATACTGCGGCATTTTGTATCCCTAATGTCCGTGTACGGATTATAACGCAATCACGGGATACTCTATGCGGGTGTCCTTGTCTAAACGGGGACACCCTTATTTTTTAGGAGTACCCCAAAGGAGAGCTACAAAATGAAATTCAAAAAAGACCAACAAAAAAATGTAGTGACTCTAAGCACCATAGCCGAATTTGTGGTGGAAGAATATCGCTTTATGCGCACATACGCTTCCGCTGTCAATAAATTATTCCCCGAAGAGCAGAAACGCTATGCTTCGGCTTATACCTATCACGATGGCAAGGTTCGTGAGTTATTGGAAAAATTCAATCTGAAAGCTATATCTTTTAATGGACAGGATTATGATGAGGGCTTACCCGTAACCCCTCTGAATGCCGATGAATTTGAAGCCGCCGATCAGTTGGTCGTGGAGCAGACCTTTGAACCCGCAATCATAACGTCGGAAGGAAATATCATAAGACAAGGCACGGTCAGCCTTGCCCGCAAAGAGATTCACGAAGAAAAAAATACATCGGAGGATGAAGAATAATGTATATCGGTATTGACTTGGGAACGACAAACAGCGCAATTACGTCTTTTGACGGAAAAACGACTCGTGTTTGGAAAAGCCCCGAACAAAACGACGTCACGCCGAGCGCAATTTACATAGCAAAGCGCGGCGGCAAGTTTTGTGGGAAGAAAGCATACGACAATGCCCCGCTCAACCCGAACAATGCCGCCCTCCTCTTTAAGCGTTTAATGGGTTCCAGCACAAAGCTGAAATTGGGCGATATCGAAATGACGCCAGAGGAATGCTCGGCAGAAGTTTTGAGAACGCTTTTCGGATATTTACCCGAGGATGTACGCAACGATGAAAGAACGGGAACTGTTATCACCGTCCCCGCGGCGTTCAATCAGATGCAGAAGGACGCAACGAAACAAGCAGCATTCAGCGCGGGAATCAAAAAAGTTGCCCTCATTCAAGAGCCTGTCGCGGCAATCATGAGTATTGCAAAACAGCAAAATATCAACGGGGTCTTTTTGGTGTATGACTTCGGCGGCGGCACGTTCGACGTTTCAATTGCGGAGCGCGTCGGCAGCAAAATCAATCTTCTGACCAATGACGGCATCTCCTTCTGCGGCGGGCGCGACTTTGACACCTTGCTTTTCGATAATGTCGTCTTGCCGTGGTTGCATGAAAACTTTCATTTGCCCGACGATTTCAGAATACAAGATAAATATGCAAAACTTATCCGTGTAGCAATTTGGGCGACCGAGCAAGCGAAGATCGAACTCTCGGCGCAAGAAAGCTCGGTCGTTCGTCTTGACGAAAGCTCGATCCATTGCAACGATGAGGACGGAAATGAAATATATTTGGAAGTACCTATCACCCGCGCTCAATATGATTCTTTAATAGAGCCGAAAATCGATGAAACTGTTGTAAAAACCCGTCAAGTCATTGAAAACGTTGGGTTAAAACCCGAGGACATCAAGTGCATCGTTTTTGTCGGGGGACCGACGCAGTACAAATTCATGCGCGATAAAGTGTCGCAGGAACTCGGCATCGCTCCGAATAACGACGTCAACCCCATGACCGCCGTCAGCGAAGGCGCCGCGATTTATGCCGAAAGCGTTGATTTTGAAAAAGCGAAAGGCGGACAAAAAGCCGAAAAAGGGATTGTAAAAGCCGCCGCTTACGGCTTGGAGTTTCGTTATAATGCCCGTACCTCCGCAGATAAAGCCAAAATTGCGGTCGTTTTTCAAAACGCGAGCAAATTGGAATTTGAGTTTAAGTGTGTGGAAACGGGATGGACAAGCGGAAAAATGGCACTTGCAAGCAATTCGATCATCTCCGTCGATTTGCCGAGCTTGGGAGAAAACCACTTTACCGTTCAATGCACGGACGAGAACGGCGCCGCCGTCAAATTAGACGTTTCGACAATCGTCATCACAAAGACACTTATCAATATCGGAAAAATCCCGTGCGCACACTCCGTCGGCGTGGAATTGGAAGATCCCGTAACACATAAGCCCATCCTCGACTACCTTATTAAAAAGGACGATCTGCTTCCCAAGAGCGGCGTTGTGAAATATAAAACGACGAAGCGTATCAATGCGGGAAGTTCCGACTCCATTTCCTTCAAACTTTGGGAAGGTGAAATTACCGATCCCATCGTCTATAACAGGTTCATCGGGGAAATTACGATCAGCGGAAATTCTTTTGAATACGGAATGATCCCCGTCGGAAGTGAGATCGTCTGCGAATTTACTTTCTCGGACAGCGGAAATATCGAAACGAAGATCACCGTTCCTTCGGTCGGAATTACGGAAGCAAAAGACAGCTATGACAGATTAAGCGGGCAAATTGACTTCAACAATGACTTTGAAAAGGTGTTAAACGAGGCGCAGGCGCTACTCGATAAAATCGACGAATTGAACGAAACCCAATTCGATGCCAAGTTGGACGATGCGGCAGAAAAAATCAGAGCCTATGTTGACCGTGGCGACGAATTGAGCGCGGAAGAATTGCAAGCCTTGTTTGAATTGGTGCAGACGAGTAAAGGCATTGTCGCCGCTTTCATGCAAGAGAACAGGACGACAGTTTGGCAACAGGAGCTTGACTCCCTCGTTCACGACTTCGCCGCATTTGAAGAAGATGCCACCCCCGCCATGACAAAACAGTTCAACAACTTGAAGGAGAATGCGCAGAGAGCAATCGACGCCAATTCGCCGACTGCCGAAAAATTATTACAGCAAATGCACGACACCGTTGGGAAAGCCATGTTCAGTAACGATGAGGTTTTCCTTGCGATTTTCTCCGTTATGGCGCAAAATCCGCAGGATTTCAAGAACCCCGCGCTCTATCGTCAGCTTATCGCCGAGGGAATGCAATGCGTTCAGAAAAACGACATCAGCGGCTTGAAAGGCGTTATTTTCAGATTGCTCCAAATCAGAATACCCCAAGAAGGTTCCAAGCTCGATGAGATGCTGAAAGGCTCCGGTCTTACGAAATAAGAGGGCGAAATGTTCATCCAAAATAACAGATTGGGTTCTATCAAAATCAAAGCAATGCTTTTCGAGTACGAAAATTATGAGATTTACCGTACTTACTCGAACGCTACGCTTTTGATCGTGCGTGAAAAATTATATCACCAATGGAGCGCGGAAAAGCTCTTCTTTTCGGTCGATCCCTTTAAGCGTGTCGAAATAGAAACACAAATATACTTTTATCTGCTTTCGGATCGGCAATTTCAGTTGAATATTGTCGCGTTCGGAGCCGCGCTTTGTGACCGTAATGCTGCTGTTACGTTCGCCTTTGTATTAAAGCAAATGCGAAAAGTGACGACGGCACCTCTGTACGATGGGATCTACATTGAAGAATTCGGCTATATTTTGCCGACCTACACGGGGCAAGAAGTGTCCGATGATGCGGTGATCGGCGCGTACCTTTCGGGAGGCAGGCTCATTCATTTCAGCGATGGCGAAATCGACTCCCTTTTCCTGAACGACAAGGTGCTTCAAGAAATATCAAAAATCACGGGAATAGAGAGAAACATTGTTCAGACTCCCAATGCGTCCGCGCCTCGGAAAAAAGAAGAAGGCAAATTCTCTCTCCCCGGGCGTCCCGAACTCGAAAAATTCTTCAACGAGCATATCATCAATATTCTGAACGAACCTGAACGCTATGCAAGGCTCGGCATTTCCTTCCCGTCGTCGGTGATCCTCTACGGTCCCCCGGGGTGCGGAAAAACTTATGCCGTAGACAGACTTGTAGAATATCTCGGTTTGCCGAAGTTTGAAATAAATTCTGCGACGATAGCCTCTCCCTATATCCACGATACGGCAAAGAGAATCTCGTCGGTATTTGCGGGAGCGATTGAGAACGCGCCGTCAGTCGTCGTAATCGACGAAATGGAGAGCTATCTTTCAAACCGTGAAACGGCGGCATCCGAAACACACCACTACGAAGAGGTTGCCGAATTTTTGCGGCAGATCCAAGAGGCGCAAAAGAACAGGGTTTTGATCATCGCCATGACCAATATGTACGACAAGATCGATCCCGCCATTCTGCGCCGAGGAAGATTCGACCACCACATTGAGGTTGGTTTGCCTTCCGCGGAAGAAATTTCGGCTCTGCTTACGAATATCACAAAGGGAATCGCTCTTTCCCCCGATATTAACTTGGAGCAATTGGCTCATGACCTTTCGGGCAAAACGCTTGCCGACGTCGCCTTTGTGATAAAAGAAGCGGGACTCATTAGCGGGAAAAACGGAGATGACGTGATAACTGCGGATGCAGTCAAAAACGCCGTGCTTGCATTGCCAAAACAGCAAGAAAGAAGGAGGATCGGTTTTACAAATGATTGATGCCTTTTCCGTCCTCGGCGGTGCGCCGACCGACAGCAATGAACGGTTACAGGAACTTCTTGAAGAAAAAGAATTGCTTACAGACGACGCAAGCGAAGCACAAGCCGCCTACGCCGATTTAACGAACCTCAAAAAAAGATTACGTCACGAAATAGAGTATTTCTGTCGGGACGACTTTCATGATTTTCGACAAATGGTCGCCCGCGCCGAAAAACCTACCATTGCCGTTATCGCGGATATTCTCGTCGGCATAGGGCGGTGGTTTGAAGAAGAAAACGACGAATTGTTTGAAAAAATCAACGACGCGCGGCTCGTCGGCGGCTATCCTCAAATCGAAAGTGAAAACGTCATCTTTGCAATGATCGAGGAAATCAAGCAAGAATGTATTTCATCCGCCAATTCCTATCTTGATGGCTTTGTCGAGGACTCTGTTGTAAAAATCTTCAATAAAATCGTTCAAATCGGAGACTTCGAGAGCTTCTTTATCGACGAGCTGATGGCGCACTATGAATTGATCGTCAGCGAAACTTTGCAAAACAAAGAGAATGAATGTAACGCGCACTTCGGCGAAATTGAAAGCCTCAGTAATAATTTCAATAGCGGGGCTTCATTATCTCCCGATTTATCAAGCAAGGTTACGGAATTTGAAAAGGCGTTAAAGGATTGGGATCGTTACGCCCAGCCCTTGCAAAAGAACGCCCAAGCCCGCGGCGGACAACACGAAAATAGCGAAAAATTGGTTCATGGCATTCGCAATCGGCTTGTGGAACTTTGCAATGTTTCTCAGGAGAGGTTGCAAAATTCTTTGGAAAGTTTTAAGACGGCAAGCATACGCGCACGATTTGGCGGGAATCGCTACGAAGCGATCAACGCAAGGAATATACTCGAAAAAAAGTTGAATGACAGCATTTCATTCATCCAAGCCTTAATTTCCTTAACGCAGATTTTAAGTCAAGTATTTGCAGAGCTTGAAATTACCGTCGAACAACTGAAAGAGGATAACACCCAACTTGCTCAATTAAAAGAAGTACTTATCAATTTACGGAATCAAATCCCTGGCGCAGAGCAACGCGCTTCCCGTGCCGCGGAAGGTGCGCCCATGCCGTCAATGCCAAACGCCGAACGTAATGGATTTCGGACTTTACTCGGCATTTTAACCGCAATTTGCGCTATCCTAATGATCGTCGGTTTTTCCATTGGGAATATCGCAATGGGCATCGCTTTCATTATTTTGGGGTTAGCGTTCGGAATCGGTTGCGGAGCGTTTTATAACATCAAAAGTAATAAAAAGGCTATAATTGCAATCATTTTGGTGCCAATTATATTGATTTTGGCGGTCGTTGTTCCCATTGCTTGTAATACAGATTCGGAGAAGAGTGACAATAATAAAGTTTATGATAAAGGTAGCACTTCGACCTATACTGTAACATTAAATAAAGATGGGGGCAACGGAGGTTCATCATCAATACAGGTTAAATACAATGCTGAAATGCCCTATGCTACAAAACCCTCTAAATCAGGTTATGAGTTCATGGGATATTATATGCCCCGTTCCGTCAGAATCGAAAGAGATCGTATAAGGATCGGACGGAGCATTACTCTCCATTTCTTCTCGCTCTTCTTTGGCCTTATCCGAAAGCCAATCCAAAGGTCGCGTGAAAGCGAAAAACGTGCGTTTGTTTAACCTCGTTAGAACACCTTTGAAGCAATATCGCTGTCCTTCATCATCTGCTGAAAGGCATCACGATTGTCGTTCGTACCCGTCGTGGCTCTGTCTATGTATTGGCTGACTATCAGAATATCGTTCCGCTCTGCATAGTCGTTACACACGCGGACCTGCCCTTCGATGGACTGCTCCGTTTGACGGTCGCTTGAATATCTGGCGTAGATGACTGCTGTTTTCATTCTAAAACCTCCTGTTTTAACTTTTGAGAGCATTGTAAACCTCTAATAGGAAGCAATTTTTCCCATTAGAAATTTTCCTTTACTCTTTCAAGCCATTTTTTCAACCACCTGTCTTTCGGCAACCACTTTCCATCAGAAAAAGGCGTCAGCGGTCAAGCGGCATAAAAAATGAGAGGATTTCGGTAAAAAAATATCGCCTTGTCTGTTGTCCTGTTTGAGATTTTAAGCCATATTTTTTTGACTTGACAGCAAGACTTTTTCTGATACCAACAACGGCGAAAGACAAGATACGAATAACGCAGGGTACATTCTCGCGCATATTCGGCACATTTGCCCGTAAAAAATGGCTTCTCCCCAAACAAAGAGTTTGTGATTCCTTGAAAATATGCTATAATCTATATATCTCTTAAACAGGACACAAAGGATATGTCAAAGAATACCGACGGTTCGATCAAATTATTGGTTTTGTATGATATTCTCTGCAAGATGACGGACGAAAACAATGCGCTTTCGACGAATGAGATCATTGCGGTGCTGGCAAAACGCGGCATTTCCGTGTCGAGGAAGGTTCTTCCTTCGGATATAAGCCTGCTGAACAAATACGGGTATGAAGTTCAGTCGTATATAAAAAAGGCTCGCTATTACTATGTAGTCCAGCACATATTCGATACGGCTGAGATCACAATGCTTGTGGACGTGGTAAAGGCATCGAAGCTGACCGATAAAAGGAAAAACGGCATTATAAACAAGCTGTACTCCACGATAGGCGTTCACAAACATTCAAAAGGCTCGGATAAAGTGATAGCATTAGAAACGATACATTTGGGCAATCCGAGTATCATCTACAATATAGATGCAATCGAAACGGCAATCGGGCTGGGCAAAAAATTATCGTTTCTTTATTATCATTTGGACGAGAATAAAGAGAAAGTCTAAAGTGATTGACTTTTCCCTTAAAATCATCTATAATATAAGGGAAAACATAAGGAGATGAGGGTAAATGCGTAATTTTAATTATTCTGCAATTAAGGATCAGAAATGGGATAGCGACATATTGGGGTTCATTGCCGCTATCTATAAAGAAGCCGGGAAACAGGAATTGTATTTGAAACAACAGCCCGAAAAACTCAACAAGCTGGTCGAAATCGCAAAGATACAGAGTACCGAATCTTCCAACGCCATCGAGGGTATTGTGACGACAAGCACAAGACTCAAGCAGCTTGCGCTTGAAAAGACAACGCCCAAAAACCGTGATGAAGAAGAAATTGCGGGGTATCGTGATGCGCTCAAAATCATTCACGAAAATTTTGACGTTATTCCCATCACGCAAAATTACATTCTGCAACTTCATAAGGTGATGTACGGACACATGAATAATCCGTATGCGGGACGGACGAAGAATGTTCAGAATTATATTGCCGCTACCTATCCGGACGGGCATACGGAAACGCTGTTTACGCCGCTTGCCCCGTTTGAAACGCCCGAAGCTCTCGATCGTATCTGCGAAGAATACAACAGAGTGATTGGCAATCATGAAATAGAACCACTCATCGCCATTCCCGTGTTTATTCATGACTTCCTCTGTATCCATCCCTTCAATGACGGCAACGGACGAATGAGTCGGATTCTCACTACGCTTCTCCTGTATCGGAGCGGGTTTTACGTGGGAAAGTATATCTCGCTCGAAGCTAAAATCGCCAAAAACAAAGATTTGTACTATGACGCTTTGCAAGCGAGCCAAGTGGGTTGGCATGAGGGCAAGGACGACGCAACGCCCTTCATCAAATATCTGCTCGGCACCGTTCTTTCCGCATACAAAGATTTTGAGGATAGGTTTGAATTGGTGCGAGATAAAATTTCGGCTTTGGAAACGGTGAGAAGGGCAACGAAACAGAAAATCGGAAGATTTAATAAACTGGACATTATGGGACTCTGTCCGTCGCTCTCCGTCAGCTCCATAGAGGGCGCACTTCGGAAACTCGTAGAGCTGCAGGAACTTCGGCGCGAAGGCACGGGAAGGGCAACGAAATATTATAGGTTAAACTGATCCACCTTTCTACCACACATGGGCAGTCCTTCCGAGGGCTGCCTTTTTTATTTTTTCTTCCCGCCTCTTAAATGGGACACAAGACCCTTGCAATTTTTATGCCGCTGTGATATACTTCATAATACAAACATTTGTTTGCCTATGAAGATGAAGTTCTTTGCCACGGAGAGCGTCAAATTCCGAATATCAAATGGCAGACGAAGCGTTGTGCGAAAATGAAATGCAAGGAAAGAATGGTAAAAGTGATTTGTAACAACTGTTTCCGCTCGGAGTATGGGGTCCGAGATGCTACGGGCTTGACTAAATTTCAATGCCCGTATTGCGGCACGGTATCTGTTTCTAAGGTTATGAGCCGACGGCACGTCCAAATAGATATTTACGCGCTGAAAGGACAAACGCTTATAGATGATGATTCGTAGATAGGCGTTTACAATGAAATATGGGCTTGTGTAGGCTTATGGTCGGTCTGAAACAGGGATCTTATAAAGCCATAGGCGGTATAGCGGGTTATATCAATGTATCTGCAAGCAATAGGTTGAACGATAATAAAAATTTTGGGATCATCATTGGGGCAGATAATGTTGGGGGCATAGCGGGATATGTTACTATGCCGTCACGGCAAGCGAATGTCACTTATACTATTTCAAACAATTCTAACGCAAATACGGTTATTGTTTTTGTTGTTTTCTTTTTTTCCTTTGTTTTATCTGTTTTCATTTGGACCCTTCCCTCCTCCTTGGTTATTCAGTATTCTAATTCGTTGCCAAAATGAATAAGCAATCATGATTTGCGACATACTATGGTAGTATTTTATACTACTTTATCTTATTTGTCAAGCATTTATCGCATTTTTGTTATAATTTGAGGGAAAGATTATGAAACCGTTGAAAGAGAAAATCAGTATAACGATCGATTCCGACTTGTTGGAGGAGTTGAAGCGGGCGGCCGATGAGGACGATCGTTCGCTATCTCAATTCATCAATCTGATATTGAGAAAGTACATGAAGTCGGAACAAGAAAATTAAAATGAATGTGGAGACGGGATTATATCCCGTCGTTTCCTTATTTCCCAAGCCCCCCTGTGCAATAGCACAGGGGGGCTTGGGGATATTGGAGCGGAGAATGACGCAATCCCCCACCACCCGCTTTGCGGGAACCTCCCCCCCCAAGGGGTAGGCCTTGCCCCCTCCGTGGGAGGGGGGTAGGGGGGTGGGTCACCGCATTTTCAATCCGTCACCCTGCCCCGCGCGCATTCTATTTGATTCCAAGCGCGGCACGAGCCGTAGCGCGAAGTAGCATGTCGAAGGGTCACCGCAGCAAAAATAAGGTGATGGTTCGACTGCGCTCACCATGACGAAATCAAAACCCCTCTGTCACTCACTACGTTCGTGACATCTCCCCTATAAGGGGCGACGAGGGGACTTCGTTTAAGGGGATTCTTCGGGCTTCGCCCTCAGAATGAACGGAGGCCCCTCCCCCCGAACGGGGAAAGCCGACGTTTCTGAAAACCGTCTATTGAAAACGGGGCACGGGTTCGATATAATAGAGAAAAAGGAGAGATCATGAACGCTTTTGCCAAACTTCCCGCGGCCCTTCTTTCCGCCGCCCTCCTCTGCTCTTTGACGGCGTGTAAGCCGCACGAACACGTCTGGAGCGATTGGCTCCTTCTCGACGAAGCCGAACACTACCGCATCTGCGTTGCCGACGGCTGTTCCTCCCCCCGCGCGAGGGAGACGGCTCCCCACAGCGGAACGCCCTGCCCCGATTGCGCCGCCTTCACCGCGGCCGCCTTCTACACGGCGGACAACAGCGATCAGGCGCACGACAGCTTTGTCGCCGAGGCGAATGAATGGTTCGAGGCGCAGGCCAAGGAGAACAACTTTCTCTATCTCCCCACGCACGACTGGTCCAAACTCAACGACGCCTTCCTTGAAACGGTGGACGTCGTTCTCTTCCTCGACACCCGTCCCGAAGCACCGGAGCAGAGGGAGGCCTTCGAAAAATATATGGAGAACGGCGGGGCGTGGATGGGCTTCCACTTCTCTGCGTTTTCCCTCAACGGTTCGATGTACGGCCAAAATTGGGATTGGTACCATGAAACTTTCTTGGGCGCGGGGCAGTACCTCGACAACACTTGGGCACCGACGGCGGAGACCATCCGCGTGGAGACGCACGGCAACGGCGCGACGGCGAACCTGCCCGATACTTTCCTCTCCCCTCCCTGCGAATGGTACAGTTGGGAACACGATCTGAGGGAGAATGCAGACATCACCGTCCTCGCCTCCCTCGATCCCTCCACATTTCCAGTCGGCGACAACCCGGGGGAGATATGGTACGAGGGAGATTACCCCGTCATCTGGACGAACAACAACTATAAGATGCTCTATCTGAACGTCGGGCACAACCTTGTCCAATACGGCACGACGTATAAGACGCTCTCCTACACCTTTGAGTGTAAAGAGATCGCGACCCTCGTCCTCGACGGACTGTTCTCCATGACGGAAGCATAGTGAAAAATGAGCGCGGCGGGACCGTACGGTCCCGCCGCTATTATTATAGTTTTCCCTGCGAGATCCTTCGGTCGCTTCGCTCCCTCAGGATGACGCAGGGGGTAGGCTCCCCCTTTTCTCAGAATGACGCGGGGACTTTGCTCATTCTGAGGCGAAGCCGAAGAATCCCCTCAAACGAAGTCCGTGGTAGCGGCGTCATGCTGAGAAGCAATGTTGTTCGAAGCCGAAAAGCTGACCCGAAGCATCTCGCCGCTATTTTGCTGAGGTCCCCCCCCGCGAGATTCTTCGGTTCAACGTCACGGACTTCGTTCAGTCCCCCTTTTCTCAGAATGACGCGGGGACTTTGCTCATTCTGAGGCGAAGCCGAAGAATCCCCTCAAACGAAGTCCG
>CANPZV010000002.1 GCA_947589285.1 uncultured Clostridia bacterium
GAAGGCAGACAGCGGCTGATAGATACGTTTGTGAACGCAATTTACCTCTACGACGATTATGCTCTCATCACCTGCAACTACAAGGACGGAACAATTCGCATCTCGTTAGAGGAAATCGAGCGTTCGGATTTGTTATCAAATGGTGTACCACGAAAAACCTTAGTCGAACTGTTTTCGGCTGAGGTTTTTGCTTTCTTTTGAAGTTTGAGGCAACGGCGGTTTATGCCGCAAAAGCCGCTTGACATGAGAATGGCGTGTGGTAGGCTAGTAGTGTCAAAATCTTCTTCATCTTTTAATCCTCTTATTTTACAGTGTAAACTACCAAAACGGTAATTCCAAATACATTTTACTACCATTTTGTTAATATGTCAATAAAAAAGAAGGAAAAAATCGAACAAAATGGAAATTATTTTGGGGAAAAGATTAAAAGAGCTTCGACTTGAACGCGGGCTGACACAAAAAGAGCTGTCTCTTGCGCTCGGACTGAATGCCGTAACGTACTTACATTATGAAAAAGGACAGAGGGAGCCGCCACTCTCAGTTCTTGCTGATATAGCGGAGTATTTTGACGTTTCAATTGATTTTCTTTTGGGACTGAAAGAGTATTAAAGTCCTGTTTTTGTGCTGTACCCAAAAGAGAGACAGGCTCTTGCCTGTCTCTCTTTGTGCCTTTCAATATCGCAATGAGCCGCTCTGCGGTAAAAGAACCCCGTACTTCGCCTTCGACCCCAAGTCATATTCACCAAAATCCAATTCTTTGATACTGCCTGATTTTTCTTGACAGCACTCCTTGTAGCATGCTATAATTGACGTATCATAGAAAAACATGACAAATAATTTTGTTATCACGTCGAAATATGACATACAAGGGAAGATATGAAGATCGTAATCGTCTGTGACGTCCTCGGAAAACCAAATAACGGCACATCGCTCGCGGCATATAATCTGATCGGCTTTCTCAAAAAAAGAGGACACGACGTCACCGTCGTCTGCGCCGATCAAGACAAAAAGGGCGTGGATGGCTTTGTGGTCGTCCCGATCAAAAATTTGGGTCCGCTCAATCTCATTCTGAAAGCCAATCACGTCTACCTCGCCAAGGCAGATAAAAAGATCGTCTCGCAGGCGATCGCGGGTGCGGATGTCGTCCATGTTCTGATGCCCTTCCCCCTCGGCGTCGCCGCCGCAAAACTCGCAAAGAAGTCAGGCATTCCCGTCACTGCGAGCTTTCACGCGCAGGCAGAAAACGTCACGGCGCACATTTTCCTCATGAATAGCCGCCTCGCCAATCATCTGACGTACACGCTCTTCTATCATCTCCTCTACAAGCGGGTGGACATGGTACACTATCCTACGCAGTTCATCAGGGAACTTTTCGAAAAACAGATCAAACATTCCCTCCCCTGCCGCGTCATCTCCAATGGCGTGAACGACGCCTTCTTTGCCGAGCAAGAACACAGGCGGCTCGACGACAAATTCACGATCTTCTGCATGGGCCGTTTCAGCAAGGAGAAGGCACAGCAGACGCTCATCAAGGCCATCGGAAAGAGCGATTTCAGGGACAATGTAAAGATCTACTTCGCGGGCTGCGGTCCCAAGGAGAAGAAGCTCAAGCGTCTCGCCAAGCGGTACCATGTGGACGCAGACCTCAGTTTCTATTCGCGGGACGACCTCCCCGCCGTCCTTCAGGGCGCGGATCTGTATGTGCATACCGCCGTCGTGGAGATCGAGGCCATCTCCTGCCTTGAAGCGATCGCGGTGGGACTTGTCCCCATTATCTGCGATTCTCCTCGGAGCGCGACCAAAAATTTCGCCCTCGACGAGCGGTGCCTGTTCAAGGCGGGCTGCTGGCGCGACCTCGCCGAAAAGATCTCCTACTTCTACCATTCTCCCGACCAGATCGCCGCCTATCGGGAAAAATACCGCGCGTTCAAGGAGCAATTCCGCCAAGAGGATTGCATGCTGAAAATGGAGCAGATGCTCGAGGACACGGCGGCTTTGGCGAAAAAAACGTCATGAAAGAGAAAATCTTCTACTATACCGACCCGCTCAACGATGACTTCGCGGGGACGAATATCAAGAGAAAAGCCCTTCCGCAGGACTATTCCTATCTGCCCAAGAGCAAATTGCGGCAGGCGGTCGCATGGATCCTCCATCACCTGATCGCCACTCCCCTCTGTTTTCTCTATCTGAAAATTTTCTGCGGGCAGAAGATCGTCGGCAGGGAGAAACTCCGCCACTACCGCAAGGAAGGCTATTTCCTCTACGGCAATCACACGCGGACGGCGGGCGACGCCTTCACCCCCTCCATGATCTCCTTCCCGAAGAAACCCCATGTCGTCGTCAATCCCGACGCGGTTTCCATTCCCTTTCTGCGCCGCGTCGTCGAAGATCTGGGGGCGATGCCCGTCCCCGACAGCTGGGAGACGCAAAAGAAGTTCCTCGCCGCGATCGACGCCCGTATGGAGAAAGGAAACGTCATCGCGATCTATCCCGAGGCGCACATCTGGCCCCTCTATACGGGGATCCGTCCCTTTACCGCCGCTTCCTTTGCCTATCCCGTCAACACGGGAAAAGCCGTGTTCACCTTTACGACGACCTATCACAGGCGCAAGCTCTTTGGAGGCGTCAAACCCATTGTCTATATCGACGGCCCCTTTTTCCCCGATGAATCACTCCCGAAAAAGGACCGCAAGTATGAACTTAGGGATCGCGTCTTTGCCGCCATGGAGGAGAGGAGCAAGCTATCCACCTATTCTCCCAACAGCTTTTTGCTGAAAACAGAGGAAGAAACGGCGGATCTCTGCGGAGCCGACCTCCCCCAACAGAATATCGGATAAGAAAACAGCGAGGAATGTCCCCCCGCTGTTTTTTTCTTATTGCAGACTGATCGTTACCGTGACAGGGTCCGATCCGGTGAGGATCGCCCTCAGTTCGTCCGACGAAAGGCCCTGCATCTTCCCGAGCCTTGTATAGCTCCATGAATTTGCCCCGTAGAATAGGACGATCTGATCTCCCGAATAGAGAATGACGTCCCCCGCCTCCGTCGTCATCTGCCTGTCGTCGCGGGGAAGGGCGTGCCCCAATGCCCCGACCATTTCAAACCCGCCGTAGCTGTGCGCGGTATAGGTGATGTCCCCCTCTTTCAGAAGTTCGACCAGAGCCGCCGTTGCGGCGTTTTCTTCGAGCTTTACGGAATTTTTGTCGCTTCCGATCGTCAGAAAAATCACATCTGTCATCGCGTCCTCCTCCTTGCCGCCGTTTTCGTTCGGCGTCACTGCCGCAGGCGGATCCCCCTCGTTCCCCCTTGTTCCGCACGCCGCGAGCGCGAAGAGTGCCGCACATGCTACCAAAAGGAGACAAAATTTCAGCCGTTTCATTTCAGATATTTCCGTAAAAACGCCTCGATCTTGTCAAACGGAATGACGTCGAGCCTGTCGTAGAGGTCGGTATGCACGGCGTTCGGAATGAGCAAAAGTTCCTTGTTGTCGGCAAATTTGCTGTCCTTGGTCATCGCGGCATAGGCGTCCTTTGAGAAATAGCAGGAGTGCGCCTTCTCGCCGTGGACGATGAGGACCGCGCTCCTTATCTCGTTGCTGTAAGCGAGGATGGGCATATTGATAAAGGAGAGCGAGGACGTCTTGTTCCAGCCGCCGTTGGAGTTCAGACTGCGGACATGGTACCCCCTTTTTGTCTTGTAGTAGTCATAATAATCCTTGACGAAGAAAGGCGCGTCGTCGGGGAGGGGATCGACCACGCCCCCGCCGAGTTCATAGCTTCCGCTCTTGTAGTCGGCCACGCGCTGTGCGTTGAGTGCTTTCTTTGTCTCGAAGCGGGCCTCTTCGCTGTCGGCCGCGTCGAAGTACCCCTTGGCGTTGACGCGCGTCATGTCATACATGGTCGAGGCGACCGTCGCCTTGATGCGCGTGTCCATCGCCGCGGCGTTCAGTGCCATGCCGCCCCAACCGCAGATGCCGATGATGCCGATCCTGTCGGGGTCCACGTCCTCACGGCAGGAGAGAAAGTCCACTGCCGCAGAGAAGTCCTCGGTGTTGATGTCGGGAGAGGCAACATAGCGGGGCAATCCGCCGCTCTCGCCCGTAAACGAGGGGTCGAAGGCGATCGCAAAGAAGCCGCGCTTGGCCATTTCCTGCGCATACAGCCCCGAGCTTTGCTCCTTCACCGCGCCGAAAGGTCCGCAGACAGCGACCGCGAAAAGTTTCCCGCTTGCATTTTTCGGCTTATATACATCGCAGGCGAGCGGAATGCCGTAGCGGTTGTGAAAGGTCGCCTTTTCGTGAAACACTTCCTCGCTCTTGGGGAAAACTTTGTCCCATTCTTGCGTCAACTTCAATTTTTCTTCCATGTTTTTATCTCCTTTCTGTTTTTTGATATAGTATATCCCTTTTTGTTCAAAAAGTCAATGGTATGCGCACAATTCGCGATCGACGTGGCAAGGGCCTACCCCTTTTCGGTGAGTGAGCGCATTATCCCGCGCGAACGGTGACCGCCCCGCCCGCATTCCTATTGCACCAAGGGCGGGGCAGGATGAGCGGACCCGCGTCATTCTGAGAAACGGAGGTGAAACGAAGTCAGACAAGCGGAACCGAAGAATCTCGCGGGGAGACTACAAAGTAGCGGCGAGATGCTTCGGATCAGCCCTTTTTGACTTCGTACAGCATTGCTTCTCAGCATGACGCCGCTACCACGGACTTCGTTTGAGGGGATTCTTCGGGCTTTGCCCTCAGAATGAGCAGGGGCAGCGAGGGAAGAATACGGCTCCTTGCGCTCATGCTGAACGGAGGAAGGCGTCTCATAGACACAAAAAAGGCCGCGATGACAGCGGCACTTTCTCATAGATTTTGCAGGTAAAAAACCTCTTCGGCGGTGAGTTTTCTGCACTCCCCCCTGCCGAGGCCGCGGAGGGTAAGCTCGCCGACCTTGATGCGCTTGAGGAACTGCACAGGTTTCCCGACGGTCTCAAACATGCGGCGGATCTCATGGTTTTTCCCCTCCGTCAACGTCACATGCAGTTTTGTATAGCTCTTGTCTGTCTCGACGACATTGACGCGGCACTTCTTCGTGACAATGCCCTTCCCGATCTCGACGCCCTCGCGCAGGCGGTTGAGCTGTGCGGCCGTCATGCTCCCCTCTACTTTCACGAGGTAGGTCTTGGGGATCTCGGTCTGCGGGGCCGTCAGGCGATAGGCGAGCGCGCCGTCGTTGGTCAGGATCAGAAGTCCCTCGGTGTCATAGTCGAGACGGCCGACGGGGAAAACTCTCCCCGCGCCTGCGGGCAAAAAATCCATTACTGTCTTTCTCGGACGCTCGGTCCGCTCGTCGCTCACTGTGCAAACGCACCCCTTGGGCTTGTTCAGAAGATAGTACTCGTACTTCACCCCGTGGGAAAGCTCCCTCCCGTCGAGGGCAACGACGTCGGAGGGCATGACCTTGTCCCCCGCCTGCGCCACCTTCCCGTTGATCGTCACCCGTCCCGCGGCGACGATCTCGTCCGCGCCCCTTCTCGACGCGACGCCCTGTTCGGCAAGAAATCTGTTGATCCGCATTTGTGTTGCAGAAACTCTGCGCTCCTTTCGTTCTGCCTATATGATATACAAATTTTGCGAAAAAAGCAAGTCGTTTTGAAGGAAGATCTTCATTTGTCCCGCAACTTCTCCCTGCTTTTGCGGCAAAGGATCGCAGAGCTGTGTGTCAAATTGCAGACCTTTGAGTTCGCTCTTCTTGAGGGGATAGGAAAAATCACACTTCACGGCAAAATTCTCCCACGGGACCGTGCTGTCGCAGAGCTTATACATCTGATATTCCCCAAATCGATCGTCGAGAAGTTCCGCCGTGCGCTCGTACATTTCGGGACAGTTCAGAACGACGCTCACAAGCCGCATGCCGTCCCGCTCCGCACAGGTCACGAGGCACCGCCCCGCGGCCGAAGTGAAGCCCGTCTTGACCCCGATCGCCCCCTCGTAATTGTAGACCATCTTGTTTTTGTTCTGCCAATTACGCGGCGCAAAATACTTGCACGAGACGATCTCTCGGAAGGTCTCGTTCTCCATCGCATAGGCGGAGATCAGGGCGAGGTCGCGGGCGGTGGTGTGGTGTCGGCTGTCGGGCAGGCCGTGCGGATTGACGAAAAAGCTCCCCTGCGCCCCGAGGAGAGCGGCCTTCTCGTTCATCTTTTCGGAGAACGTCTCGACCGAACCGCTGTGATGCAGGGCGAGGGTGACCGCGCAGTCGTTCCCCGAACGGAGCATCAGCCCATAGAGGAGTTCACGGACGGTGTAGCTGTCGCCCGCGCGGAGATAGACGCTCGACCCTTCGACCCCCTCCGCCTCCTTGGGGATAATGACGCATTCGTCGAGGTCGCAGTCGTCGAGGATGAGAATGGCAGTGAGTACCTTCGTCGTACTTGCCATGGGAAGGCGTGCGCAGGCGTCTTTTTCGTACAGGATACGGCGTGAGGAGACCTCCACGACGCACTCCCCCTTCGCGGCTGTTGCGGCGTCGGCCGAGACCGTTCTTTCCCCCGCAAAGACCGTGAAGAGCGCGAAAAATGCGAGGAGGATCCCCAAAAAGTTACTCTTCTTCATCGTCATGGCCGACCTTGTCAACGATCCTCCCAACGATCTCGCCCGCCTTCTCGATCAACCCGTCAATGGGGTCGTTCGTCAGCTTGACCACGCGGCATTCGACGCCGTCGTCGATGAGGAACCCCGCAGGTTTCAGATTGATGACCGTCCCCGCGCCGCCCGCAAAGGGATATGTCTCGTCGAGCTTTACGGCCTTGACTTCGCCGTATTCTCCCCCGCCCGAGAGGTAACCCATCGTCACTTTCGTGAACGGAATGACCTGTGCCCCGCTCGCCGTACGGATGGGAGAGCCGACGATGGTGTTGACGTCGATGAGACTTGTCAGTTGCTGCGCAGTTTTTTCAAGGATGCTGTCGATCTTTTTTTTCTTATCCAATTTATCAATGCCTCCAATGCTTTCTTCATAAATGCCATGCCCAACACAAAGCCGTTGAATACGAGCGCGGTCTCAAAGGACACCTTAAAACAGGCTTCTTCGGAGATGAGAGTGTCGTTTTTCAGGGACAAAAAGGGATGTTTCGTCCTGAGGTAGGCGAAGGATCCCCCGCCGAGGGTCTGGAGTGCGGCGGCGATCATGACGCCCGTGACGCTCTCCGCACCCCCCGTTTCCACCGTCTGGTGCAAACGCCAGAGCTGGAACCCCTTGGTGACTTCGAACTTCTTTCTCGTATCTGCCATCTTGCCGTAAGGGACAAAGACGGCCTTCTTCTCCGTGAGATGCACGGCGATCCCCTCCCTGTCGAGCTGTCCGTATCCGCCGAAAAGTTTCAGGTGACGGAACAGCGAGAGGGAAAACCATGCGCGGTTCTTCGGAATGTCCACATAGGCGTCGAGCCAGAGAAAGACGGGGAAAAAGGTAAGGAGCATCCCCGCAAATGCGGACCACACGAAAAATTCGCCCATAACCGTAATATGGGCGAATCCGAAAAAAATATTTGTCAGTCAAAAAATTCCGCTCAGCCGATCTTGACGAGGTCGCTTTCGTCAAGCCCCTTGAGGAAATCGGGGATCTCGTACCCGTCCCTGACCTCTTCCTTGGGCTGAGGTTTCGCATCCCGCACGCGTTCGGGAAGTTTCTCTCCTCCCCCTTCCCCGTCGCCATCGTCGTCGGTATCGTCCTCGCGGGCATAGAGGTAGCTGTCCCTCTCGTCGATGCTCGCGTTGCGGATGGCGTCCATCAATTCATCGTAGTCGGGAAGGTCCTCCAAGGTGTTGAGTTTGAAGCGTTTGAGGAATTCATCCGTCGTCGCAAAGAGAATGGGATGGCCGACGGCGTCCTTCCGCCCGCACGGATAGATGAGTTTGAGGTCGAGCAGCACGTTCACAGCATAGTCGCTGTTGTTGCCGCGGAGCAACTCGATCTCGCTCCTCGTGATCGGCTGTTTATAGGCGATGATCGCGGCGCATTCGAGGACGGTGCGCGTGAGTTCCTTCTGGCGGATCGGGTTGAGTACGGCCGCGACCTCATCTTTATAGAGCGGGTTAGTCGCGAGCTGGGCCTTCTTGTTGAATTCGAGGAAGCGGATCCCGCAGCCCTCCCCGTATTTTTCTTTGAGTTCGTCGATGGCCCGCCTGATCTCGCCCTCCGTGAGGTTGAGTTTTTCCGCAATATCCGCAAGCGGCACGGGTTTCCCCGAGGCAAACAGCACGGCCTCAATTATATTCGTCAATTGTTCCAAAGGGTTCTCCCTCCTTTCTGTCGGGGTTGAGCGAAATGACGATCTCCCCGAATGCTTCGTTCTGCTTTACGCACAAAAATTGAAGTTTCAACAGCTCCAACATCGCCTGAAAGGTCGTCACGATCTCGGGCTTCGTGTAATCTTCGGTGAAGAGGTCCTCAAACTTGATCGTTCCGCCCCCTTCCACGCTCTCGAGAATGAATGTCGCCTTCTGTTCGACGGTGAACTCGTCGCGCGGGATCTCCCTCACCTCATGCTCGGCTCTCTTGCCCTCGCGCTGGAGCATCAATGCCTGAAAGGCTCCGATGAGGCCGTCGAGCGTCAGGGAATCGAGGTTAAAAACCGTCTTTGTCTCGCCGACGTCCTTGTCCGGCTCCTTGAAATAGTAGCCGACAGTCTCAAGCTCCTTCAGCTTGGCCGCCTCTTCCTTGATGCGCTTATACTCCTCAAGGGCTTGGATGAATTCGTCGCGGGTGTTTTCCTGCTCCTCCTGATACTCGGGATCGTCCAAAAGGTTGGGGACGAGGGACTGCCCCTTGATCTTGATGATCGTCGCGGCGATGTTGAGATAGTCGCTCATCTTGTCAACGTCGATGTACGGAAGCCCCTTCATATAGTCGAGGAACTGCTCGGTGACCTGCGAGACAAAGATATCCTTTATCTCGATCTCATTCTTGTTGATGAGGAAGAGCAACAGATCCATCGGACCTTCAAAGTTGCTCAAAATCGTCGTATAATCGACGATAGACTCAAATTTATCGCGGTCTACCATGTCAAAAGGCTCCTCCAAATCTGCCCGAACGGCACGCCGAACGCAGGCTCCCACGCGGCACGGATGGGAAAGCCGAAGATCTTCTCGGCAAATTCCATCACCCAGCCCAAAATGTTCATGTAATTCATAAAGGGAATGTAGGACCCGATGATCCTGCAAAGGAAGCTCTCCACGATCAAAAACAGCAGGATATAATAGCCGTAGTTGTTGAGGAATCTGTAGACAGGCCCATGCCATTTACTTGCGGCGTCGATGATGCGGAAGCCGTCAAGGGGATAAAAGGGCAGGAGATTGAACACACAGAAGCTCAGACTGTACGCATAGAGCATATAGAAGAGCGTTGTAAGAAAACTCGTCAAGAAGGCGATCTCGGGCATGAAATTGAGCAGGAGAAGGAAGATGGGATAGAACAGGAAGGCCATGATATAGTTCATCAAGATCCCCGCGCTCGCCGTAAGCCCCAGCCCCAGGCGGTAATTTTTGAAGTTGTCAGGGTTGATGGGAACGGGCTTTGCCCATCCGAAACCGACAAAAGTGAAACAGATGAGGCCGATGAGATCGAAGTGCTTCAAGGGGTTGAGCGTCAACCTCCCCTCATATTTCGCCGTCAAGTCCCCGCAACGGCAGGCGACGAACGCATGCGCAAACTCGTGGCACGTCAAGACAACGACGACCGCGAGAAAACTTGCAACAAGCTCTATCACCCTGTCCAATACCAACATACAAGTTTATTATATCAATTTTTGCGGAAAAAAGCAAGAAAAAAACGCCACGATGCGCCGAAAAGCTCTTTTTTGTGGAAGGCTTCGCAAAAAGAAAAGACATAACGGCATTTCCTCGCCATTATGTCTGACATAGTACTATTCAAAACGGTCAATTCCAATTTTTCGCGGCCTCTCGGAAGGCGTCCCACCATGTGAAGGCGGGCGCGTCGTCCATGGAGAGGAGCCTCGTCCGTCCGATCTCGACGCCGTTCGAAAAGAGGATGGCCTCTCCCGCGGCGTCTCCCTTACAGACGGGTGCGTTCAAGCCCTCGATCGCATATTCGACGGAGCAATCGGCGTTCTCCCCTTTTTTGCCGAAAACGGAGAGCGATTTTTCGGCGCAGAGCCTCATTTCCTTGCACTTGCTCCCCAAGACCGCGGCTCTTTCTCCGATCTCCTCCCCCGCTTTCAGGACAGTGCGGCACTCATACCCGTTGAAGGCCTCGTCAAAGAGCGAAGAGACGATCGCGTTTCTCTCTTTGGAATTTTCCGCGCCGATGACGACGCTGACGATCCTCATATCCCCGCGCTTGGCGGTGGCGGCAAGGCAGGAACCCGCCTCGTTCGTATAGCCCGTCTTGCCCCCGTCGCATCCGTTGTAGAAGCGGACGAGCTTGTTCGTATTCGTCATGAGGATCTTCCTCCCGTCGGGATGCTCAAAGTCCTCCGTCCAGATCTTTGTGTATTCAAAGTACTTCTCATGTTTCAGAAGCTCACACAGCATGACGGAGACGTCTTTGGCGCAGGAGTACTGCGGCTCCTTCGGAAGCCCCGTGCAGTTTGCAAAAAGCGTATTTTCCGCGCCGAGTTCCTTGGCCCGCGCGTTCATTCTGTCGATAAAGGCGGTCTCGCTCCCCGCGACCCGCTCGGCAATGGCGACGCAGGAATCGTTCGCAGAACACACGACGATCGATTTCAGAAGCGATTCGACCGTATAGGAAAGCCCCGCGGCGAGAAAGACCTGGGATCCCCCCATTCCGGCCGCATTTTCGCTGACGGTGACCGTCTCACCGTAATCAAGTTCCCCGCGGTCGGCCGCCTCAAAGGAGAGGAGCAACGTCATGATCTTGCACATGCTCGCGATCGGGAGACGCTTTGTCTCCTCCTTTGCGTAGATGACCGTCCCCGTCCCGTAGTCGCACGAATAGGCCGATTTGCAGTCAGGCTCGGTCTCGAGCGCACGGACAGTCACGCCGTTTCCCATCATAAAGATCCCCGCCGCAAGAAGCGCGGCAGCGCAAACAATTTTCTTCATATCCACAGTTTGTGACAGGAGACGGAAAATAAACTTACAAAATTTTACCTATCGGGTGAAAGAGTGCGAGGAGAAGGATCATCTCGAAAAGACAGACCGCGATGACAAGGCCAAGCAGGATCAGAGCGTCGCGCAGGAGGTCGAGAAAATCGCAGGCGCAAAAACAGAAGGAAAAAGCCCGCGCAAACGCTAGCGTCGCCGCAAAGACGAGAATGGCGTCGGCGCAGAGATGAACGGGCAGATAGAGAACAAAGACGATCATCGCCCCCGTTACCCCGTAATATTCGAAAAAAACGTACAGGCACCCGCCGCAGGTGAAGGCGCGGTAGGCGAGGACGGCGAGCGGAAGAAGGAGCGCGATCGGGTGAAAACTTCCGATGAGGATGAGAAGGAGCAGAAGCGCGCATCCCCCCGTCCGTTGGAGAAAGATGAGAAAGACGTTCGTATCGGAGAAGCAGACGTCGGTCAAAAAGCCGTCGCAGATGGAGAGATGATAGTCATAGACGGCGGACGTCGTGACAAAGCATGCCCCGAGGATCAAAAAGACGAGAACGAGGAGCGAGAGAAAGATCAAGGTCTTTTTCCGCGAAAAGACGCTCCCGAAAAAATTTTGCAAAAAAAATCGGTCCATACTCTATGATATGAACCGTTTTTCGCGATGATTCAGCTTAATCTCTCAGCATATTCTCGATCCCGATGCCATATCCCCTCGTCGGATCGTTCAAAAACACATGGGAAATTGTCAATATGTTCTAAGTGCTTTCGCAAATGATTTTTCTGATATTTTCTAAGATACCCATAGTTTTCCCCTTTGCGAGACCGACATATGCCGCCAAATCGAGTAAATCCGTGTCTGTGGGGTTTGTCTTGCCCAAAACGGTCATCTCGTGTTCGGGCTTATCGGGAGTTTTCGTGATATCATAGGCGGGAGAGAGACGATACCCGCCGAGCGTTTCATCATAGAGGAATGAGATGTTTTTCCCATGGTCGTCCTTGTTCCCGTAAAGCACATTGAATGTCATGCGGGCGAACGCCTCATAGAGGTCGCGCTTGTCGGCGCAAATGTTTTCGATGACTTGGAAGAGGTGAACATAGTCAAGATTCGGGATCCTATGCGTCGTCTCGAGGAGCGAGGACAGCGACACGACGTGTATCCTCCTCCCCTCTTTGCGGTCGAAGCGTTTTGCACCGAAGTACCCGCTGTACTTCTTTGACGGAAACAGTTTGAATTCGTTGACGTCGAGCCGACACTTTTTCGCCGCCGCATTCGCCTCATATTCCCGAAGTCCGACATCGGGCGGGTCGATCCTGCAGGGGAATTTGACGATCCACTCTCCCCCGTCGATTTTCAGGTGCGCCTTCGGTCGTGCGCCGCCGCTCGAGCCGCCCGCAAGATACAGCCCGTCCAAGTCCCCGACCGCTTTTTCCGCATCATTCAGAACTGCGTTTGCCTCTTCCGCAAGCTCTTCTAAATCGAACTGAGAATCAATCGTTTCAACTGCCTGCGTCGGTTCGTAGTTGAGTCCGCCAAGACCGTTTCCGCCGATGAGAGATAGCTTAGTGAGAGGATTGAGTTTCTCATAGTTGACGCCCTTCTTCGCGCACATCCTGCTTACGAGAAGTTCCCCCCAACCGTCGGGAAGTGAATCATGAAAGACGCCGAAGAGGCCCCCAAAGTTGTCCTTTCGGTCGAGAAAGACGTCTCCCCTGAGCGGCAGAGAGAACGGGGAGACGGAAAAGCCGTCTTTCAGCCATTCGGCGTCGTATTGAAAGGCGATCCCCTCTTCCACGACCGCAAGGTAGCCCACAAGGCGACCGTTGTATTTGACGACCGATTTTTTTACTTCGCCGATCATTTCTTGTACTCCTTCACACTCAAAATGATCTCGTGCTTGAAGAGTTCTTCAAAGTCGGAAAGGCACCCAATGGCATTCGCCAGCTTGACGAGAGAACGGAGCGAGATCTCCCCCGTCCGCTCGAATCTTCGGATCGAGGCATAGGACACGCCCGACGTTTGCGCAAGAGTTTTTTGTGAAAGTCTCCGCTCCTTGCGCCTCATCTTAAATCGCTCCACCATATTTTGGATCGTCGTTTTCTCTGTGACTGTCGGAATGAAATCGCCGATATCAAAACTTTTCATATCGCTCATATTTTAGCAGATTATTGATGTTTTGTCAAGGAATTGCGAAAATATTAGTCGGAAAAGTTTAACATATTTTTCTTAAAAGAAAAGACCCTCGTCGGAGGATCTTCTTTGAAATCATTGGGTTTTCAATTTTTTATCATATTCTCGATCCCGATGCCATAACCGCGCGTCGGATCGTTCAAAAACACATGGGTGACCGCGCCGATGAGCTTTCCGTTCTGCACGATGGGGCTTCCGCTCATGCCCTGAACGATGCCGCCCGTCTCGGAGATCAGTTTCTCATCCGTCACCTTGATGACAAAATTCTTGTTCTCCTTGTTCGTCTCGTCCACTTTTGCGATGCTGATCTCATATTTTTGGGGGCATACGCCGTCGATCGTGGAGTAGATGACGGCCTTCCCGATCGTCGCCTCGCTCAGGGGCGCGATGCCGATCGTCTCACTGTGGGAGAAGTCGAACCCCTTCTCGAACTTGCCGTATAGTCCCGTTTGCTTGACCTGTTCGGCCTTGGCGATCTTTTTGTCGTTCAGAAACAGTCCTCTGAGTTCCCCCGCCTTTCCGCGTTTGCCCTTGTTGACGCCGATGACGCTGCAAAGATAGACCTTGGGGTCGGAGATCTCGAGGGATTGGTTGTTCTCGTCGCACACGGCGTGCCCCAGCGAGCCGAATTCGAGCGTGTCCTTTTTGATGTAAGTCACCGTTCCGATCCCCGTCAGGGTATCGCGGATGAGGACGCCGATCTTGTATTTTCCGCTCTTTTTGTCCTTGACGGGCCGAATGTTGACCTCCGCCCTCTCTCCGTCCCGCTTGATCGTGAACGTGATCTCCTTGCCGCCGCACTTTTCGAGTGCGCGGTTGAGATCGTCGATCGTCTTGATCTGAATGCCGTCGGCGGCGCAGATGAGGTCCCCGATCTTGACGCCGACCTCGTCCGCAGGGCGGTGGATGCCGTCCTCCGCGCCGACTTCGCTCAGGCCGATGACCTCCGTCCCTCCCGCCGAGAGCGAAAAGCCCGCCGTCATTCCGCCGAGATAATATTCATCAGAAGCGGCATTGGCCCTGAACGCCGCCCCGCCAAAAAGAGTGAGGACGACAAAGAGCGCGAATGCCGCGAAAAAAAATTTCAGCTTGCGCATGAAAACCTCCGTTTGGAGATTATTTTGCGTAAGCTGATGCGTTCTATTCGGTCAGAAACTTCCCATTAGAGGGATTTTTTGTAACCTTCCGCTTCCTTCATGAGTTCTTCGGCATGGCGGAGCGCGATCTCGCCCGCGTCGCCGCCGATGAGACGAGCGATCTCCCCCGTCCTTGCCTCGCCCTCAAGGAGAGAAATATGCGTGAGCGTTCTACCCCCCTGCTCCGACTTTTCGATGAGGAAGTTCCTGTCGGCAAAGGACGCGATGCGGGCAAGATGCGAGACGGCGATGATCTGGGTATTCCTCGCGATCCTGCAAAATTTTTCACCGACCACCCTTGCCGTCTTTCCGCCGATCCCCGCGTCGATCTCGTCGAAGATGTACGTCCCGATCCCGCCGACCGCGGACATCTGGGCTTTGACGGCGAGCATGAAGCGGGACATCTCGCCCCCGCTGATGATCTTCCCAAGCTCTTTGAGGGGTTCCCCCTTGTTCGCAGAAAAGAGAAAAGTGACCCCGCCAAGCCCCTCCGACGTCGCTTTCCCGACGTCCTCGCGGCTGTAATCGGAGAATTCAATGGTGAAATTTGCCGAGGTGATGTTGAGTTCGGAGAGTTCCCGCGTGACATTGCGGCAAAATTGCGCGGCCGCCGACTTCCTCGCTTCGGTGAGCTTCAAGCATGCGGCAAAGAGCTTTTCGTCCGCCCTGCCAAGCTCCCCGATCAATTTTTCATACCGCTCCGCGCTGTTTTCGAGGAGAGCGCACTCCTCCTTCGCTCTTTCGAGATAACTCAGGGCCGCTTCGATGCTGCCGCCGTACTTTTTCTTGATGGTTTTGAGTTCATCCAAGCGGTTTTCCACCCGCTCGGCCTCTCTCTCGTCCATATCGAGCGCGTCAAGCTCCCCTTCGACCTCGCCTCCGACGTCCTCAAGTTCTGCGGCCGCATTGTCGAGCCGTTCGGCAAGGGCGGCGTAACTTTCGGCATACTTTGCGACGGAGCGAAGGGCGCGGGCGGCCCCGCGGAGCGAATCGGTGCAGCCGCCGTCGGAGAGAAGAAACTCCCGCGACTCCGAAAGGCCGTCTTTGATCTTCTCGGCATTGCGGAACTTCTCCCGCGCGGCGAGAAGGGTCTCCTCCTCCCCCTCCTTTAACTCTGCGCGCTCCAGCTCGTCGATCTGGAAGCGTAGCACATCGAGCCGTCTGCTCCGCTCCCCCTCGTCCCCGCCGAGAAGTTTCAGCCCCTCGAGGATGCCTTTCCGCTCGGAAAGGCGGGCGCGGACCTCCTCCTTTGCGGCCGCCGCAGGCTCCCCCGCAACTGCGTCGAGAAGGCGGAGCTGGTTTGCTTCCTTCAATAAATAGAAATGCTCGCTCTGCCCGTGGACGTCCACGAGGAGCGAGGTTATGCGCCTGAGCATGGCCGCCGTGACGGGGCAGCCGTTCAATTTTAAGGTCCCCTTTCCCTCCGCAGTGAGTTTCCTCGTGACGACGACGGAATCCTCCGCTTCGACGTCGAGTTCGCTCAAGATAGCGGCGATGGCGGGATCCCGAAAGGAAAATTCCGCACTGACGAGGCATTCGCTCTCGCCGTACCGCACCATGCTCTTGTCGGCCTTCGCGCCGAGGACAAAATCGATGCACTCCAAAATCACCGATTTCCCCGCGCCCGTCTCCCCGGACAGGACATTCAGCCCCTCGGAAAATTCGAGATCGGCCCTCTCAATGAGCGCGACATTGCGGATCGTGAGACTTTTCAGCATAAATCAGCCTTTAATGATGGCGTTGAGACGTTCGGTGACGACCTTTGTCTCCTCGTTGTTTTCACAGATGACGAGAACGGTATCGTCCCCCGAAATACAGCCGACGACTTCCCTGTATTCGAGACGGTCGATGACGACGCCCGCGTTCGAACCGTTGCCGTTGAGCGTCTTGATGACGATGAGATTCCCCACGGCGCGGATGCCGATGACGCATGCCTGGAAGAGGGAGCGCATTCTGTCGGACAGCCCGCTCTCCTGTTCCGTCATCGAGGCGTAGCGGAAACGCTTGTTGATCCCCTTGACCTTAAAGAGATGAAGTTCCTTGATGTCGCGCGATACGGTCGCCTGCGTCACAGAAAAGTTGTGTGCGGCGAGCTGTTCGCAGAGTTCTTCCTGCGTCTCGATCTCCATTTCCTCGATGATCTCAAGGATCTTGGTGTGTCTTGCGTTTCTTAACATTGTTGTTTTTCCTTCCCCTGATGCAATTTAATTTATTTTTTCTGTGAGCCTGAGGAGATATCCCCTCTTGTTCCTCGTCAAAAATGTCGCGCTGCGCCCCGACTTCCGCACGCACACCTTGTCTCCGCTCTCCACGGTGCCCAAATATTTTCCGTCTCCATAGAGGAAAAGGCGGTGCCCCTCGCCGATCGTGAAGGACAGGGTCGCGGATGAGGCATAGACAATGGGGCGGCTCTTCATCGAAAAGGCGCAGACGGGAGTGAGAATGAACGCCTCGCACTCGGGCGACACGATGCTCCCCCCCGCCGAGAGGGAATAGGCGGTGGAACCCGTGGGCGTCGCCACGATCAGTCCGTCGGCAGTGATCTCCCCCGTTTCGGCTCCGTCAAGCTCCACACTGATCTTGATGAGCTTGTTATCGTCATTGGGAGCGACGCCGCGCAGAAGGGCGCATTCGTTGAGGCAGACGTCCTTTTTTCCGTTCAGATCGACCTCGATCATCGCGCGTTCCATGCGCTCGCAACGGTCGGAAAGCACAAAGGACAGAGCGTCATCCGTCTCATCCCGCCCGAATTCGGTCAGAAATCCGATGTGCCCGTAGTTGATACCGACGAGCGGGATCCCGACCTCAGCCGCACGGCGCGCGGCGCGGAGGACTGTCCCGTCGCCGCCAAGCACGACGAGCCTGTCAACATCCGCGATCTCCTCTTCATGGATAAAAATCACGGCGTCCGCCCCGCGGCCGACCAGCTCGCTTCGGAAAGATTCTGCCGAAGAAACTTTTACCTGATTCGCATTAAAGAAGATACCGATTTTCATGCTGAACTATATTATAGTACGTCTTTCGCATAATAGCAAGCATTTTATGAATAAATGTATGGAATTTTTTAATAAAATTTGCTCTGATCCCTGTTAAGATCTCGGGAAAGCTCCAAAAATCTCCCCCCTGGGACAGAATTCCCGCCCTTTGCGAGATAAATGACATATTCAACATTTTTCTTCGGACGGACGGGCGCGTTGACGACGTCCTTCACCGAAAATCCGAGGGAGACGGCAAAATCATAGAATTCGGAAAGGAGTTCCGCATGGAGACGGACGGGCAGGATCCCGCTCTTCCCAAGCCCCCTGCCGCCGCATTCGAATTGCGGCTTGAAGAGGACGAACGCCCTCCCCCCTTCGCCGAGGACAGAAAAGACGGCGGGAAGGACGAGGCGCAGGGAGATAAAACTCAGATCGGCCGTCACAACGCCGATCTCCTCGGGAAAACTCGCGCGGGTCAGAAAGCGGGCGTTCGTCCCGTCCATGACGGCGACGCGCGGATCGGCGACAAGACGGGCGTCGAGCTGGCTCTTCCCGACGTCAACACAGTACACTTTTCTTACCCCATGTTGCAAAAGACAGTCGCAGAAGCCGCCCGTACTTGCGCCCAAATCGGCCGCAACGGCCCCTTCAACGGACGCATGGAAACAGGAAAGCCCCCTTTCGAGCTTGTACCCGCCGTTGGAGACAAAGGCGGCCTCCTCGGAAAGAAAGGCAAACTCCTCGCTCCCCGTGACCTCCTCCTTGGGTGAGACGGGGACGCCGTTACGCAAAACAAGCCCCCGCGAGAGGGCCTGCTGTGCCTTTGTGCGGGAGCCGAATTTCTCCGAGAAAAATTTATCGGCGCGCATACTTTACGATCTCCCCGACGATCTTATCCTTACCGAGGCCGTACTTTTCCATGAGAGAAGCCACCTCGCCGTGGGGGAGGAAGATCTCGTCATAGCCGAAAGTCAAAACAGTTTTCCCGCTGTTGCGGTAGAATTCGGAGACTGCCGTCCCAAGCCCTCCGACCTTAACATTGTCCTCAAGGGTCACGACAAGCACTTCCCTCCGCGATGCGAGAAGTTCCCCGTCGAGCGGCTTTAAGAAACGCGCGTTAACGACGGAGACGTCAAGGCCGAACCTTTCGAGGAGCGTTTCCCTGACGGAAAAAGCGAGGCGGATACAGCGTTCTCCCGCGGCAAACAATACTATGTCTGACAAAGTACTATGTAAAATTTCGAACTTCCCGATCTCTACCTCATCTGCCTCCCCTTCGGTCCCTTCACGGGGGTAGCGAATGGCGAGCGGGTGAGGATATTCCGCGCTCAGTGCGAGCATCTTGCGGAATTCTGCGATGTTTTTGGGGATCGCCACCGTCAGATTCGGAATAAAGGAGAGGTACGAAAGATCGAACACGCCCTGATGCGTCTCCCCGTCCGCACCTGTCGCCCCCGCTCTGTCGATGCAGAACGTCACAGGGAGATCTTGCCCGCAGACGTCGTGAATGATCTCATCGAAGGCCCGTTGCAGGAAGGTGGAATAGATGGCATAGTAGGGTTTCAGCCCCTGCGTTGCGAGCGCGGCGCAGAGGACGGAGGCGTGTTCCTCGCAGATCCCGACGTCGAAGGCGCGGTCCGGAAACTTCTCAAAAAATCCCCTCAGCCCCAAACTGTCCGTCATTGCGGCGCTCACCGCGACGATTGTTTCATCGCGCTCCGCAAGGCGGGAAAGCTCCTCCCCGAGTGCGGAAGAATACTCCTTTGTCACCGCTTTGGGGCTTAACCCGTGCGTTTCCATGGGAGCGAGTTCGGAAAACGGATACCCGTGCCCCTTCTGTGTGACGACGTGAAGGAGGACCGTCTCCTCCTCCATGGCCTCCTTTGCGCGTTCGAGCGCGGGAAGAAGTTCCTCAAAGCTGTTGCCGTTGACGCAACCTATGTAGCGAAGCCCGAAGCGTTCGAAGAGCGCGACATCCTCGGCGGAATGCTCCCCCTTCATCCTCTCAAGTGCCTCATGGAGGCCGCCGACCGTCGGCGAGATCGACATGCCGTTATCGTTCAAAACGATGAGGACCTTGGTGTGGAGGATCTTCAGGCTGTTGAGGGCCTCGTAGATCAGGCCGTTCTGAAAGGATCCGTCGCCGACGAGGGCGATCACGCGGAAATCCTCTCTTTTTAGATCCCTTGCCTTGGCGATGCCGAGACACGCCGAGATCGCCGTCCCTGCATGGCCCGTGTCGTAGCAGTCAAAGTCACTCTCGTTCCGCTTTGGAAAGCCCGAAAGTCCCCCTTCCCGCCGCAGGGTATGGAACTTTTCCGCCCTGCCCGAGAGGAGTTTGTGGGTATAGCATTGGTGCCCGACGTCAAAGACGAGCTTATCCTTCGGAAAATCAAAGACGCGGTGAAGCGCGACCGTGAGTTCCACCGCCCCGAGATTGGACGACAGGTGGCCGCCGCAGACAGAGACGGTCTCGTAAATTTCCCGCCTCAGCTCCTCGCTGAGACTTTCAAGCTGTTGTATGGAGGCGGACTTGACCGCCTCATCGGTAAATTCCATCATGTTTCAGTGGTCCCTGTTCCTTGCGAGGGAGACGATCCCTCTGAGAAATTCTCCGTCGGGCGAAAAAGTTCGCAGGGCGCAGAGGCACTTTTCCGCAAACTCGTCCGCGAGTTTTTCGGAGGCTTCCATGCCGAAAACGCGCACACAGGTGAGCTTTTCCTCCATTTTATCCTTGCCGAGCGTCTTGCCCATGCGGTCCGCACTGCCCTTTTCGTCCAAAACATCGTCCGTGAGCTGAAATAAGATCCCCAAATTTTTGCCGAATGCCGTCCCCGCTTCTACGTCGCCGCCCGCGAGGATCGCCGCCATTTCCACGGGCGCGGAGATGAGGCGGCCCGTCTTGTTCTCATAGATAAAAAAGAGTTCCTCCGCTCCGCCGCGCTTGCCCGACCAGAGAAGATCCGCCGACTGCCCCGCGATCATCCCGTTCGGCCCGCAGGCGTCGCACAGTTTCTGCGCGGCAAGAAGGTGCCTCTCACCCCGCTCCGCGGCCCTCAGTGAGAGCGCGAACGCGAAGCTCAGCAGTGCGTCCCCCGCGAGGATCGCATTCGCCTCGCCGAAAACCTTGTGGTTGGACGGCTTCCCGCGCCTGAGGTCGTCGTTGTCCATGGCGGGCAAGTCGTCGTGAATGAGCGAATAGGTGTGGACGCATTCGAGCGCGGCCGCAAGCTCCCTCTCTTTCAGATAATCGTACCCAAGCGCGTGCAATGCGGCATATAAAAGAACGGGGCGAAAGCGTTTCCCCCCCGCGAGAAGGGAATACCGCATGCTTTCCCCGAGGATCGGCGGCGAAAAAGACATTTCCTCAACCGCCGCGGCGATCGCGCCCTCTGCGGCCGCGAGATATTCGTTGTATTGCTCCGTAAAATTCATTTCAGACTTCTTTCCGCCGCATCGATCGTATTTGATAAGAGCATGGCGACCGTCATCGGCCCGACGCCGCCGGGGACGGGCGTGATCATGGACGCCTTTTCCTTGACGGCCTCGAAGTCAACGTCGCCGCAGAGCTTTCCGTTCGCGTCCCTGTTCATTCCGACGTCGATGACCACGGCTCCTTCCTTGACCATATCCGCCGTGATGAGTTTTGGCCTGCCCGCGGCGGCGACCAAGATGTCCGCACCCGCGCAGATCTCCTTGAGGCCCTGCGTGCGGGAATGGCAGACGGTCACCGTCGCGTCGGCATTGAGGAGAAGCAGGGCCATGGGACGGCCGACAATGTTGCTCCTCCCGACGACGACGGCGTGCTTCCCGCAGATCTCCACATGGTAGCGGCGGAGAAGTTCCATGACGCCGCGCGGCGTGCAGGCGGCCGTTCCGTTCCGATGCAGGGCGATCTCCCCGATATTTTGCGCCGAAAAACCGTCAACGTCCTTTTTTGCGGGGATCTTAGCGAGGAGACGCTCCGTATCCAGATGTGCGGGGAGCGGAAGCTGTAACAGAATGCCGTGGACGGCGGCATTTTCCGCAAGGGAGGCAAGGAGTGTTTCCGCCTCCGCCTGCGCCGTCTCTTCGGGAAGCGCGTACACGAGGGAGGAGATCCCCACCTCTTCGCACGCCTTGACTTTGTTGCGTATGTAGACTTTGGATGCGGGGTCGTCGCCGATGCAAACGACGGCAAGCCCAATCTTCCCGCCCCCTCTCGCCTCGAAAGCCGCTGCCCGCTCTTTCAGCTCGGCGCGGATCTCCGCGGCCGTTTTTTTCCCGTCGATGAGTATCATGCGTTGATGATCCCCCCCAAGACGCCGTTTACGAAGTCCGTGGAGGTCTCGGAAGAGTACTTCCGCGCAAGGTTCGTCGCCTCGTTCACGGAGACGACGGGCGGGATGTCGTCAAAGTATGAGATCTCGGCGAGCGCGATGAGCATGACCGCCCTGTCTGCAGGGTAGATGCGGTGATCGGGGTACTGCGTCGTCTTTTCGGCGATCCGCCCGTTCAGCTCGTCCCTGTGTTCCGACACACAGCCGACAAGTGCCTCGGCGAAAGAGATATCCTCCTCCGTCAGGCGATCGTGGCGATAAACAGAACGGCGAAAGGCTTCGTCGTTCCCGTTGAATTGTTCTGCAAATACGATCTTAAAAGCCGCCTCTCTGGCTGAACTTCTCATGGATCTCTCCCATAGCAAGATTTCCCCCTCCTGCATTGAGGGGGAAACCGTCAATTATTTTTTGCCGTATCCTCTGCGCCGTCCTGCTCGGCGGGAGCTTCGTGCTGCGCCGCCTCGGGAAAGATCACGCTCTGTACATGGACGTCAACCTTTGCGATCTTGTATTTGGTCATGGATTCGACCATCTGCTTGATGTTCTGCTGGATGCGATAGGCGAGTTCCGGCACCTTATATCCGTAGTGGGCGATGACGGAAATGTCTACGAAGATCCCCTCCTTTTCGAAGCAGAGCTTGATCCCCTTGCTCTTGGAGGGAACGAGTTCGATGCCCTCCGTCTCCTGAAGGCTCAGGACGACGATCCCGCTCACGATGTCGGAATTATAGGTGATTTTCCCCTTCTGACCGTTCGGGTTATACTTGATGCTTGCCATAATTACTCCTTTGAAGTACATTATAGCACATCTTTTCGGAATTTACCACTGTTTTTTCTTAACTTTCCGCATAAACAGGCATAATTATTACATTTCCGTTGCGGACGTTGTATTCGATCTCGAGAGCGTAGAAGATCTTGGTGATGTTGTCCTCGGTGAGTTCGCTGGAATTGACAAACACGTTGATGTTGTTCGCGTCGGTGATCGTGATCGCCGCATCCGAGAAGCCGATGGCCTTGACGATGGATTCGAGGACGAGTTCATCCTCCATGAGGGAGACGAGTTCCTGCTTTCTCGAGACAGCGTTCGCATACTCCTCTGTGTCCTTTGCATAGGTCTCGATGATGCTGTCGAGCTGGACGAATTCCTCGCTCCTCGTGGAACTGCGCCTGTCTCTGTACGTCGTGAAGTACGTCGCTTTGACGCTTGCACTGCCGTCTACGGCGGCGTTCTGCGTGCCCGCGAGGACGAAGTTGACGACGGCAACAACGGCGAGCAGCACGACAAGGGTGGACATGATTGCGATCTTTTTGGCGTTGGACATGGTTTTATCTCCTTTTACAATAGAATCCTTACTTTGCGGGATAGACGAGGATATCCCTCGTTCTGAGGGCGAGCGCGCTTGCGGCGACCTCCATCAACCTCGTGCGCGTCAGAATGCCGTCCTCCCCGTCGAACACGACGACCGCGCTCACAGGGACCCCGTCTTTTTCGGTGATCATCACGGTCGCCGATTTGACGCCCTCGATCTCGCCGAGCAATATGCTCAGTCTCCTTTCCTCCTCCGTCGCGATGTAGGCGGTCTTTTCCTGCCTGAAAAAGACAAAATAGACGAGGATCAAGAGGAGCAGTGCGGCCGCGCCGATGAGGACGAGACGGAAAGTCTTGTTTTTGAAGAGTTCTTTGAGTTTCATCTGACCTCCGTCATACAGCCGTAGCGGGCATACAGGCACTCGGCGATCGAGGACAATATATCTATATGAGTTTCTTCCCCGTTTATTCCGAAATCGGTAACACAAACCGTGATTTTTTCATAGGATAGATCTTCGGGGAGGCGGCGCACCTCCACCTTTGCCCTCACGCCGTACTTCTCCTTCAGGTAGGCGGCGATATCCTCGGCCTCGGTGCGGGAGAGCATCGAGGAATAGGCATCGAGATACCCCTCGTCCACCCCGATCTCCGCGCCCGTGAGGACGGTCTCGGGTTCCTTTACGAGCTTGACAAAGGGAGCGACAAGCACGACAAAGATAAAAAGTCTGGTCATTCCCTTCACAAATTTCCCCATTTTGCCGCTCGGGGCGATGATGGAGATGACCGCAGAGATCAGGATCACCCCCGCGATGCTCAAAATGTACGCGCCCATCAGAAGAATACCCCCGTGGAACAGACGAGAAGAAGGATGGAGAGGAAATAGAGAAAGGCAATGGAGAGAAGTCCCGCGAGAAAGTACCCGCAATCCCCCGCCAGGCGGGACAAAAAGGCGGAGATCTTCCCGCCGACAGGCTCTGTCGCCGCGGCAGAGACGCGCAGAAAGAGCTGAAAGGCTGCAAAGAGCAGGACGGGACGGAGTATTGTTCCGAAGAGCAGGAACACGGCAAAGGAGCCGAGCGCGTTCTTGATGAGCGAACTCCCCGCGATGACGAGTTCCACCCCGCCCGAGAGGAACCCGCCGACGAGCGGGACGGACCCCGAGATGACATACTTGGCGGCCTTGAGGGAGATGCCGTCATACTGCGCCGCCGCGATGCCCTGTACCGTCAAAAAGACCGAAAACAGACCCAAAACAAGCCCGATGAGCCATTTATTGACGCTCTTGAACAGCTCGCCGAGCTTTTCCGTCCGCACGTCCTCCGCGAGATCCCCCACAAAGGCAAGCACGATGACGACGAGGGAGGACGGAAGCACGACGGAAGTGAACAGCTCGCAGATCCCCCCGCTCATGAACGCAACTGCGGGGCGGTAGATGCCGACGGAGACCGCGCCGCCGCTCGCCGCCATGAGGGTCATGAGGAGCGGATAGACGAGTTCCATCTGCTTTTGCATGGCGGAGACGGCCGAAAAGCCCGCCTCCAACACGCCGATGAGGCATGCGAGGACCGTCGCACCCACGGAGAGATAACAGACAAAGTGTATTATGTCTGACATAGTACTCTGCAAAAGGTCACTTTTTGCAGAGTTCAGGATCCCGCAGAGGAGCGTCACGGCGAGGATCACTGCAAATGCGGGGAGCATGATCTTCGCCTCGTCCCAGATGAGTGCGAACACCGCGCCTGCAAGGGAGGAATAATCGAGCGAAAAGTCCCCCGTGATGACGCTCAGGAGCTTGTCTTTGAGCGACACGCCGCGGAATTCAGAGAGCGTATCGAGGTAGTTTTGGAGTTCTTCGATATCGAGTGCGCCGATGAGTTCCTTGATGTCGTCGCTCAGCTCCTGCTTTGCTGCCTCTTCCGCAGCCGTCCCCCCGCTCGCGCTTGCGCGCTGTTCTCCCGAGGGAAGCCACAGGCAGATGAAAAGAAGCGCGACCACGAACACGGCAAACAACAATTTTCGGCGTTTTCCGCACTTTCGTCTCCTTTTCATGCGATATACCCCAAAAGCTGTTTGACGAGCGAAAGGACGCTCTCCAAAATGGGAATGGCGAGGATGAGGATCACCACTTTTCCGCAGAAAATCAGCTTGTCCGCGACGGAATTCTGCCCGAAATCGTTCAAAATACCCGCACTGAACTCGACAAGATACCCGATCCCAACCATTTTCAGGAGCGTTCTGACGAGGACAGAGTCGATGCCCGTCTCGCTTGCGATCTCGCCGAAGATCGAAATGCTCCCCTGAAACATCTCAAAGACGAACAGGAGGAGGATGATCGACCCCGCCACGGTGACGGCAAAGGCAAGCTCGGGCTTGGTCCCCTTTAAGATCAGTGCCGCGACTGCGGTCACAAAGGCGATCCCGACGAGCTGGAAGATCTGCATTTCAGTACACTCCGAAGATGCTCTGAATGGTGTCGAAGAGGTCGCCGATCATGGTCACGGCCACGGTCAGGGCGATGACAAGCCCCACGATAGAGACGACGGTGGAGATGTCGTCGCGGTCGGACTTTTTCAGCACCTGACAGACGACGGTTATGATGATGCCGATCGCGGCAAGTTTGAAGATGATCGAAATATCTATTGTCATACGATGAGAATGACAAACGCAAGCCCCGCCAGAAGGCCGAGTTTCACATACAGGCCGCCCCTGTCCTTTGCCTCCTTTTCGCTCTCTGCTTTCTTCTCTCCGAGCGCGTTTTTCTTGGCGGAAAAATAGTTCTTCTGGGAGTAGGAATCCCCCGCGCCGAGCATTTGCAGATAATCGGCACAGTCCTTCTTCTCCTGCTCCGTAAGGTAGCGCAAACTGACTTCTTCCCTCTTTTGGAGGAGCGCGTAAAAGTCGCCGCTCTCGCTCACCTCGCCGATAAGCTCGCGCAACGTGCGCCGCGTGTAAGCGAGTTCGTTGAGATACCTCTCGTTGAATGTGAACATCTGGGCGTAAAATTTTCTGCGTAATCTGTACTTCCCCGCCGCAAGGTAGCCGAGGAAGGTGCAAAATGCCACGATCAGAGCGCAGAGGAGCAGTTTAATCCACATGAACCCCCTCCCCGCTGAGGATCTCGCCCACCTTTCCCAACCCGTCAAGCAGCACATAGCGGTCAAACAGCTTCTGCGGAACGTCATCGAAACGCTTCAGGTGCGCCGAGGCAAGGACAAAAAGCCCGCTCTCCACCGCCCTTCTCACGGCCGCGTAATCCTCCGTGAGAAGCTCGTCGGTGACGATGACGTCGGGCCGCATGGCGCGGATCCCCGCCGTGAAGGCGGCCAGCTTGTCCGCATAGCAGATGACGTCGGCCGTCTGCCCGAGGTCTCCCGCCGAGAGTTCCCCGCGTTCGTCGCTCACGAGGACGTTTTTGGACGTCCGCTCACACACGAGGCGCGAAAGATCCCTGAGGATCGTCGTCTTTCCCTCCCCGGGGGGAGAGAGAATGAGGACAGAACACAGCCCATCCCGAAAACAGCGGGCGTAGATCTCTGCGGCGCAGTCCTTCACCGCATGCGGCACGCGGATGCAGAGCGAGGTGATGTGGCGGAGGGAGAGAACTTTCCCGCCGTCATAGACGTAGGTCCCCGCGATCCCGATGCGCTCCCCCTCCGCGCCCGTCAGAAATCCCTGCCGCAATTGGTTCTCCACCGCATAGACGGACCGTCCGCTCGCCGAGAGAATGATCTCCCCGACCTCCTCCGCCGTGGGCACAAGGGCGGCCTCCCTATTGCAGACGCCGCTTTCGCCGAGATAGCGAAACTCCCCCGCAAGATCGGCGCGGAGAGGTTTATCCGCCCTCACGCGAAGCTCATAGAGGACATTGAGATTGACATGCCTCACGGCGCACTCCAACCGAGGGGGAAGAAAATCGAGCATTTGCTCTATTCTATGGGACAAGGCGGCAAATTATGTTTTGCGCAAAAGAAAAAAGACCCCGCAGGGTCTTGCGGGGCGTCCGTCATTTTTCAAGATATTTTTTGAGGATCTCGAAGAGGTCGTCCGAGATGACGTGTTCCACGCGGCAGGCATTCTCCTCGGCGAGTTCCCTGTCCGCGCCCATGTGCATGAAAACTTCGGTAAAGACGCGATGTTTTTCATAGACGTCCTCCGCCTTTTTCTTGCCCTTTGCGGTGAGCGTGATCTCGCCGCTCGGATCGATCTCGATCAGCCCGTCCTTCTGCAATAGATTGACCGCGCGGGAGACGCTCGACTTCGCATAGCCGCGTTCCTCCACGATGTCCACGGAGCGGACGGAGGCGCGCTTCGCACGCAGTAGCAAGATCGTCTCAAGATACATCTCCTGCGATTCGTGCGTTTTCATCCCTTCACCTCGTGTTTTTCTTTCATTATACGATAAATCATATCATTTGTAAAGGGGAAAAATAATTTTCGGCCGATATTTTTTCAAAAAAATGGAATATTTCGCCTGAAACCCCCTCGCTCATCGGACGAACCCGTTTGCCCGCAGGTAGTCCAAAAGCCCGTCGCACGCCTCGAGGATGTCGCGGTATGTGTCGTCGAAGTTCCCCGTGTACCACGGGTCGGCGATCGGACGCGGGCGGGGAGAAAAGTCGAGGAAAAGGCGGACCTTCGCGGCGTTCTTCTCTCCGACGATCTCCTTCATGTCCTCCACGTTCCAACGGTCCATTCCGATGAGCAGATCGTACCTGTCCCCGTCCGCGGCAGTCAGGAGCCGCGCCGTGTGCGGAATGAGCGGGATCCCCTTCCTGCGCAGAATGTCCACCGTCCCGCGGTGGGGCGAACAGCCGAGCGCGTCCGTATGGGCTGCGGCGGAGGCGATCTCCACCTGCCCGCCGTACCCTTCCCTTTGGATGAGGTAGGTGAAAACGCTCTCCGCCATGGGAGAGCGGCAGATATTTCCGTGACAAACAAACAGGATTTTGTACATGATGTGTCCGATTTTTTCAAATTATTCGTAATTTGGTTTAATTTGCTTTACGTTATTGAAAATTTTTTCAAATTTTTCTGTGAAAATTGAAAAAATTTACATAAAAAGTATTGCAAATTTTCAAACAAAGTGTTATAATACAGGCATGAAAATTTTCTCAGAGAGACTCTTGGAGCTTAGGAAGGAGCGTGGTCTGTCGCAGGCCACCATTGCAAGGGATTTGAGCGTAAGCCTTGGGATCGTGTGCTATTGGGAGCGCAACAAGAGCGACCCTACCGCATCGAATATCGCCAAGCTCGCCCGCTACTTCAACGTAACGAGCGACTATCTGCTCGGTCTCGCCGAATGATTTTTTCATGATTGGAGATCGTTTCGCCGTCCGTTGACGCCTTTTCACCGAGAAAAAATCCGAACCATCCGCCCGTCGGGGGCGGATTTTTTTATGTGCCGATCTCTTCGAGCTGGGCCATTTGCTCCTCCGTCAGATAGGCCGAGAGTGAACGGAGCCTCCCGAGCTTTTCTGCCGCCCCCGCTTCGTCCCCCTCTTCCTTCAAATAATGATATTGGAGAAGCAGAAGCGCGTGGAAGGCGGGAAGATCCTCCCTTACGACGGGCGGGGCAAAGAGAAGATCTCTGTCGATGTCGGAATATGTGCCGCGATGTAAGATCCCCTGCGCGGTGAGAACGCGGAGCATGACGTCCTCCTCGGACGAGTGTTTCAGAATGCCCAAAAGGACCGCGCCGTCCGTCTTTCCCGCGGGGAGTTCGGCGGGGTAGAGCGCGATCAGCCCCTCAAACAATATATATACGCCCATGAAGGCGCAGAAGAGCAGCTCGACCTGATAGGGCAACAGGAGATACAGGAGCAGAAACGCCAGCCCCACCGCAAGACACAAAACCGATCCGCCGAGGGTGAATGCGATCGTCTTGGCGCGGACGCTCTTGCCGTTTTTCGGAAACATCTCGCACGAGCCGTCGGCGTCGGAAAAGACGAACCGTACCTTTCCGCCCGCGATCCTGAAATGAGAGAGCGTGACGGACGCACACTTCATCCCCGCGATCCAGCCGAAGAGCAAATGTCCGATCTCATGGACAGTTGCGGGAATGCGCAGGATGATCGCCGCAATAAAGCCGTTGAGAACGAGCCATTCCGCCGTTCCGAAGGGCCTCGGGACCGTGAAGAGTGCCAAAAGGATGACCCCGACGAAGGCTGCGGCGCGGAGGGTGTACTCCGTCACGGTGTATAGAATTCTTTTCGTTTTTCCGCTCATACCTGTCCCTTGAGGGCAAGATAGCCCTCCAAATTATCTCTGTCGGAGAATCGGACCTCGGCAAGATCCATCTTCTCCATGATCTTTTCGAGCAAAACCGCCGCGCCTCCGAGAATGTCCGCCCGCGACGGGTCCATTCCCTTCAGCTTTTTCCTCTCCTCCAAGGGAAGGGAAAACAGCCTTTGCGCGGTCTTTCCGACCTGATCCCTCCTGAGGATGGTATCCTGAAGGCGTTCGGGGTCGTAGTGCGTGAGTTGCAGTTTCAGGCCCGCAAGCGTGGCCGCAGTGCCGCCGACGGCATAGACGGGGCTTCCCTCCGCGCGCGGAAGGCAGGCGATCTCGCCTTCGACGCGTGTAAGGATTTTCTCCATATCCTCGCCGCAGGCGTCGAAGAGACGGACGGCTCCGACGTCGAGACTGCGGGAAAAGATTGCTTTCCCGCCCTTGACAAGGCAAATTTCCGTACTCGCGCCGCCGATATCGACGATCCCGCCGTCCCTGTTTCCAAGTGCGCCGAGAACGGCAAGGCGGGCTTCGTCCTGCCCCGAAACAACGTCAACGACAATGCCGCAGAGAGCTTTGACTTTTTCGCAGAAAGCCGCCCCATTGGAGGCCGTACGGACGGCGGCCGTCGCAAAGGCCATGACTGCGGCCCCCGCGGCCCTCCCCTCCTCTGCAAAATCACGGACAGCGATCGCTGTCCGCTCTATCGCGTCGGGCAAGAGAACGCCCCCGCCTTCAAGCCCTCTGCCGAGGCGGGTGGTCTGAATTTTCTTATATAAAGTTTTTCCGCCCGCCCAAAGCATGAGGCGAACGGAATTTGAACCGATATCAATGACCGCACAGTTCACTTTTTCTTCCATCCTTGCATGACGGCACGCCAATAGAGCGCGTCACCCGTGAGATATTCGTCGAGGATCCCCTCCTGATTTTCGATCTTTTGGTTGTATTCCTCGATGCTCCTGTCAAGGGCCTTGCGTTCGGACCCGAGAACTCCCATCTGCGCAAACTGGATGATGAGGACGACCAACAGAAAAACGCTCGCAAGGACGCCCGCGACCGTTGCGCCTACGGCGATCCTCCGATTTTTAGCTTGTTTTTCCTCTCTGACTTCTTCTTCCATGCCTTGGTTTCCTCTTGTGTACCTTGCTTAGGATCTTATTATACAACTTTTCAGAGAAAAAAGCAATGATTTTATGGAAACTTTTCAAATAGAGGAAAAGCCCGAGGAGAAGCCCGAGCAAATGAAAGAATCTGAGGGGCGGAAGAGCGAGATTTACGGCGGAAAACAGATAAAACGCCCCAAAACAGAGGCAAAAGAGAAAATCACAGACAAAACGCAGCCACTTTGTGCGGCAGAGGTCGCGGGGCAGAAAAAAGGCGTCGTAGATCACCCCGCCGAAAACGCCGATAAAGACGCAGACGAGAAAGATGCGGAAACCGCTCATTTCAGGAGGCGGGACAGAAATTTCCCCTGCTGGCCGAACTTTACGAGGGTGACTTCCCCGCTCGCGGCAAAGTTCCCGCTCCCCTCCGAGAACGCCAAGACCTTGAGCTTGCTCCCCTCGATCTTCACCCGCCTTCCGTTGACGGTGAGAAGGATCGTCGTCTCGGAAAAGGCGTCCACGCTCGTAACGCCGCTCATCGTGATCTTTTTTTGCTGTTCGATAGTGAGAACGCTTTCTTTGATCTCTTCACGCATGGTAAAATATATGAAGAGACATCAAAATTCATGCCAAAAAGCGGCAGGACGCCCCCGCCGCTTTTCGATAAAGGTTATATTATGTCTGACATAGTACTATGTTAATCGCTCAATTTCGCCTTTGCGCGTGCCTTTGCGCGGAGTTCACTGTCCAAAATGCGCTTACGAATGCGAACACTCAGCGGCGTGATCTCCAAGAGTTCATCGTCGGCGATGAACTCAAGGGCCTCCTCGAGGGAAAGCTTTTTGGGCGTGATGAGGCGGAGCGCGTCGTCGGAATTGGACGAACGGGTATTTGTGAGGTGCTTCTGTTTGCAGACGTTGACGTTGATATCCTCATCCTTGGGGGAATACCCTACGACCATTCCCTCGTAGACGTGCGTCCCCGGGCCGATAAACAGCGGTCCCCTGCCCTGCGCGTTGAAGAGGCCGTAGGTGACGGCCTCCCCCGTCTCAAAGGCGACAAGGGAACCCGAACTCCTGCGCTCGATCTCCCCCTTGAAGGGTTGGTACTCAAAGAACACCGAACTCATGACGCCTTCGCCCTTGGTGTCCGTCAAAAATTCGCTCTTGTAACCGAACAGACCCCTCGCGGGCACCAAAAATTCAAGGCGCATGCGCGACCCCATCGCGCTCATATGGACGAGTTCGCCCTTGCGCGTGCCCATGCTCTGGAACACGGGTCCCGTCATGTCCTCGGGCACGTCCACGATCAGCCGTTCCACAGGCTCGTACTTTTCGCCGTCGATCATCTTGTACAGCACTTTGGGGGCACTGACCTGAAATTCATACCCCTCGCGGCGCATCGTCTCGATGAGAATGGAGAGGTGCATCTCCCCCCTGCCGCTCACGCGGAAGGCGTCGGTCGAGTCGGTATCCTCGACGCGCAGGGAGACGTCGCGCAGAAGTTCACGGTACAACCTTTCGCGGAGATGCCTCGTCGTCACGAACTTCCCTTCCTTGCCCGCAAAGGGCGAATCGTTGACCGAAAAGATCATTTCGACGGTCGGATCGGAGATCTTTACGAAGGAAACGGCCTCCACATGGTCGGGTGCGCAGACGGTGTCGCCGATGTTGATCTTCTCAAGTCCGGAGAAGCAGACGATGTCCCCTGCCCTCGCACTCTCGCACGGGACGCGCTCCAAGCCCTCGATCTCATAGAGATTGACGAGCTTGCCCTTGAGATTGACTTCCCTATGGTTGTAGTTGCAGACGGCGACGTCGGCGTTCTGCCGCGCGACGCCCCTCTCGATCCTGCCGATGCCGATCCTCCCAACATAGTCGTTGTAGTCGATAGAGGAGACGAGCAGTTGCAGCGGCCCTTCGTCGTCCATAACAAGGGGCGGGAAGTGCGAAAGGATCATGTCAAAGAGCGGCGTCAAGTCCTTCCCCGCCGTGTGCGGGTCCAAAGAGGACGTCCCCGCCCGCCCAGAACAGTACACAAACGGGCTGTCGAGCTGTTCATCGTTGGCGTTGAGGTCCATGAGAAGTTCCAGAACTTCGTCCTCCACCTCGCCAAGCCTCGCGTCGGGACGGTCCACTTTATTGATGACGATGATGAGTTTCAGCCCGAGTTCGAGGGCCTTTTGGGTGACAAAGCGGGTCTGCGGCATGGGGCCTTCGGCCGCGTCCACGAGAATGAGGACGCCTGAGACCATTTTCAGGGAGCGTTCCACCTCGCCCGAAAAATCCGCGTGCCCGGGGGTATCGACGATGTTGATCTTCACGCCCTTATAGTGAATGGACGTATTCTTCGCCAAAATGGTGATGCCGCGCTCGCGCTCGAGGTCGCCCGAGTCCATGACGCGCTCCTCGACGACCTGATTTTCGCGGAAGGTCCCCGCCTGCTTGAGCATCTGATCGACAAGTGTCGTCTTGCCGTGATCGACGTGCGCGATGATCGCAATATTCCGTAAGTCGTTTCTTTCCATAAATGCCTCTTGAATTCCATCCGAAATTATAATACATCTGCCCGAAAAACACAACAAAAAAAAGAGGGTATTCGGAAATTTTCCCCGCATGACTTGTTTTCAGCGCGGCTTTATGCTATAATTCCCTCATGATACACACGATGGCTCTCGCCCCCGCGCCTTTTGCAATGATCGCAAGCGGGAAAAAGACGATCGAACTTCGCCTCTATGACGAAAAAAGACAAAAAATAAAGGTCGGCGATGAGATCTTATTTGTAAACACAGGCAATGAGAAAGAAGTAAGGGCAAAAGTCCTTGGTCTGAACATCTTTCCGTCATTTGCTGAACTCTACGCTGCCCTGCCTCTTCTTCGGTGCGGATATACCGAGGAAACGCTTGCAACGGCGTCCCCCAAGGACATGGAGAAGTTCTATTCACCTGAACGCCAAAGACAATATAGCGCAGTCGGTATTGAAATCGAACTTTGTTAAAAGAAAACAGGTCCGTTTTTTTGGACGTGCTTCTCTTCAATATGACTTTACATGTCGATTTTTATAGGTGCAATAGCGGGTGAGGTAACCGTTGTCGTCAACGGGTTCACTTTCGGAAACGCACTCAAAATTCGGGTCTGCGTCGAGGTCGGGGACAAAGACCTCCGCCCCGCCGTCTGCGTCCACCTTCGTCACCAAAACTTCACTGCAATATGGGATCAAAGACCTGTAAACGCTCGCCCCTCCGATGACAAATACGTCGTCGGGCGGGTATTTTTTTACTTCCCCGAAGAGTTCGTCGAGGTCATGGGCGGTGATGACGCCTTCTATCTCGCTCGGGGAGAGGACGATGTTGACGCGGTTTTTGAGGGGGCCGTTCGGCAGGGACAGGAGAGTGTTCCGCCCCATGACGACGACTTTCCCCGACGTTTTATCACGGAAAAACTTCATGTCCTTGGGAAGGGAGAACATCAGATCGTTGTTCCTCCCGATGCCCCAATGCCTGTCGCAGTGAAAAATCGCTTTCATCTTGGAGTTTTCTCCTCATTTATGTCTGACATAGTACTATGCAAATTTGTCAAATCGCGACGGGGATCTTCGTGTCGAGGAGGTGAAACGCATAATTTTCGAGACGGAAGGAATCGACGGTGAAATCGTAGAAATTTTTGACGGCGGGATCGACGATGAGTTTCGGCGCAGGGAGAGGTTCCCGCGCGATGATCTCCTTCACCGTATCGACATGGCGATCGTAGATGTGCGCGTCGGCAATGACATGGACGAGTTCCCCCGCCTTGAGGCCGCTCACCTGCGCAAACATGATGAGCAGGACGGCGTACTGCACGACATTCCAATTGTTTGCCGTCAAAAAATCGTTGGACCGTTGGTTGAGTATGCCGTTCAGGGTGTCGCCCGAGACGTTGAAGGTCATGGAGTAGGCGCAGGGGTAGAGGTTCATCTCGTGCAAGTCGCTGAAATTGTAGAGATTGGTCAAGATCCTGCGCGAGGCGGGGTTGTGTTTGAGGTCGTAGAGAACGCGGTCCACCTGATCGAACTCCCCTTCCGCATATTTTGCCTTCTGCGCCAGCTGATAGCCGTACGCCTTGCCGATGCTCCCCCTCTCGTCCGCCCAGCTGTCCCAGATGTGGGAGTGCAGGTCGTGAATGTTGTTGCTCTTCTTCTGCCAGATCCATAAGATCTCGTCGATGCAACTCTTAAAGGCGGTGCGGCGGAGGGTGAGAATGGGGAATTCCTCCTGCAAATTGTAGCGATTGACGATGCCGAACTTCTTGACGGTATGCGCGGGCGTGCCGTCCTCCCAGTGGGGACGGACGGTGAGATGAGTGTCCCAAACGCCGTTTTCAAGAATATCTTTGCAATTTTCAATGAAAATCAAATCGGCTTTGCTCATTTGTAGCTCCTTCGGTATTGCGGCCTTGGCGGGCCGCGTCGAACTTTTTCGGCCTCAGGTCAGTTTATCGCCTTCGCGATCCTCTCTTTCGTCTCATCTGCGCCCAAAATCTGATGGATCGTCCAAAGGTCGGGCGTGTTGGCCTTCCCCGTCGTCGCGATGCGGAGGACTTCGGCGACGTCGGCAACGCTGCCTCTGAACGCCTCGGGGTCTGCCTTATAGTCCCTCATCTCTGCGGCAAAACCGTTTTCGGCGGCGATCGCCTTGATCTTCGCAAACCAAGCCTGCGCGTCGTCGGCGGGGTCGTAAGTTGCGAGGAACCCGCGCAAAATCGCCCCTTTCGTCGCCCCATCCACGCGGTACGTCTCAAAATCGACAGGCCTCTCAAAGAAATATTTGATGAAATCCATCGCCTGTGAAGCGGTGGTGAAGTCCTTCCTGCGCTTCTTCCCGCCGATGCCCATACACAGCGAGAGGACTTTGAGCATCTTCTCCCTGTCGTCAAAGGCGTGTTTCTGCGCCTCGGTCCCGAATTCGTCCGCCCAAGTTTTCAGGAAATCAAACATCTCTTCGGCGGAGAGCTTGGCAAGTTCGTTCTTGGAGATGTCGTTGAGTTTATCGATGTCGAACAGCGTGCCGCTCTTGGACATCTTCTCGGCCGCAAATTTGAATTCCTCGAGGGGTCTGTCGGGGTTCTTGAGATACCACTCCTCGAAGTTGGAATTGAGCAGGGTGAGCATGTAGACCTTGACCGCGCGCGGGAAATACCCCTCTTTGCGGTAAAATTCAAGGGCGAGTTCGGGGTCCTTGCGCTTACTTAGCTTGCGGCGCGTGTCGCCGTCCTGCTTCATCAGGGAGCAATGATGCGCATAGTGCGGAAGCGGGAAGCCGAGGACGTTGAAGAGTTCGATGTGAATTGGCAGGGACGCAAGCCACTCCTCGCCGCGGACGACGAGCGTCGTGCGCATGAAGTGGTCGTCGATGGCGTGGGCGAAGTGGTAGGTTGGAATACCGTCAGATTTCAGTATAACGACGTCCTGATCGTTCTCGGTGACGGTGATGTCCCCCTTGATGGCGTCGTGGAATTTGATTTTATTTTCGGGATCCCCCATCGACCGCAGGCGGATGACAAAGGGTTTGCCCGCGTCGAGATTTTTGTAGATCTCCTCTTCGGTGAGGTTGCGGCACTTGGCGTATTTTCCGTAATAGCCCGTGATCTCCTTCTTCGCCGTCTGCTCTTCGCGGAGGGCGTTCAGCTCCTCCTCCGTGCAGAAACAGGGATACGCCCTGCCGATCTCGATGAGATGTTTGACGAAGGCGCGGTAGATGTCCGCTCTCTGCCGCTGGTACCACGGCGCGTAGGTGTCGTCACCGCCGATCTCCGCTCCCTCATCGAATTTGATGTCGAAATATTTGAGCGCGCTGATAACTGCCTCCACTGCGCCGTCCACCTTGCGCTTTAAGTCGGTGTCCTCGATGCGCAGGTAGAGAACACCGCCGTTCTGATGGGCGAGACGTTCGTCGGCGGTCGCGCTGAAGAGGTTCCCGAGGTGGATGAAGCCCGTCGGCGAGGGCGCGAGACGGGTCACCTGCGCCCCCTTGGGAAGGTCGCGCGGCGGGTACAATTTTTCGTAATATTCAAGATCGGGGTACTCCCCGGGGAGAAGTCTCTCCGCAAGTGCTTTATAGTCCATAGTTCTCCTTAAAATAAAATTCAAAGCAATTTCAGGCTCTCGGGAGACAGCTCCGCGAGGCCGTTTTCTATGTCATGGACGAGGGCGACCGCCGCGGAGAGCTTCGGGGTCTCCACATGAAGCCGCTCCCCTGCCTTCACGACTGCGCCCGCGACAAAATCGACGTCGCACCGTCTGCCCGCCTCGAGGTCTTTGAGCATTCCCGAGCGGATCGCCCTGTGTTTTTTCATCGCGATCGGCAAAATAAGGCCAGCAAAGGGACTTTTGAAGAGCTTTCCGATGTCGTGCCCGTTCTGGACCAACTTCTTACAGCCCTCCGCTTGAGCGACGGCGACCGTCTCCCGCATGAGGGCGAGGACGAGTTTTCTGTGCCTTTTCGCAAGTTCGCCGAACGTCAGGCCCGAGATCGCCGAGAGCGTCGAAAAGGCGGCGTTGACGACGAGCTTGGAGTAGCGGATCTCCCTGAGGTCCCCGACCGAAACTTCAAGCCCCCTGCCGAGAAGATCGGCAAGCTCCTGAAGCCTTTTCCCCTCGCCGAATGCGCCGAGCGCGAGGCGGTATTCCTCCGATGTGACCGAAACTTTCCCCGCGCCGACAAGCTCCGCGCCCCAGCCGAGGGCGGCTCCGTACACCCTGTCTGCACCAAAAATCTCGCCGAGTCCCTCCTCGGGAAGGCCGTTCTGCACGGTGACAAACGCCCCATCCTCCGCCAAAAAAGGCAGTAAGAAACGGGCGACGGCTTCATTGTCCCTCTGCCGCGTGCAGAGAAAGATGACGTCGTACTTTCCCGTCATCTCCTGCGGCAAGAGGGCGGAAACGGGCGTGACGGTCTCCTTTCCGCTCTCGGTCAGGGCCGCACCGCGGGTTTTCAGCATTCCGACGTGTTCGGCGTTGCGGGTCACGAGGTCACAGGGGACCCCGCCGCGCGTCAAGAGAACGCCGAAGCTTGTCCCCATCGCCCCCGCGCCGTAGATGAGGATCCTCACGACAGGTGGAATCCCGCCGCGGCCGCAAGGGTCTCGACGGTCTCATCGATGGTGAGGCCGTTGCAGTCCACGACGATGTCGGCATACTTTTCGTAGAGGGGCACGCGCTCCGCATGCAGGGCCTTGACCGTGTTGATCCCGCCGCGCATGACGACGCCGCGCTTCTTGAAGTTGGAGAGACGGCGTTCGGCTTCTGCCGCACTGATCTCGAGGTAGATGATCGTCCCGAGCGATTTCAGATGTTCCATCGCCTCGTCACAATAGCAGACGCTCCCGCCCGTCGCGACGACGCAGTGAGAGACGTACAGTTTGGAACAGACGCGGTTTTCGACCTGAATGAACCCCTCGGGTCCCTTCGCGTCGATGAGGTTGGAAAGGAGATCGTTCTCCTCCCCTTGGATCATGAGATCGCAGTCCACAAAACCATAGCCGATGCGCTTGGCAAGCAAAACACCTGCGGTACTCTTGCCTGCGGAAGGCATTCCGATAAGAATGATATTATCCATACCAATTATTATAATATCGTTTTTTTCGTTTGTCAATCTTGAGAAATTCTTTTCGGAATTTTTTCGTAAATCCTTGACTTATTTTTTTGAATGGATTATACTTACCTTACATTTATCTATAAGGAGAGACTTATGAAACGGAAAATTGCAACGATCGTTACCTCACTTGCCCTCGTGGTCGTCCTCTTGGCCACCCTCTGCGCCTGCGGCTCCACTTGGGGTTCCATCAAGGGCGCATTTGAGAAGGAAGGGTATGAAGAAGTCGATATCAGCGAGGACTTGAAGAAGCTCTATGAGAGCAACGAAGATTTCAAGGCCGCCGGGGATACCGCAACCATTCACATCATGAAGAAGAGCTTGCTTGAGGTCTCGATCATCCTTGAATTCAAGAGCAACAAAGACATGGAAGAAGCGTTGAAAAAGCATGTCACCAAGGAAGATGCGGAAAACATCTATGAGGAATTGCAAAAACTTGACACCGTAAACGGAAATTGCTTCCTCATCGTTGGCGATACAAAGATCTTCAAGGGCACAAAGTAACAAAAAAATTTCCTTCCCTCTTCCCTCGCGGAAGAGGGTTTTTCTTTCCCAAAGAAATTTTCCAAAATCCTCTCAAAATAAGTTGCTTTTTCTCTTTCCCTATGGTATAATTTTTTACGAATTTTGTAAAAAACACATAAGGACATATAAAAATGGATGTTGTTTCTTTCATCACTGCCCTTCTTGCACCCGCAAGTTCTCACGCAGCGTATAACACATACCGCATCGTCAGTTTCGTATTTATCGCTCTGATGTTCGTCGCCGCGGTCGCCGCGATCATCCTCGTCATGCTTACGCCCGGGAATTCCAACGGCATCGACGCACTCGGCGGCACGAGCGAGACCTTTTACGGCAAGAACAAGGGCAAGTCCACCGAAGCCAAGCTGAAACTTTGGACCTACATCTGTTTGGGTGTGCTTGCGGTCCTCTCGATCGTGTTCTTTATCCTGCAGATCGACGGCATCTGGACTGTTTAACGGAAAAATGAACGAAGGGCGGCTCTCGGGTCGCCCTATTTGTTTGCATCAAAGGAGATAATTTGGAAGTCAAGCAAGTATTGCTCGCAAAGATCAAGGACGGTTCCTTCGCCCTCAATACCGCCGAGACGATCGCAAGGAAACTTCGCCTCGGCAAAAAGGAAGCCTTTGCCCTCAAGGATATGCTCTGGTCGCTCGTCAGGAGCGGCGAATTGCTCTGTGACAGCGGCGGGCGGTTCGGGACCGCGGCGCAGTTCGGCGCGAAGCGCGGAAAGATCGTCGGCCATGAGCGCGGTTTTGCCTTTTTTGAGCCTGACGACGGTTCGGGTGACCTCTTCCTTCCCCGCAGGGCGCAGAAAAACGCCCTGCACGGCGATGACGTCCTCTGCATCTGCGTGGGCGGCCGAAGCGGCGACGAGGGTGAAGTCCTCGCCGTCCTGCAACGGGGCGTCAGGGAAGTCGTCGGCACCTATCACTACGAAAAACAGGGCGGGTACGTCTCGTCCGATGATACGCGCTATTCGGAGGCCGTCTTTATCCCGCGGAGCGGGGTGAACGGCTCCCGCAACGGGGATAAAGTCGTCGCAAAGATCAAGTCGTACGACGGCAGACAGCCGATCGGCGAGATAAGTGAGATCTTGGGCAGGGGCGGCGACCTCTTTACCGAGGAGCTTTCGCTCATCCGCGCCCGCTCGCTCAGGGAGGAATTTCCCGAGGAGGTCCTGCGCGAGGGGGAACGTCAGGCGGCGAGGGACCCCTCTCTCTCCGCACAGGGACGGGCAGACCTCAGGCAAAAACTCATCATCACCGTTGACGGCGAGGACACGCGGGACATCGACGACGCGATCTCCGTCGAAAGGGCGGGTTCGCTCTATCACTTGGGCGTACACATCGCCGATGTATCGCACTACGTCAAATTGGGCGGCGTGATCGATGCGGAAGCGTTTGCACGGGGAACGAGCGTCTATTTCCCCGACCGCGTACTTCCCATGCTCCCCCCCTCCCTCTCCAATGACATCTGCTCTCTGAACGAGGGCGTCGCCCGCCTCACCCTCTCCTGCCTCATGACGGTGAACGCCCGCGGCGAGGTGACCGAGAGGAAGATCGTCCCCTCGATCATCTGCTCCCGCCACAGAATGACCTATACGGAAGTCACGGCCATTGCAAACGGCGAGAAAGCCGCCGTGAGGAAGTTCCCCGACCTTGTCGGGTTCGTCAAGACGGCCGTCGAACTTACGAGGATCCTCATGGCCGCGCGAAAGAGGCGGGGCGGGATCGACATGGACGTGAAGGAAGTGAAGATCGGATATGAAAACGGGAAGATAAGCATTCCCGACAACGAACGGACGATCTCCCACGACATGATCGAGCAATTTATGATCCTCGCCAACGAATCCGTCGCCGAGATCATGACGGAGAAGGGCGTCCCCTTCGTCTACCGCGTGCATGAGAAGCCCTCGGAGGACAAGGCTGCCTCCTTTCAGGAATTTTTGAAACAGATCGGCGTCGCGGCGAGGTTCGATCCCTCCAACGTGGCACCGTCCGACTATCAGAGACTTCTGCAAACGCTGGACGGTTCCCCCCTCGGCTCCGTAGTGAACCGCGTCATGCTTCGCTCCATGATGAAGGCCGTCTATTCCCCCGAGAACATCGGGCACTTCGGCCTCGCGTCGAAGTGTTACTGCCACTTCACCTCCCCCATCCGCCGCTATCCCGACCTCTGTATCCACCGCATCATCAAGGATGCCTTGACGGACGGATCCCTTGCCCGCGGGAAGTACGGAAGCATCGTCAAGGAGGCGGCAACAAGGTCCTCCGCCTGCGAAAAGAACGCTACGGAGGCAGAAAGGGACGTGGACGACCTCTACATCGCCTTCTACATGAAGGACAAGATCGGGGAGGAGTATGAGGCGACCGTCTCGGGCGTCACCTCCTTCGGCCTCTTCGCCGAACTCTCAAATTCCGTCGAGGGCCTCATTCCCGTCGAGACGCTTCCTGATGACAGCTATGAATTCCTCGAGGACAGATTTCTGCTCCGCGGAATGCGGAATTCCTTCCGTCTCGGGCAGAGGATCCTCATCAAGGTCGTCGGCGTCGATCTCGGCGCAAGGCGCGTCCTTTTCGCGCTGCAACGCACCCTTTGACAAACGCGCAAGGGTATGCTAAACTATGGGTATGAAGATCATTGCAGTCAACAAATCGGCCTCGTTTGAATACTTCATCGGGGACAAATATGAAGCGGGCATCGTCCTCGAGGGCGCGGAGGTGAAGTCGCTCCGCGCAGGGCACGCCTCCCTCGGGGAGTGCTTTTGCGAGATCCGCGGCGGCGAGGTCTTTCTGAAAAACATGCACATCGCCCTCTATGACAAAAGCGGCGCGTTTTCGACGCGCGATTCGAGGAAGGAGCGGAAACTCCTCCTCCACCGCGTCGAGATCTCCAAGATCGTCGGCAAGGTCAATGAGAGAGGCTATACCCTCGTCCCCTTGAAGATCTATTTTAAGGACGCGCTCGTCAAGGTGGAGATCGCCCTCTGCAAGGGCAAACACACCTACGACAAAAAGCAGGCCATCAAGGAGCGCGACCAAAAACGCGCCATGGACCGTGAAGCAAAGGTATAGGAAAACCCCGCCGAAGCGGGGTTTTCTTTCTGCTTTTATCAGAAAAAGGGCAAAACGAAACCCCATATATCGGCACTAAAAAAATAACGGCACAATATACAGGGTCTGATGGTGGGAACGGCAGAACTCGAATCTGCGACCTCTTGCATGTCAAGCAAGCGCTCTAACCAACTGAGCTACGCCCCCGTGCATAACGTTATTATTTTACACGATGCCTGACGTCTTGTCAAGCATTTTTTTTGATTTTTGAGCTTTTTGGGAAATTTTTTGTCGGAAAATTTTTCCGTCATTTCTTGATGATCCTCAGAGCATTGCGAAGGCGGCCGATCTCCTCTTCGGAAACCCCCTCTTTGGGCACGGGAAACACAGTTGCGGACGTGGGATAGAGCAGAAAGTATTTTCTGCTCTCCTTGATCTTAACAAAGTCAACGAAGTACGCCTTCGACGCACCCAGCCGCTCGCCATGGCGGATCGATTCCACGCTCACATAGTCCTCAAAGAAAGAATACTCGTTCATCTGGCTGACATGATCGGCATTTTTGATGTTCTTCTTTGCGGAAAGGAGGAAAACGATCCCCGAGCCGAACAGGATGGCCCCGACAAACAGCATGAGATACAGCACGCCCGTGGGAAAATTCAAAACGGCCTCTCCGCACAGCACATACAAAACGATATAGGCGAGAAGCAAAGGGATCCCGACGGCAAGGCCGATGCGGGAAAAGATCAAAAGCGGCTTCATTATTTCCCTCTGCACGGTCCCGTCGATCATACAGCTTACCACGAGAAAAGGCTTCTCCTCGGCCTTGAATTCTTCGATTTGCCCGATTTCCGAGTTGTTTTCCTCAATTATGTCTGACATATTACTATGTAAACTCCAATTTTCTTGATTTTATTCGTACATTTCGTCCTTTGTGCTACGGGCAAAGAGCCTGCCGATCTCCTCGCGGCAACGCTTCTCGTCGTCGCCGCTCCCATAGCAGACGTTGTAGACCGCCTCCGTAATGGGAAGTTCGACGTTGTATTTTTTCCCGAGGAAGCACATCGCCTTGCTCGTCGCGACGCCCTCGGCAAGTTTATCGTACCTCTGCCCCCTTGCGAGCATCTCGCCGTACATTCTGTTGTGGGAATATTGGGAAAAGAGCGTCGTCTCGTAGTCGCCGAGGTGCGCAAGCCCGTAGGCGGAGAGTTCGTTGCCCCCCATCGCCTTGATGAGGCGGGCGACTTCGCGCGCCCCTCTCGACATCAGCGGCCCCTTGAGCGGAACGCAGATGACGTCAAGTGCGCCCGCCGCAATGCCCATCACGTTCTTTGCCGCCGCGCCGATCTCCGTTCCGATGAGGTCGTTCCCGTAGTAGAAGCGGATGAGGTCGCTCTTGAAGGAATGCACGAGTTCCCGCTTGAGCGTCTCGTTCTCGGAATCAATGACCATGCAGTTCGGGATCCCCTGCACAAAGCTCTGAATGTGCCCCGGGCCGACCCACACGGCGATCTTTTGGGGGGAAATTCCGCTCTCGGTCATGATCTCGGAGAGGCGTTTCCCCGTGCCCGTCTCGATCCCCTTCATGCAGAGGACAAAGATCTTATCCGAGACGTCATATTTCGTCACCCGCTCCATGAAGCCGCGAAGCCCCTGCGAGGAAATGGAGATGACGATGAGTTCGGCCCGCTCCACCGCCTCCCGAAGGTCGCAGGTGAGCGTGATGTTCGGGTCCAAGGTCACATACTCGTTCTTGCCCGTCTCTTTCAGGATCCGATAGGAGATATCCTCCTCAGGACCCCAGCTATAGACCTCGTTGCCGCGGCGGGACAGGTACCAGGCGATGAATGAACCCCACCTTCCGCAGCCTAAAACACTGATTTTCATAAAATAATCCCTATATTTCCTTTCTCTCGATGAGAGCGCGGGCAAGCGTCACGTCGTCCGCGTATTCGATTTCGCTCCCGATTGCGATGCCTCTTGCAAGGCGCGTCACCTTCACGCCGAGGGGTTTGAGAAGTTTCGCGATATACATCGCCGTTGCCTCGCCCTCGACGTCGGGATTGGTCGCCATGATGACCTCCTGCACGTTGCCGTCATGCACTCTCTGCAGAAGTTCGCGGATGCGGATATCGTTCGGAGTGACGCCGTTCATCGGGTCGATGACGCCGTGCAAAACGTGATAAACGCCCTTATATTCGTGCAGTTTTTCGAGGGCGATGACGTCCTTCGGCTCCTTGACGACGCAGATCGTCCCGCCGTCGCGACGCTTGCAGATCTCGCAGACGTCCTCCTCCGTAAAGTTCCCGCAGATCTTACAAAAATGTACCCGCTCCTTGACGCCGATGATCGCCGCGGCGAACTCCTGCGCCTCCGCATTCGTCATGTTGATGACACGGTAGGCATATCTCTGCGCCGTCTTTTTGCCGACGCCGGGGAGCTTGGAGAATTCATTCATCAGCCGCCCGATGGGTTCGATAAAGACTTCCACCTCAGAAAAGCCCTCCCAAATTCCCGCCTGCCGCGCCGAACTTTGCCATCTTCTCCTGATAAACGGCGTCCGCCTTCTTGTAACCATCCAAAATGGCGGCAAGGACAAGATCTTCAAGCATCTCGCTGTCCTCGGGGTCGATGACAGATTTGTCGATCTCGATGCCGTCAATGATCTTCTTGGCATTCATGTACACGACGACGGCCTCGCCGCCCGCCGTGCCGACGATCTCCCACTCGTCGAGGAGTTTTTCAGTCTCCTGCATCTCTTCCTGCATCTTTTGGGCCTGCTTCATGAGATTCTGCATGCCGCCCATGCCTCCCATTCCGCCGCCTCTGCCGTATGCCATATTTGTTTCCTCCTTTATTTCAGCTCTATCGGATAATCTTTGAAATCCCGTTTCAGTTGTTCAATGCCGCCGTCCTCCGCGGGCTGCCCCTTCTTCCTGACCTCGAACTCGGAAATGCCGATCTGCGAAAGGGCCTGCCCCAATGCCGCGGTGTGTTCTTCCCGCTTCAGGGAGCGGAAAACGGTCTCGTTATCGGTGAAGAGGACGAACAGACTGCCCTCGAATTCCGCTTCGAGATCGGAGCAGATGGTGACGAGGACCCCGTTGCGGCAGGTCTTGCGGAGCGTCCGCATAAACATTCCGAACGCCGTCATCGCGTCCTTCGGCACCCCTATAACGGGTGCGGCCGCCAGCGCGGGCGAAGCGGGCGTCGCTGCGGGCGGTTCCCTCCGCTCTGCCGTTCTCGGTGCCTCTGCGGTCTCCCGATCCGGGGATGCGTCCGGCCCGTCCGAAAAATAGGCCTCCTCAAACATCGGCTCCTCGGGCGGGGGCGGAAGAAGATCTCCGTCCTCCGTTTGGGGCTTCGGCTCGGGCGCGGGTTCGGATGCGGGTCCCGATACGGGTTCGGGCGTCTTTATGGCTCCGAGCGCGGGCGTCTTTGTCGGCGCGGGCGTCGATAAGACGGGGACCCCCGTCTGTTTCAACGCGTTCAGCTCCTTTTCGAGCGCGTTCATGCGGACGAGGAGCGCGTCGATGTCGTAGTCCTGCGACGGCGTTGCGATGCGCACGATCGCCGTCTCCAAGACGATACGGGGCGAAGCAGTGTAGCGGAGTTCATTCTCCGTCTTTGCCAAGATCTCCGTCGCCCGCAAGATCGCCTTGCCGTCGGCCCCGTCCGCGAGTGCTTTGACCTCCTTGAAGAGTTCACGGGGCAGGGAGAGAAGTTTTTCCGCCGAAGCGCAGGTTTTGGCGACCAAGACCTGATTCAAAAGCTCCAACACGTTTCTCACGAGGACGCCCACGGCCTTACCCTCGGAGAGGATGCTCTCCGTCCGCCCGACTGCGTCCGCCGCGTCGGCTTTGAGCAGGGCGGACACCAGCCCGCAGGTGACATGGAAGTCCGCCGCGCCGAGGACAGCCGTAACGCCGTCATAGGTGAGTGCGTCCGAATAGGCGATGCACATCTCGGCGATGGAGAGCATGTCCCTGTCGCTCCCCGCGCCGGCGCGGGCAATGGCGGAGACGGCCTCCCTCTCGTACTTTTTGCCGATCCCGTCGAGAATGCGCATCAGATGCTTTTCGAGGTCCTCCTCGGGAATGAGCTTGAAATCCAGCCGCATACAGCGGGAGAGAATGGTCGCGGGGAGTTTTTGCGGCTCCGTCGTCGCGAGAATGAACACTGCGTGCGCGGGCGGTTCCTCGAGCGTTTTCAGTAGCGCGTTGAAGGCACTGTCCGTCAGCATGTGAACTTCGTCGATGATGTAAACTTTATATTTGCCGTTGACGGGCGGATATTGGACCTTCTCGCGGAGGTCGCGCATCTGATCCACCCCGTTGTTGGAGGCGGCGTCGATCTCCGTGACGTCGAGCGAGCCGTCGCGCAGGGCAAGGCAAGTCGGGCACTTCCCGCAGGGCGAACCGTTGACGGGAGCCTCGCAGTTGATCGCGCGCGCAAAGATGCGGGCGACGGTCGTCTTGCCCGTCCCGCGCGGCCCCGTAAAGAGATAGGCGTGGCCGACCGACCCGCTCTCTATCTGATTTTTGAGGATGCGAACGACATGTTCCTGCCGCACCATCTCATCGAATGATTGCGGACGGAATTTCCGATACAGCGAAAGGTGCATTCCTTTTCCTCCTTATAGGGCAAAAAAACCGACTTTCTTTTTTGGGGGAATGACGCGGCGGTTGACGGCATAGGTCAACGCGAGCCATAGCCCGAGCAGAATGAATACAACGGAATAGTAGAGCATGTAGTACCACCATGTCAGCGGGACCGATGGTGCGCCGATGAGGATCACGGTCCCGTCGATGATCTTTGAAAAGACGGCGTTCCCCTCTGCAACGCCCTTTGCCACACAGACCTCTATGTAGGCGATCATTGCCGCCAAAGAGAGTGCCGTCCAGAGGAGATCCGTCTTTTTGAAGGAGACGTGCCCCATCATCGCAAGTCCGCCGAAAAAGAGCAGGGAATGGTTGGTGATCGTCCAGAGGACCGTCGTGATCTCGGGGTCCCTCGCACAGAACACCTGCGGAAGGGAGAGAAAGACAAGCCCGTAGATCACCCCGCAGAGTGCCGAAAACTGCGCCGCGACAACTTTGAGCGGACGGATCGGCACGAACAGGCAGACGCTGTACAGGCAGTAGCAGATCGCACTGATGTCCAGCGGCAGGGTGTGCGACGTGAAGAAGCGTACAAATTTGAACACGAAAAACCAGAGCGCGACGCCATAGACGGCGAGGTAGGAAACGACCCTGTTCTTATACGTCGCATAGGCCGCAAACAGTGCAAAGCATAAGAGGACAAATTGTATGGCCTGAATGTAAAAATAGTAGTTCGCTGACATGATTTATCTCATTCTCTTTGTCCGAAGCGGGTAGATCATTTCAGATAGCCGATGAGTTTCCTCTTCGCACGCGCCAGGGCGTTGTCGATGCTCTTGATCTCCTTGCCCGTCGCGTCGGAGATCTCCGCATAGCTCATTCCGTCGAGATACATCGTCATCACGCGGAATTCGAAGTCGCTCAACACCTTCAAAAGTTTGGAGCGGATCTCCTTTTCCGATTCGTCGTCGAGGAGAAATTCTTCGGGCGAATCCCCGCTCTCCACGGTGTCGGGATCGACGTCCCCGAAAGAGCTGGTCTGCTTCCCCGCCGTGCGCAGGACGTCATAGATGCGCCGCGTCACGCAGAGATAGGCGAAGTTTTTGAAGCGTTTTCCCGCGGAGGGGTCAAACGCACCGATCGCAGTGAGAAGCCCGATCATGCCCTCCTGCACGAGGTCGTCGGTCTCCCCGCCCTGCAAAAAAAATTTGCGGGCGCGCGCACGGACGGCGTTTTTATAGCGGAGGAGCAGCTCTTCCGTCGCGGCCGTCTCCCCCTTTTGCGCCCGAAGGACGAGCGATTCGTCGCTTTCATTTTTGAATTCTTGCACGCACGACCTCATATACCGCAATGCCCAACGCGACCGACGCATTGAGCGAATTTACCTTTCCGAAGAGCGGAATGGACAGGATCTTGTCGCATTTTTCCCGCGTGAGACGCCTCACGCCGCTGTCCTCCCCGCCGACAACGAGAGCGATCTTGCCCGTCAGACGGTTGTCGTAGATGCTCTCTCCGCCCGCCTCCAAACCGTAGACCCAATAGCCGCGCTCCTTGAGCGCGTCGATGGCGGAGTTGACAGAGGAGACCTTTGCGACGGGGATATGCTCCGCCGCGCCCGCGGAGATGCGGACGACCGCCTCCGTCACAGCCGCCCCCTTTGCCTTGGGAATGACGACGCCGTCCGCGCCCGCGCATTCGGCGACCCGCAAAATGGAGCCGAGGTTATGGACGTCCTCGATGCCGTCGCAGAGAATGATGAGGCTATCCTCCCCCCCGCAGAGGTCGTAGAGATCTGCGTAGGTAAAGTCCGTTGTAAAGGCGATGACGCCCTGATGACGCTTTTCCGCACTCTCCCTGTCGAGAACGGCGCGATCGACGAACTGGACGCGGATATCCTTCCTCCGCGCCTCCGCAAAGATCTTGCCGAGCGTCCCCTGCGCCCCCTTTTCGAGCAATATTTTATCGATCGTCTTGTCCGTCTTGAGAAGTTCCAAAACGGCGTTTCTGCCTTCGGTTTTCAAATCGTTCCCCCTTTGTGCGAGCAAATGAAGTGCGTAGCGCGGAAAATTTACTCAAAAGAACAGTTCTTCAATGCGCTCTGTCCTGCCTGTGAGGTAGAGATAGCCGATGACGGCCTCGAACCCCGTGGACCGCGCGTATTCGCCCACGCTCGCGTTCTTGCTCTTGGTGGGCTTCTTTGCGTTCCTGCCGCGGTGATAGATCTCCGTCTCTTCCTCGGTGAGCGCGGGAAGGATCTTCTCCAAAAGCCCGCTCTGCCCGCGGGCAGAGACGAGTTCGGACGCCCGCTTGTTGAGCGCGCCCGTCTTTTCCCCCGAGGAGAGGGCCAGCCTCTCCCGCACGAGGAGGGTATAGACGGCGTCCCCCACGAAGGCAAGGACGACGGGATTCATCTGTCTTGCCTGCATTTCAGAGACAGGCAGGGTATTTGTCAACATCTATCATATTATAGCATACCCCATGGAAAATAGCAAGCAGTTCCCCGAAAGCATTGCCCGAAAATAAGAATTTTGTGGATTTTATTTCATGAAACGCCCCGAAAAAGTTGCTTTTCGACAGAAAAAGACTATAATAGATTAGGTTGTCATAGAAGTTGAAGTAAGGCAGAATATGGAAGCGTTTGAAATTCTTCTCCCCCTCGCCGTGATCCTGCTCCTCTCGAAGCTGATGGGTCTCGGTGCGCACAAGTGCGGCATGCCTGCGGTCCTCGGAATGCTCGTCGCGGGGATCCTCATCGGGCTGTTGCAATACATCCCTTGGCCCCCTCTTCAGGAGGCCTTCTTCGGGGAACAGGTCACATTTTTCCTGAAAGTGATGAGCAAGATCGGCGTCGTACTCATCATGTTCTCCGCGGGCCTCGGCACCGACCTCAAAAAGCTGAAACAGACGGGCGTCGCGGCGATCGTCATCACCTCGCTCGGGGTCATCGTCCCCATGGGGCTTGGGACGCTCGTTGCATTTCTCTTCCGCCGGCCGGGAGAGAACGCGCTGAACTGGCTCTTCTACGGTGCCATTCTGACGGCGACCTCCGTCTCCGTCACCGTGGCCGTCTTGAAGGAACTCGGCAAACTCGACTCCAAAGTCGGCACGTCGATCGTTGCCGCGGCCGTCATCGACGACGTTATCGGCATCGTCATCCTCTCTATCCTCACGGGATTTTCGGGTTCGAACGGGGGCGGCGGCTGGGACTGGTTTTCCCCCGGGGCGGGTCTCGTCGTCATCAAGATCATCTTGTTCTTCATCGCCGCGATCGCCGTCGGCGTCGGGCTGAGGAAACTCTTTGACCTGATGGAGCGCAAGGCCCCGCACAACAGAAGGGTCCCCATCATCTCCCTCGCGGCGTGCTTCCTCTATGCCTATGCCGCCGAAAAGCTCTTCGGGGTCGCGGACATCACGGGCGCATACATCGCGGGCATCCTCCTCGGCGGGACGCTCTCGGAGACCCCCTATGTGGAGAGCAAGGTGGACGAGATGGGGTACCTCATCTTTTCCCCCATCTTCTTCGCCTTCATCGGAATGAGCAACATCGAATATTTCGCCTCGATCAGTCTGCGCTTTCTCGGGTTCGGCCTCGTGTTCGTCGCAGCGGGCCTTCTCGGGAAACTCCTCGGCTGCGGTCTCGGCGCAAAGATGTGCAAATTCTCCTTCCGTGACAGTTTCCGCGTCGGCATCGGCATGATGGTCCGCGCGGAAGTCGTGCTGATCTGTACCGAAAAGGGCGTCGCCTCGGGTCTTGTCGATCCCGCGATCTATCCCTTTGTCATCGTCATCATCCTGCTCTCCTCCATTCTCACGCCCATTCTCATGAAGCGGTCATACAAAAAAGAGGAGCAGAAACTGATGAGCGGCCCCGACGCCGCATCAACTTGATAAAATTGAAAAAGGAGCCATTATGAAGTATCGGAACATGGGAAAAACGGGCCTCAAACTCTCCGAGGTCGCACTCGGGAGCTGGGTCACCGACCTTTCGGACGCCTCTGCCGTCGCCACCGCCAAGGAGACGATCGACAGGGCCTTCGACCTCGGCGTGAACTTCTTCGACTGCGCGGACGCCTACTCGGGCGGCGAAGCGGAGCGGTTTTTCGGCAAAGTCCTCAAAGAGCATCGGCGGAGCGAATACGTCGTCTCCTCCAAGGTCTTTTTCCCCATGGGGCGGGGCGCGAACGAGTGGGGCTGCAGCCGCAAACACATCAAGGAACAGCTCGAAAACACGCTCAAAAATATGGGGCTGGACTACCTCGATCTCTATTTTTGTCACCGCTTTGATCCCACGACCCCCGTTGCGGAGACGGTCGAAGTCCTCTCCGACCTCGTAAAAGAGGGCAAGATCCTCTATTACGGCGTCTCGGAATGGACGCCCGCGCAGATCGTCGAGGCGATCCTGACGGCACAGCGCGACGGCAACCGCCCTCTCTCCGTCATCCAGCCGCAATACAACATGGTCGATCGCTATATCGAGGATGAGATCGTCGGCATCTGCGAGCGGTTCGGCGTCGGCATCACCCCCTTCTCCCCGCTCTCGCAGGGACTTCTGACGGGCAAATACCGCAAGGGAATGCCCCTTCCCGAGGGTTCCCGCGCTACATGGCAGGCGGACAGGCAGATCAACAACCTCCTCACCGAGGAAAACCTCGGCAAAGTCGAAAAGCTCCTGAAAGTCGCCGAGGGGCTGAATATTCCCCTCTCCGTACTCGCGCTGGCGTGGATCCTGCGCCTGAAACAGATCACGACGGTCATCACGGGCGCGAGCAAGATGAAACAGCTCGAGAGCAACGTTCAGGCGAGCGGGTTCACGATCCCCGCCGACGCCCTCGATGAGATCGAAACGATCCTCGGCTATCATCCCTTTGTCAGACGCATCGGATAAAAATGCAACGAGGGACCGCGCAGAGTACGCGATCCCTCTTTTTTTATTCCACAGTGACGCTTTTAGCGAGGTTCCTCGGCTTATCGGGGTCGTTCCCGCGGGCGAGGGACGTATAGTACGCCAGAAGTTGGAGCGGAATGACGGAGAGAATGGGCGAAAAGACGGGCGGGCACTTCGGGAGAAGCACAGAGGCCGTGATCTCCTTTCCCCCGCAATATTCCTCAAAACAGGTGACAAGAAAGACGCTCGCGCCCCGAGAATAGGCCTCATGGACGGCATTCATCGTCTTTTCTGCAATGTCCCGCCGCATGAGAACTGCGACGACGGGCGTATATGGCTCGATGAGGGCGAGCGTGCCGTGTTTCAGTTCGCCCGCCGCATATCCCTCGCTCGGAAGATAGGAGATCTCCTTGAGTTTGAGGCTACCCTCGAGAGCGACGCACATATCCTCCCCGCGACCGATGAAGTACGCGCTCTTTGCCCCCGCAAAGTACGGGACCCAGCTCTGCACCGCTTCCCCCGCCGCGATCGCGCGGGCCGCCTTGCTCTCAAATCCCTTGAGCGTCGGCGAACGCTTCCCCTTGATCGAGGCCATGGCCGCAACGATCAAATATAAAACCATGAGCTGGGCGTTGAAACTCTTCGTCGCGGCGACGGCGACTTCCCGCCCCGCCTGCGTGAAGAGGACGGTATCCGCAAGGCGGGCGAGCGAGGAATACTTTACATTGACGACAGCGGCGATGTGCGCACCCCTCCGCTTTGCGAGACGGACGGCGGCAAGCGTATCGGCCGTCTCTCCGCTCTGGCTGATCGCAATGAGAAGAGTGCCCTTGCGCACGATCGGATCCATGTAACGGTATTCGCTTGCGATAAAGACGTCGGCGGGAACGCGGCAGACGCGCTCCAACGCGGCCTGAAAGCACAGACCGCTGTGGTAAGCCGTCCCGCAGGCGACGATTTGGATATACTCTGTCTGACATAGTACTTTGCAAAAGTCCGAAAAACAAAAGTTTCTTGCGATTTCTTCCCTTGAATCCCTCAAAACGACGGGGATCTCATCGATCTCCTTGCGCATGAAGTGACGGTAGGCACCAAGATCGGCCCTCCCCTCTTCCGAGAATTCTATGGGTTCCTTTTTGATCTTGGACTTCGCGGCGTTGCAGATGAAGATCTCATCTCCCGAAAGGGAGGCGAACTCGCCGTCCTCAAGGGAGTACAGCACCGCCCCCTCCTCCGCCGCGGCGGGAATGTCGCTCGCCACGACAAGCCCCTCTTTTGCCCTCCCGACGATCAGAGGACTGCGCATTCTCGCACAGACGAGCCGCTCGGGTTCATCCTCGCAGAATACGGCGACAGCGTAGGAACCGACGATCTTCCCGCACGCCCTGATGACGGCCTCGAGCAGGTCGCCGTGATATTCCGCCGCGATGAGGTGGGCGATGACCTCGCTGTCGGTGTCCGAATAAAACGCCTCGCCCCTCTCCTCGCACTCTTCCCTGAGTTTTGCGGCGTTTTCGACGATGCCGTTGTGGACGAGCGCGATGTTGCCGTATGTGTGCGGATGCGCATTTTCGACGGTGACGTCGCCGTGCGTCGCCCAGCGGGTATGGCCGATGCCCACCCGTCCGACCGCTTGCCGCGCCGTCTCGATCTCCCTGACAAGTCCCGTTTTTTTGACGACGCGGAGCTTTTTTCCGTCAAATACGGCGATCCCCACCGAATCATAGCCGCGGTATTCGAGCTGATACAGCCCCTCGATGAGGACGGGTGCGGCCTGTCTCTTCCCGAGATAGCCGACGATCCCGCACATCAGAGCGCCTCCCCGACGTGCAGGATCGCGCGTTCCAACTCGCCGAGAACTTCCGCGCAGAGGCGGCCGTCCTCCCCCTCGGCGAGGAGGCGGATCAGGGGTTCCGTCCCCGACGGTCTGAGCAGGATCCTCCCGCCGACAAGGGCGACTTTTGCCTTTTTAAGGGCATTTTGTACCCCTTCATCCCGCAAAACGGCCCCTTTGTCCGCGACTTTGACGTTTTTTATGTACTGCGGAATGCGAACAAATCCCTCGAGGAGACAGGAGAGCGGGCACTTGTTTTCGAGCATCGTCTCCATGACTTTGAGTGCCGTGAGAATGCCGTCGCCCGTCGCGGAGACCTTGCGGAAAATGATGTGCCCCGACTGCTCGCCGCCGAGCATGTAGCCGCTCGAGACGAGTTCGTCGTGTACGAACTTATCCCCGACGTCGCACCGCAGGAGAGAAATTCCGTCCCTTGCAAGGCTCTCCTCAAGCCCTAAATTGCTCATCACCGTCGCAACGACGCCGTTCCCGTCAAGCTCCCCGCGGTTCTTCATGGCGCGGGCGGAGAGATAGAGAATGCCGTCGCCATCAACGACGTCTCCCCGCTCATCCACGCAGATACAGCGGTCGGCATCCCCGTCGAATGCAAACCCAACGTCAAGATTCCGCTCGATCACGAGCGTTTGCAGTGCGGAAATATGGGTGGAACCGCAATTTTCGTTGATATTTGTGCCGTTCGGCTCCGCACCGATCGCTATGACGCGCGCCCCGAGCGCGTCAAAGACCGTCTTTGCGATCTGCCATGCGCTGCCGTTTGCGCAGTCGATCCCCACGCGCATACCGCGGAACGAGGCGCGGGACAGCGTGAGAAGGTAGGCGAGATAGCGGTTCCTGCCCGCCACGAAGTCCACGGTCCGCCCGATGTCCTCGCCCGTCGCAAGGGGGATATTCCCCCCGTCGAGATACTCTTCGACGCGACAGAGAACATGCTCTTCGAGCTTTTCCCCGCCCGAATTGAAGAGCTTGATGCCGTTGTCGGAATATGGATTGTGGCTGGCGGAGATCATCACGCCGCAGTCGAATCCCTCCGTCCGCGTGAGATAGGAGACGGACGGCGTCGTCGTCACATGGAGCAGATAGACGTCCGCCCCCGACGCCGTCGCACCCGCCGTAAAGGCATATTCGAACATGTACGAGGAGAGCCTCGTATCCTTTCCGACGAGGATCCTCGCCCGCGTCCCGCGTGAAAAATATCTGCCCAAAAAACGGCCCGCGCGGAAGGCATGGATCGCCGTTAGCGTCTCGTTTGCCCTACCGCGGAAGCCGTCTGTCCCGAAATATTTCCCCAAACAAGCACCTCCCGCCCCCGTTGACACGGGGTGCAAATCATCGTATGAAGAGGCGCTTTTTTTTGTGAAAATAGCCGCTTTTGAGAGTTTTCCCCTCAAAAACGGCTTATTATGTCTGACATAGTACTATGTAAATTTTGATTTTTTACAAATCAAAGTGCATCATTGCCCGCTTTTCGGCGATCAGATAGGCGTCATAGATCTTCTTCGCCTCCCTTTTTGCCTTCGGGACGAACACTCTCTCGCACTCCCGCCTCGCGGGGATGTCGCCGAACTCCATGAGACCTTTGGCGCATGCGCAGAGGTATGCCGCGCCGAGGGCCGTACTTTCCCTCTCCCGCGGCCGATTGACGTTGGTGCCGAGTACGTCCGCCTGAAATTGCATCAAAAAGTTGTTCTGCGACGCGCCGCCGTCGCACTTGATCTCCTTCAAGAGTATCCCGCTGTCCTTCGTCATGCAGTCGAGGAGTTCCCTCGCGCCGCAAGCGATGCTCTCCAGCACAGCGCGGACGATGTGCGCCCGCGTCGTCCCCCGCGTGATCCCCGTGAGCATTCCCCTCGCCTCGCTGTCCCAATGGGGTGCCCCGAGGCCTGTGAATGCGGGTACAAAGGAGACGCCGCCCGCATCGGGCACCGAGAGCGCGATCCTCTCGCTCTCCGCAGAGGAGGGCAGGATCTCCAGCCCGTCGCGCAGCCACTGGACGGAGGATCCCGCGTGGAATACGCTCCCCTCGAGCGCGTAGCACGTCTTTCCGCGTATTTTATAGGCAATAGTGGAGAGAAGTCCGCTCTTTGAGGCGATGCAACGCTCCCCCGTATGGAAGAGCAGGAACAGCCCCGTGCCGTATGTGATCTTCCCCTCGCCCTCCGTGAGCGCGGCCTGCCCGATGAGCGCGGACTGCTGGTCCCCCGCGACGCCCGCGAGTGCGACCTTACTGCCTCCGACGTTCGCCGTTCCGAAATCGGCGTCCGACGCCCTCACTTCTGGCAAAATTTCGCGCGGAATGCCGAAGAATTTGAGAAGATCCTCGTCATAGTCGAGCCTGTGAATATCGTAGAGCATCGTGCGCGAGGCGTTCGTCACGTCGGTCGCAAAGGTCTTTCCCTCCGTCAGTTTGAAGATGAGATAGCTGTCGATGGTGCCCGCGCAGAGCTTTTTCTCCTTGAGGAGGGTCCGCGCGGCGGGAACATGGTCGATCACCCAGCGGATCTTGCTCGCCGAAAAGTAGGCGTCGTTCGTCAGCCCCGTCCTCTCCCGCACGATCTGCACGACGTCCCGCGGCATATTTTTGCAAAAGTCGCTCGTCCGCCTGCATTGCCAGACGATCGCGGGACAGACGGGTTCGCCCGTCTCCCTGTTCCACAGCACGACCGTCTCGCGTTGGTTCGTGATGCCGATCCCCGCCGCCTTACCCTTGGCGAAGGCGAGACAGTCGTTGAGGACATAGGCCGCCTTGAAATAGATTTCGTTGGCGTCCTGCTCCACCCACCCCGGGAAGGGATATTTGCTTTCAACTTCCTGTTGGGCACCGTGGACAAACATGCCCTTCTCGGTATCATAGAGAAAGGCGCGGATGCTCGTCGTGCCTGCGTCCAATGCGATGACGTATTTCATGGTCCACCTTTTATCTCGGAATCCCCCGCGGGGCTTCACTGTATCTGTGCAAATTTCAGGATATTGTTGTAAAGTTCTGTATCTGCGGGCAAGAATGTGTTGAAGAGGACCTTCATCTTGCTCCTTGTGCGCATCTTCCAATTGAGAACGGCACCCGTCGCGATCTCAGCCGCCGCTTCACGGGGAAAATTGAACACGCCAGTGGAGATACAGCAGAATGCGACGCTCTGAAGGCCCGCCTCCTCCGCGAGGTTGAGACAGGAAATATAGCAGGAGCGGAGCGCGCCACGGTCCTCCCGCGAGGGTTCGCCCGCGATCATCGGCCCCACAGTATGCAGAACGTACTTGCTCGGCAGGTTGTATGCCCGCGTGAGCTTTGCGCCGCCACATTCCTCCTCTTTGTCCTGAAACGCCATGAGTTTGGCGCAGTCGTCCCGAAGCTGCATCCCAGCAAAGGAATGAATAACGTTGTCGATGCAGTTGTGCCCCGCCAAAAAACAGCCGAGGAGCGCGGAATTGGCCGCGTTGACGATGCCGTCCACCCCAAGCCGCGTGATGTCCCCCTGCCAGACGCCGAAGCCGTACTCGCCGAAGGGCAGGTCCTTCTCCGTCAGGATGCCCCTCTCCACGCTCTCCGTCCAGAAGAGGCTGTCCTGAATGGTCAGGATCTCCTGCGGAACGGGGAGCGGCATCCGCCTGTTCATGATGCGCCGTATGGTGTCCCTTCTCTTTTCATAGGGAGCGTTGAACGCCGCGATAAGCCCCTGCTCCCTGAGAAGATATTTGAGCAGGTCGTTGCAGTACGTCTCTTTTTCGGCTTCCCCGAGAAGCGCGGGGCGCGGGTAGGGAGTAAGATCGATGATACTTTTCGTTTCCTGAAACGTCATGGGTCCTCTCTTTCGGCCAAGGCACCGTTTCTGCCTGCCCTCTGTCCCCATTATACGATACAAAGAAAACTTTTTCAAGACCCATTTGCAAAATCGTTGATTTTTCGGAAAATTTCATTTATACTTTGTGGTATGAAACAGTCGCCTCAAAAAACTCCCAATGAGAAATTCCCCTTTCAGTTCTCTGTGATGATGAAGTTGGTCCTCGTTCTCCTGCTTCTGCTCTGCGCGGCGGGGATCGGGCTGACGCTTTGGCAGTTCATCGACTTTTTGAAGGGACCGATCGACTCCGTTTGGGATTGGCTCAAATATATCCTGATGTTCTTCGTCTGCGGGCTGCTCTTCGTCCTCACCGTCGCCATGCTCATCCGCTCACAGTACGTCATCACGGACGACGAACTCATTCAGCAATTCGGCCTCATCAAGACGCGCTACTCCCTCAAAAAGATCCGCTCCGTGCGGCACTTCATGGGTTCGGGACGGCTCGCGGTGTACTTTGACGACATGAAGAACGAATACGCCGTCATCGTCGTCAAGGAGAGCTGGTTCGGCGATTTCGTGAAGGCGTTGCGGGAGAGGAACGAAAATATCGAATTTGACTTCACCTCCGCCGAGGAGGAAGAGGAATGGAAGAAAAAGAAATAAAAAAACCGTCGCCCCGAACTTGACAAAAGGGCGGCGTTTTTTTATGCGATAGATTTCATTCCCCGTAAAAATCCTTTTGGGTCCCCTTCCATATCTTCGCGGCAAAGTGCATGCGCCACGACAGAGGAATGAGGTGGGAGCCGAAGTTCGTCAGCTTGTTCCAGGACCCGATGATGACGCGCATCTTGTTCTTGCGGACGGCGTTCATGGCCCTCAGCGCGACCTTCTTCGGGGGCAGAACGGTCAGGCGGCTGTACCCTCCGTGCGCGTCGATGCTCCTTGTGATGTCCTCCCGCGTCCGCATGCTCCCGGGGAGTACGACGGTCACCTTCGCCCGTCCTTTCAGTTCGGTGCGGAGGGCCATGCAGAAGTACTCAAGCCCCTTCTTCGTGGCGGCGTACAGCGCGAAATACGGCTCGGGCAGGATGCTCGTCACGCTCCCGATGCAGAGGATCTCCGTATTTCCGTCCAGCGGCGACCTGCTGAGGAAGCTCCTGATAAGGGAGGCCGCTCCCTCGAAATTGACCCTCATCTGCGTGAGGATCCGCCCCTCGTCATACTGTTCAAAGGGCATCTGCGTGTCCACGCCCGCGACATAGATGAGGCGGTCGAATATGATGCCCCTGCCGTCGGCGTATTCAAAGAGAGCCGCGCGGCTCGCCTCGCTCCGCAGATCGCACGGAAAGACCTCCGTCTCAAGGGCGGGATATTTTCCTTTCAAAGAGGCTTGAAGTGCGGTCAAACGTTCTTCGCTCCTCCCCGTGAGAAAGAGCGGCGAGCCACTCTCGGCGAGAATTTCCGTGAACGCGCCGCCAAGCCCCCCGCACGCACCCGTGATGAGCGTATAATTCATGGTTTTCTCCTTTCAGAGGTTCTTGGTGCCCGAACACTCTTCTTAGGATCGGCGAAGCGGAAAAGGCTTTCACTGATCCGCAGAGCAACATAAGTTCTTCGGGCTTTTTCCATTATAGCATACTTTGGCGAGGCGGACAAAAGATTTTTTACAAAAGTCATAAAAATCGGTTGCTTTTTACGGGCATTTGGTGTAAAATAACCATTGTCTTTGCAGAGATGTCTGAGTGGCTTAAGGAGCACGATTGGAAATCGTGTGACGGTGGTGAATCGTCCCGGGGTTCAAATCCCCGTCTCTGCGCCAGCGCAAAACACCACAAGATGTTGTGGTGTTTTGCGCTTTTATAATACTATAATAAGCGACTATGCCGATGTCTGCCCGAACTGCGGTGTAAAAACCGAAAGTGCCATTGCAGACAACACGTCTGCGGCCAAAAAGACCAACGTCCTTGCAATCGTTGGATTCGTTCTCTCCTTCCTTGTCCCCCTCGCGGGCCTGATCTGTAGCATCGTTGCGCGGAAACAGTGTACAGAGAGAAATGAGGGCGGTGCAGGTCTCGCGCTCGCAGGGCTGATCATCAGTATCGTGGAAATGTGCATCATCCTGCTCTACATCATCATTCTTATCGCAGTCGCGGGAAGCCTTGTCAGTTCTCTATCCCTCGCGGCAACGGTACTCTGAATGCCGCAAAAAAAGACGCTTCGGCGTCTTTTTTTGCGGCTTTTATAAAGAGACTGTCACTTCTTCCCCTTTTTCTCCCGAATGCGCTTGATCTCGGCTTCGAACCCCTTGTCGGAGGGGTGATAAAAGACGGCGTCCCTGAGGGAATCGGGGAGATACTGCTGTTTGACCCAGCCGCCGTAGCTGTGCGGGTATTTGTACTTCGCACTCTCCGCCTTCATCTCCCTGCTTCCGTTAGAGCTATCGCGGAGGTACTTGGGAATGTCGTCGTCCTTGCTCTCCCGCGCGGCCTCCCGTGCGGAATCGAGAGCCATGACGACGGAATTGCTCTTTTCGGTCTCGCAGACGTAGATAATTGCCTCTGTGAGGGGCAAAAAGCCCTCGGGCGCGCCCATATTCTGAAAGGCAGTCAGAGCCGACGTCGCCATGATGAGGGCGCGGGGGTCGGAAAGACCGACGTCCTCGGCGGAGTGCGCGATGAGGCGGCGAAAGACGAGGAGCGGGTCGCATCCTCCCTCGATGAGGCGGAAGGCGTAGTAGAGCGCGGCGTCCGCATCGCTCCCGCGGAGGGATTTGCAGAAGGCCGAAAGAATGTCGTAATATAAGTCCTCGTTATAGCTGAGGGCCTTGCGCTGAATGGACTGTTCCGCGTCGGAAAGGGTCACATGGATCCTCCCCTCGCTGTCGGGCGGGGTCGTCAGGACCGCCAATTCCAAGGCGTTGTAGGCCGTCCTCAGGTCCCCCGAGGCGGTGAAGGCGATGTGGTCGAGCGCGTCCTCGTCCACCGTTGCCGCATAGCTTCCAAGCCCTTTCCGCTTGTCGCCGAGAGCCTTGACGATGGCCCCGCGGATCTCCTCCGTCGTGAGGGGCAGAAATTCAAAGACGCGGCACCGCGAAACGATCGCGGGCGTCATGGAGGCGTAGGGATTTTCCGTCGTGGAGCCGATGAAGAGAATGGTCCCCTGCTCGATGGCGGGCAGGAGGGAATCGGACTGCGTTTTGTTGAAGCGGTGGCACTCGTCAAGCATGAGATAGGTCCGCTTTCCGTACATTTTGAGGTTGTTCCGCGCCGTTTCCACGGCCTTTTTGACGTCCGCGACCCCCGAGGAGACGGCGTTCAGCTTGATAAATTCGCCGTTCGTCTGCGCGGCGATGATGTTGGCGAGCGTCGTCTTTCCGCACCCCGGCGGCCCCCAGAAGATACAGCTTCCGAGCCTGTCGAGCGAGATAGCGCGGCGAAGCAGGGAGCCTTCCGAGACGATATGGCTCTGCCCCACAAAATCCTTGAATGTGGAAGCCCGCATGCGCTCCGCTAGCGGCTTCGCCTTCTCTTCGTTGTCGTTAAAATCAAAAAGATCCATCATTCCCCCACGAGCTGTCTGATCTTGTTTGCCTTCTTCTTTCCGAGTTCATATCCCTTGTTGTAGGCAAATTCAACATCTTTCAGTGCATATTGGTCCATGTCGCCGAGCTTCGGGTCGAGCCAAAGGGCGACGTGTTCGCGCATCAGCCTCTTCTGGCGGGTGGCGCGGGTGTCCATGATGTCGATGACGCGGAGGACGGTGTTGACGAGCCTTCCCGTCGGTTCCCGCTCCATGATGAGGTCGCCGAGGACGTCCACCGCGATGATGACTTCCGCACCCATTTTGTTCAATTCCCGCGTCGGGACGCGCTCGGTGATACAGCCGTCGATGAGCAACGGATAGCCGCCGAAAACGGCGGGCGTGAACACACCGGGGATAGATGCGGACGCAAGGACGGCGTCGATGACGTTCCCGCTGTTCAACATCACGGGTTTACCCTCCACGAGGTCGGTCGCGACGCAGGCAAAGGGGATCTGCAGGGCGTCGAACTCCTTTTCCTCCCCCATGAGTTCAAGGACGACCTTGCGGGCCTTTTTCATGGTCATGAGGCCGTTCATTCGGAACGGAGAGAGGTTGATCGCGGTGAGATCGCCCATTTTGAGCGAAAGGACGCGCTCCTTCATCGCCGCAGGCGAAATGCCCGCGCTGTACAGTGCGCCGACAATGGCCCCCATGGAACAGCCCGTCACATAGTCGGGACGGATGCCCGCCTCGTCGATGGCCTGTAAAAAGCCGATGTGCGCGATCCCCCTCGATCCGCCTGCCCCGAGGGCAAACCCCAATGTTTTTTTCATACTTTTCTCCTCCCTTGCGTATGTTTTAGCATGGTCCGAAAAAAAACTTTGAAATCGCTTTTTGCCGCGCTTCCCGTACTTTTTGCCATGATCTGCCTGCTCACTTCCCCGACGAAGTACGGGAGGGCGATCTCGGACGGGATCTCGCTGTGGGCGGTGTGCGTCCTTCCTGCGACGTTCCCCTTCCTCTTCCTGACCGCCCTCTTCACGCGGCTGTCCCTCTATGAGGGGCTGTCTCAAAGGCTCTCTCCCCTCTTTTCCAAAGTGTTCGGGGTCTCGGGCGCGGGCGGGTGCGCCGCCCTTTTGTCCGCGCTGTCGGGCTACCCCGTGGGGGCGCGGGCGGTACTCGATCTGCACGAGAGCGGCAGGCTCGGAAAGGACGAGACCTTTCGCCTGTCCTGCCTCGCCTCGACGAGCGGGCCGATGTTCCTCGTGGGAGCCGTGGGAAGCGGAATGTTCCGCTCTCCCGCCGTCGGGTGGGCGATGCTCCTCTGTCATCTCGCCGCCGTGTGGGGCGTATGTTTTGTGATGAGGCTCTTCGCAAAACCCGTGAAGGCCCCGCCTGTCCCGCGGGACGTGAGCGGAAACGCCCTCTCCGACAGTCTATACAACGCCGTGATCTCTATTCTCTGCGTCGGGGGCGCGATCGCCCTCTTCTACGCCTTTTCGGAGATGCTCCTCTCCCTCCTCCCCCCGATGCCTCCCTTCTGCGAGGGAATGGTGCGGGGTCTCATGGAGATGACGGCGGGGTGCAAGGCGTTTTCGGCCGCGCCCTCCCCCCTCTCCGCCGCGGCATGCTGTTTCCTCACGACGTTCGGCGGCGCGTGCGTCCTCGTGCAACAGATCGCATTCCTGTCGCGGGCGGGGGTGAAGCCGCTTCCTTTCCTTGCGGTAAAATTCATTCAGGGTGCCGCCGCAGGCGGCCTCTGCTTCCTCATGATGCTTTGGATCATGTAGCGTCGGGAGGCTGCCGCGCGGGGCGGGTTCACATGTACGCGCCGATCAGCCTGTAATTGGAACAGTAGATCTTGATCTCGGCGAGGGCGGACTTGACGCGGTCGGAGGTGACGTCCCCTGTAAATTCGATGAAGAAGCGGTACTGGCCGAAGGAATCCTTTACGGGGCGGGAATCGATGCGCGTGAGATTCAGCCCGTACCGCTGGAAGATCTTCAACATCCCTAAAAGTTCCCCCGGCCTGTGGGCGCAGACCGCGCACAAAAAGATCATCGCAGTACGCCTGTCGAGGGCGGGTTCCCCCTTGGAAAAGCGCAAAAAGCGCGTGAAATTCTGTTTGAGATCGGCGATGTTCTCCGAAGAGAGGACGACGCCCTCCCTCTTCACATGCGCCCCGACGATGCCCGCGGTGTGGGCGTCGAGCCGCTTCAGGCTCTCCGTCGTGGAGGAGGTCGCAAGATATGCGGCCGCGGGGAAATTTTTCTGCAAATATTCAAGGCACTGCCCAAGGGCCTGCTCGTTGGAACAGATGGTGTCGATATCCTTGGGATCCGTCCCCTCCTTCATCGCGAGGCGGTGGTCGATCTTGAGCATATACTCCTCATCGCCGAAGATGTCCGCCTCGGCAAGGAGGTCCAAAACGGGCAAAACGCCGCCGTTCAGCGAATTTTCGACGGGCAGGACCGCATAGTCCGTCTCTCCGTCCAAAAGTTTGGAGACCGCATCCCGAAAGTTGGGGCAGAGGACGACCTCATACCCCTTGCAGAGGATCTGCGCGGCGAGCTGTGAATAGCTGCCCTCCGGGCCGAGACAGCTCACCTTTCCCGTCGATTCGGGACGGTCGGCCTCCTTCTCGGCCTGCGTCGCGTATAGCTTAGTCATAAGTTCTCCTTATGTTTTATCTGCAATGTCGCAGACGAGGCGTTCGGTGTCCTCCCATCCGAGACAGGGGTCGGTGATGGACTGGCCGAACACGACGTCGTGCTTCTGGCACCCCTCCACGAGGAAGCTCTCGATCATGAAACCCTTGACGATCTTCTTGAAATCGCGGTCATAGCTGCGGTTTTGCAGGACTTCCTCGACGATACGGATCTGCTGGCGGAACCGCTTGCCCGAATTGGAGTGGTTGGCGTCGATGATGACGGCGGGGTTTTTCAGCCCCCCCTCCGTCTTGTTGTAGCCCTCGACGACCTGCATCACCGTCTCGTAGTGATAATTGGGGATGTCGTTTCCGTACTGATCGACCATGCCGCGCAGCACTGCGTGGGCGTAGGGATTGCCCTCCGTCGCCACCTGCCAATTGTGATACTTAAAGACCTGCGGGCTTTGCGCGGCGAAGATGGAGTTGAGAAGCACGGGAATGGAGCCTCCCGTGGAGTTCTTGACGCCGACGGGGAGTTCGATGCCGCTCGAAACGAGCCTGTGCATCTGGTTTTCGCTCGACCTCGCCCCCACGGCGACATAGGTCAGAAGATCCTCCACATAGGCGTAGTTTTCGGGATAGAGCATCTCATCTGCGGCGGAAAGCCCGCTCTCCTCGATGACGTTCAGAAGGAGGGAGCGGATGGTGCGGATGCCCTTGAGCGTGTCCTCCTTGTGTTCGGGGTCGGGCTGGGTGAACATGCCCTTGTAGCCCACGCCCCTCGTCCGCGGCTTCGCGGTGTAGATGCGCGGGATCAGTACGAGCTTGTCCTTGACCTTCTCGTTGAGTTTGCCGAGCCGCTTCACATATTCAAGCACGGGCGCGCTCTCATGCGCGGAACAGGGGCCGATGAGGAGGATGAGACGGTCGCTCTCCCCCGTGATGACGGCCTTCGCAAGCCCGTCGCGCTCCCTCTTGATCGCGGCAAGCTCCGCAGATACGGGCTGTTCCGCGCGGATCTCTTCAAAGGTCGGGATCTCAATTTGTCTTTGGAACATGGGATTTTTTCCTCAAAATATAGTCGTAGACCGCCTTGGGAACGTAGCTTTCAAAGGGCGTTCCGAATGCGATCGCATTTTTGACAAGGGTGGATGAAATGTGCGTGTGCGCCTGTTCTGCGGGCAAAAAAAGGGTGACGAGCGCGGGATAGAGGTCCTTGGACGCGTAGAAATCGTCCGTCTCATAGGCGCAGTCCACGGCGTTGCGGACGCCCCGCACATAGAAAGGCGTATTTTCCCGTTGGAGAAGGTCCACGATGACCCCGTCCCACACGAGGACGCGGACACGGGGTTCTCCGCGAAAGACCTCTTCGATCATCTCCTTCCTCTCCGCGGCGGTAAACATCGTGTTTTTCCGCCTGTTTTCGGCGACGGCGACGATGACCTCGTCAAAGAGGGTGAGGCTCTTTTTTACGGTGTCGGCATGTCCGACGGTGAAGGGGTCGAACGTCCCCGCAAAGATACACTTTTTCAAACGTCTCTCCTTTTGAGCAGGAAGATCTTCACTCTTCCGTACTCTCTCTTATCGGCAATTTCAAACGGTGCGGAAACGGGGATCTCCCTCTCGCTCTCATAGACGATGAGGCCGTTCTCCCGCAAAAGTCCCCTCTCTTCGACGCGTCCCATGATCTCTTCGGCAAGGTCGAGGCGGTAGGGCGGGTCACAGAAGATGAGGTCGAACGTCCCCCCGACGCGCATGAGGCAGGAAGAGAAGTCCATGTTGAGGACTTCCGCCCGCTCTCCGAAGGCATTGAGGTTTTTCCTCAGGACGAGGAGGCTCTCCTTGGAACTGTCGTTGAAGATGACTTCCTCCGCCCCGCGCGAAAGGCACTCCAAGCCCAACGCGCCGCTCCCCGCAAAGAGGTCCAATACCCTCGCGCCGCGGAGATACCCCGACAAGATCTGAAAGAGGGATTCCTTCACGCGGTCAGGCGTGGGACGGATGTCCTGCTCGCCGAAGGCCGCAAGGACGCGGCCGCGGTGCTTCCCCGCGATGATCCTCATTTCTTTTTCCCCGCCTCTTTGATCTTCTCATCGTGCGCGGCACCGTTCGCCTTCCTGCGCTTTTCGACCAATGCGCCGACGAGATAGGCGACCCCGCTGATGAGAATGGGCATGATCATGAAGAGCAGAGACCAGAGGGGATCGACGAGAAGTCCTCCCCCCTCCGCGGTGCCGAACCAGGCGATGGGAATGATCGCCCAGCCCGCGAACATCATGAAAAAGAGGCTCGCGACGCTGTAGAAGTAGTGGGCGAAGATGCCGAGGATCAGGACGGGCAGACTGATGAGAAGCCCGATATAGAAGCCCTCCCACGGGCGGAATTCCCGCTCGGGGCGGTGGTCGCCGCCCGATTGGATCCCATAGAGGGCATTTCTCCTGTGGATATTGCCCGTGATGAAGTTATCGTAGTGCAAAATGCCCGTGTGGTAGAGAAGGTGGGCGTTGAAGAATCCCCCGCCCAAAATACAGATGACGCCGAGGACGATCTCGACAACGGAATTTTCATCGGGAATGATCGCCTGCACGGACAGGAGCAAAAGGCTCATGAACAAGTACATGAGGTAGGGCGTGACCATGCGCCGCCAGCACTCCCCCTGGATCCGCCAAAACAACTGCCACTTGGTCGGATCGGAATAATTCTTCACCTTTTTCGGTCTTTCGTTGAGCATTTTTCTCTCCGCGGGCACAAACACCCATAATCCATTATAGCCGTTTGGAGGACGGGTGTCAAGTTATTCGGAAATGAGAATAAAAAATGAGAGAAAAATGAGGGGCAAAAACAAAAATCAGGGGACGCCTTTCCGAAGGCGGTCAGAAAATATATTCCCGCTCCGCCTTTGCCGTGAGGCGGACGAGGGCTTCATAGACGGTCGTGCCATGGCTGCGGGCGTAGGCCTCGAAGTCGGAGACGATGAGTTTCTTTTCGCCGAAGGAGGCGCGTCCCTCCCCGATCGCGGCGTCCATGCAGAGTTTTCCGATGACGCCGCCCAAGCCTTCACGGAAAAATCCGTCTCCGTAGCCGAGGCGAAGGGTATGAAGCACGCCATGTTCGCCGTCCGAAGGCGCGTACCCTATGCCTTCCCCGTACTGCCCACAGGAATTGGAGACAAACGCATACAGCTTCATGGCGCGGCGGAGGGGTTTGGAGCCTCCCTCGGGGCGATAGCCGTACAGCCCCAGCCCGATGCGGACGGCGTCCCCCATCTCCCCCTTTAACGCGCCCTCCGTCGCGGCGATGTGGGCGACGCAATGCGGAAAGACCTCCTTCACCGCCGAGGCTCCCCGCGCAAAGAGAAGGCTCTGCCTCTCCCTCGCCCCGTCGTTTTCGGCGGAAAAGTAGTGCGAAAAGACCCCCTCGACCAAAAATCCCCTCTTCTTGGCGAGCCTTGCGAATTTCCCCGCCTCCGTATCTGCTACGCCGTAGCGGTTCATGCCCGTGTTCAGGGCAAGATGTATGCGCGGAGGCACACCGAACTTCTCCGCCGCGTCCGAGAGGAGTTTGAAGGCGGGATAGGAGGTGACGCTCGCGATGAGGCCATAGCCGAGGAGCCTTCCGCACTCCTCCTCCGTCATGGGCGGGGTGAGGACGAGAATGTCCTCCATGATCCCCGCGACGCGCAGGGAGACGCCCTCCTCCACCGTCGCAACAGCAAAGGAGGCCGCCCTGCCGTGAAGTGACAGGGCAACCTCCTCCGCGCCGTGCCCGTAGGCGTCGTCCTTGACGACGGCGATGAGCGGACAGGCAGATAAATTCTTAAAATACTCCGCATTGAAGGCGATAGCGGTGAGATCGACGCTTGCAAGGAGAGATTGCATACCCCATTCTATGCACGCGTCCGACGCCGTTGCCTACTGTTTGTAGATGAAGCGGTGGCAGTTTTCGCACTCGATGACGTTGCCCCCCGCAAGTTTGTTCCGCTGGGCGAGGGGAAGGTCCATGCCGCAGACGCACATGTCGCCATTCAGGGGCACAAGCACGGGGAAGATCTTCTCCTTGCGCTTCTGCCTGTACCTGTCGAGGATCTCGGGGGGGATCTTCTTTGCCATCTCCTCCATTTGGCTGTTGAGCTGTTCGATCCTGTCGGCGTACTTTGCCTGGACTTCCTTGAATTTTTCGGTGTACTCCCGCTTCTGTCTGCTCATGAGCTTGCCCTGCTCCATGAGCTTTTTATACTCGGCGGTGAGCTGTTCGATCTCGGCGAAGAGCTTGTTGAGTTCGCCCTTCATGGAGCGCACCCTGTCCATGAGCTGTTGCGCGCTCTTCTTGTAGAAGCCGACGTCCCCGCCCCCTTCCACAAGTTCTTCGACGTCCGAATACTCGGCGATCGCCTTGCTCGTCTCGTCCACGCGGGCGATGAGGCTGTCGCGGAGGGCCTTGAGTTCCACGGCGCGTTTGTCCTGCGCGGCGATCCTCTGTTCGGCATTCCGCATGACGATCTTCGCCTGGCTGAGCTTTTTCTTCTCTTCCGTCGCGTTCAGCTCCATTTCGATCTTCCGAAGCTCGCCGTCCAATCTCTGATATTCCAATAACTCTTGTAATGCAGACATATATTTCACTCCTTACAGGAACCGCCTGTCCGTAAAGACGGCGCAGGGCAGCCCGATTTTATTTTTGATCGTTTCGGCAAAGCGGGAGAATCCGTAGACCTCGGAGGCGTAGTGGGTGAAGAGAAGGACGTTCAGCCCCCTCTCCACGGCATCGAGGACGATGTGATGCTTCCCGTCCGAGGTGACAAGGGTGTCCGCGCCGTTCCCGAGCGCGAACGCTATGGCTTGGCCCGAAAATCCCCCGCCGCAGAAACTTGCGACGCGCCTGACCTCCCTTTCGCCGTAGACGATGAGTTTGTCCGTGCGGAATTCCTTCCCCGCACGGGCGGCAAATGCCGAAAGCGTACACGGCTCCACGTCGTACACCCTGCCATAGCCGCCGCAGGAGAGCTTCTCCATGACGGCAAGCGGCTCCTTCCCGCCGAGGCCGAGCATCAGGCTCTCGTCGATGCCCCCGTCCGCCGCGTCAAGATTGAGATGCGCGGAGATGACCGAAATGCCCTCCTTCACGCATTCGAAGAGCGCGGGCGTCTCCTCGGGCGTGATGCGCATAACGCCGTCCCAAATGGCGGGGTGATGGGTCACGATGAGATGAAAGCCCCTCTTTTTCGCCTCTGCGACGGCCTCGACGGTGAGATCGAGCGCGAAGAGTACGCCCGCGGTCTCTCTCCCGCAGTCGAGGAGCAGACCGCTGTTGTCGTGCATGCCCAACTGCATGTACTCTTTGGACAGCACAAACGGAGCCGTCTCATCTATCATAGCATAAATTTCTCTGATTTGCATGTTTTTCTTGATCCTTTTTTGGCAAATTATTTCTTACGATTTTATTTCCTGTGCGCCACGTCATTCCGAGCGGCTATGATTCCGTCATTCCGAGCGGCCAATATTCTGTCATTCCGAGCGCAGTCGAGGAATCTCATTGTTGCAATGCGGTGACCCACCCCCCTACCCCCCTCCCATGGAGGGGGTAAATGAGAGGGGCGGCGAGGAGGCTCCTCCCGAGGAGGAGCTGTCGCCACAGGCGACTGAGGTGGGCATGTTTGGACGTTGCCCACCCCCCTACCCCCCTCCTCGGGAGGGGGTAAGAGCGGCACCCCCAAGGAGGTTATCCCTTGGCTCTCCTATCTCCCCACCACAATTTATAATTTTTAATTTTTAATTTTTAATTAAAATGCGATAAGGCGAATTTTATCCAAGAGTGTTTCGATGCGGGTGAGGCGGGAGGTGAGGTCTTGGCGGTGTGCCTCTGTCATGCTGTCACGTTCAAGATAGGAGCGGAGCTTGGCGGCCTCCCTCTCCCACTTCTCCACGAAATCGACCGAGGGCGAGCAGAGATTTTCCCTGCCGAAGAAAAACTCCGCCTCGGTGTACGCCCCGCCCCCCTCCGACCGTCCCGAAATGACGTCGTAGAAGGCCGTTCCGTCCGAAAAGGTAAAGTCATGCTCTATCTTCGCGCCGCGGGCGACGAGATAACGGCGGAGCTTTTCGGAATTTTTCATGGGCTGAAAGAGGAACTTTTGGGGAAGAAAACTCTCGGAGAGGATCCTGACGATCTCCTCCCCTCCCATTCCCGCAATGAGGACGAGGCCGCAGTCCTTCGGCACGCCCGCAAGGCCGTCGCAGACGACGGGGACACACTTGCCCGCCCGAATGTATCCGCCGAGCAAATTCTCCGCCTTTTTGAGACACTTCTCACTGATGTCGGTGATGTAAGCCGTGCGGCAAAGGCAATTTTTCAGCATATATTCTGCCATATAGCCGTGATCACAGCCGACGTCGGCGAAGGTTTCCGTCTCCGTAAGCAGGGAACAGATCTTTGCGATCCTGTCCATCAGTCGAGATAATCCTTGAGTTTCTTGCTCCTTGAGGGGTGGCGGAGCTTGCGGAGAGCCTTCGCCTCGATCTGACGGATCCGCTCCCTCGTGACGTTGAATTCCTTGCCGACTTCCTCGAGCGTGCGGGGCTTGCCGTCGTCGATACCGTAGCGGAGGCGAAGCACCTTCTCCTCGCGGGGGGTCAGAGAGTCGAGAACGCTCAAAAGCTGTTCTTTGAGCATGATAGAGGCAACGCTGTCCCCTGGGGTCTGCGTCTTATCGTCCTCGATGAAGTCGCCGAGGTGGGAATCCTCCTCCTCGCCGATGGGCGTTTCCAAGGAGACGGGATCCTGCGCGATCTTTTGGATCTCCATGACCTTATCGACGTCGATCCCCATGGCGGCGGCGATCTCCTCGGGCGTAGGCTCCCTTCCGTTCTGCTGTAACAGTTCGCGGGAGACGCGGGTGAGCTTGTTGATCGTCTCGACCATATGGACGGGGATCCTGATCGTCCTCGCCTGATCGGCAATGGCCCTCGTGATGGACTGCCTGATCCACCATGTCGCATAGGTGGAGAACTTGAAGCCCTTTTGATAGTCGAACTTCTCCACCGCCTTCATGAGGCCGAGGTTCCCCTCCTGAATGAGGTCGAGGAAGAGCATTCCCCTGCCGACGTATCTCTTTGCAATGGAGACGACGAGCCTCAAATTGGCCTCGGAAAGGCGGTTTTTGGCCGCCTCGTCCCCCTCCTGCATGCGCCTTGCGAGTTCGATCTCCTCCTCACCCGAGAGAAGAGGCACCCGCCCGATCTCTTTCAGATACATCTTTACGGGGTCGTCGAGGCCGATGTCGGAGAGGGCCTGGTCCATGAGTTCCTTGTCCCGCTCGTCCTCGTCATAGATGCTGATGCCGAGTTCGGGAAGCGTTTTGTAAATTTGATCGTATTGTTGGGGGGAGAGGTCGAATTTTTCCAATTCGTTGCAGAGCTGGTTTGTGGAGATGCTCCCCTTCATGCGATAGCTTTCGGATAAGTTTTCGATCAGTTCGTTCAGTTTTTCGTCGGAAACCGTCATACGTTACCTCCTATGTTTTTCATTTTCTTTGTGTATTCGCCGATGCGGAGAAGGATCTCTCTCTTTTCCTCCGCGCTCTGTGCCTGACGGAATGCTTCCTGTTCCTCTGCGATCTTCCGCGCGTACATGTGCTTTTGGAGCGTCCTCACGCAGTCGCGGAAGTACTTTTCCGCCCCTTCGCCCTCTAAATTGTCGCCGAAGTCGAGGTTCAGAATGGATGCGATCTCGCCGTTTTCGGGGAGATAGTCGAAGATGCCGCTCGCCCTGACTCTCCCGTTCTGCCGCTCCCGCATGACGAAATCGGCAACGGTCTTGTGTTCGTCCATGTCCCATTCGAGGGAGGTGAGGTCGAAACCGAGCGCGTAGGGTTTGCTCAAAAGGCAGGCGCAGAGGACATATCTCGCCGCTTTGACGGCACTTCCCGCGCCTTCCTCCTTCCTTACGGTGGGGAGAGGGACGGTTCCCTCCTTGTTCTCGGGGAGGCGTTCGAGGTCTCTCTGGAGTGCCCCGAGGCTGACGCCCGCCATTTGGGAAACCCGCTTCAACAGCTCCTCCCGCTCCGTCTCGCTGTCCGATTCCCTGACGACAGTGAGAGCCTCGCGGACGAAGTCGCGGACCTCGTCGGTCTTTGAGAGGTCGTACTTCTTCGCGGCGGCATGCAAGCGGAAATCGATGAGCGGCATTGCGGCGTCGAGACAGGCCTGATACCCCTCCGCTCCCCGCCGTCGGATAACGTCGTCGGGATCGAGTTCGTCGGGAAGGGGCACGACGCGGAGCTTCATCCCCTCGTCCTCGAGAAGTTTCAACCCCCTCAGGTTGGCCGATTGCCCCGCGGCGTCGCCGTCATAGCTGATGAGGACGGTGTCTGTGTACCGCTTGGCAAGGCGGACCTGCTCCTTCGTGAGCGACGTCCCCATACTTGCGACGACGTTTCTGAACCCCGCCGCGTAGAGAGAAATGGCGTCCATGTATCCCTCCACCATGATGAGGTAGGGAAGTCCCCCCGCCCGCTTCTCCTTTTTGACGAGGTTGATATTGTAGAGATTCTTGCTCTTGTTGAAGAGAAGGGTCTCCCGCGTGTTCTTATATTTGGCCCTGTCGGTGGGCTGCATAACCCTCCCGCCGAAGGCGATGACCTCATCGAAGCTGTTGATGATGGGAATGATGAGCCTTCCCCCCTCAAAGTCAAAGAGCCTCCCGTCGTCGGTGACGCCGCACGCGCCGCTCTCGGCGCATTCCTCCTTGGTGTAGCCGAGGGCGAGGAGATGGGCGGGCAGGCCGTTGAAGTCGAGCGAGGCCCCGATGCCGAATTTCTTGGCGAGCGAGGGCGTCACCCCGCGCTTGGCGAGGTAGGAAAGATAGGCGTCCGCCCTGCCGCTGTAGAGATTGCCGAGATAGAACCGCGCGGCGTCCTTCATCAGGGCGACGTGCCTGTCCCGCTTTTTCTTCTTCAGGGCGGCGAGTTCTGCCGTCTTTTCGTCGCGGGCGGGAACTTCCAGCCCCGCGCGCTTGGCAAGGATCTCCACGGCCTGGTTGAAATCGACGTTCTCGTACTCCTTCACAAAGCCGATGACGTCCCCGCTCACCCCGCAGCCGAAGCAGTGATAGTACCTGTCTGCCGCGTTGATGGAAAACGAGGGCGTCTTTTCGTGATGAAAGGGACAGCAAGCCCAATAGTTGTAGCCCCTTCTCTCCAACTTGATATAGGAACCGATGACCTCAACGATGTCGTTCCTCTCTTTGAGCGTCTGGATAAAGGAAGCAAAGTCCTGCATTACACGCCCCCCTCTCTCGGCACGAACAGCCGCTTGAAGAGTTCGATGGCGTAACGGTCGGTCATCGTGGAGAGATAGTCGCATACCGCCCTCGGCGCGTCCGTCTCTGCCGTGTCCGCATAGAGTACTGGCAACTGCTGCGGCTGCCGCACGAAATATGTAAACAGGGCACTGAGCATACGCTCCGCACTCTCCTGAATGACCTTGTTCGCCCGCTCATAGACGTGTTCAAACATGAACGATCGGAGCTGCCCCAACGCCTTGTCCTTCTCTTCGGACATGCGCACATAGGGCTTGCCCTCCGATTCGCGGCAGATGTCCATGATGGCGGTATTGATCCGCTCCGAGGTATGTCGCCCGAATTTGGAGACGGCGTCCTGCGGGAGTTCGTCCGTCGTGAGATAACCCGCACGGATTGCGTCCTCGATGTCGTGGTTGATGTAGGCGATGAGGTCTGCATACCGCACGACTTCGGCTTCAAGCGTCTCGGGCTTGCCTGCGGGCGTATGGTTGAGAATGCCGCTCCGCACCTCGTAGGTGAGGTTCAGGCCCCTCCCGTCCTTTTCGAGCTTGTCCACGACGCGGAGCGACTGCTCGTTGTGCTTGAACCCCGCGGGATTGAGGGTGGCGAGGACGCGTTCGCCGATGTGCCCGAAGGGCGTGTGCCCCAAATCGTGGCCGAGCGCGATGGCCTCCGTGAGGTCCTCGTTGAGCGAGAGACCGCGGGCAATGGAGCGGGCGATCTGCGAGACGTCCAAGGTGTGCGTGAGGCGGGACATGTAGTGATCGCCGTCGGGCGCGAAAAAGACCTGCGTCTTGTTTTTGAGACGGAGGAAGGCCTTGGAGTAGATGATGCGGTCCCTGTCGCGCTGGAAATCTGTGCGCATGGGGCAAGGTTCTTCCTCCCGTTCTCTTCCGCGCGTTTTCTCGGAAAGCACCGCATAGGGGGAGAGGAACATCCTCTCCTTTGCATAAGTTTTTTCCTTTGTAGATCCGTTAAATATTTCTTTCATCACAAGTTATTACGCAAAAAAAGAAAAAAATCCTCTTTTTGGAAGGAAATTTTTTCAAAAAACGTCTTTTTTTAATATTATGTCAGGCATAATTGGAATATTATGTGTGCCATAATACTACGCAAAATGCCGATTTTTCATATTTGAACATGGGGAAAGCGAGCAAACAGAGCGCGTCCCCCATTTTCTGTCAGATGTAAAACCCGCCATTCACGCCGAGGACCTGCCCCGTCACATAGCGGTTGCCGAGGAGGAACAGCACGGCCCGCGCGGCCTCCTCCGCCGTACCAAACCGCCCTATCGGGATCTCGCCGCTGAGGGCGGCCCTTTCGTCCTCGGAAAGGCGGGCGTTCATCTTGGTGTCGATGACCCCCGGGGAGACGCAGTTCACGGTGATCGACGAGGGCGCAAGCTCCTTTGCGAGGGCTTTTGTGAAGGCGATGACGGCCCCCTTCGAGGCCGAATAGACGCTCTCACAGCTTCCCCCCGTCTCCCCCCAGACGGAGGCGACGTTGACGATCGCCCCGCCCTTTTGAAGCATCTTGGGGACGGCGTATTTACAGCAAAGGAAAGTCCCGCGGGCGTTGACGCCAAAGACGTCCTCCCACTCCGAGACCGTCGTATCCTGCACCTGACGGAAGAGGGCGACGCCCGCGTTGTTGACGAGGAGATCCAGCGAGGAGATCCCTGCAAAGACGGCCTTCAACGCCTCCTCGTCCCTCACGTCGGCGCGCAGAAATTGCACGGCGGGAAGGAGCTTTTTGGCGGCCTCCGCCGCGGCCTCATCGTGCGAATAGAGCGCGGTGACGCTGTCCCCCCTCTCGCACAGCAGGCGGCAGACTTCGAGGCCGATGCCCCTCGTCCCGCCCGTGACCAAGGCTCTCATACGCCCTCCGCAAGGCGGATGATCTCATCCGCGACCTCGTCGGCCGATTTTTGGTCGGTATCCACGATGTGATCGGCGACCGCCTCATAGACAGGCGTCCGCGCTGAGAGGAGTTCGCCGAGCTTTTCGGCGATCTTGCCGTTGTCTTTGAGGAGGGGCCGCGTCTCATCGGCACGGACGCGCGTCAAAAGGGTCTCAAAGCTCGCCCGCATGAAGAAGATCTTCCCCTTGCGCTTCAAAAGTTCGTTGTTTTCGGGCTTTAAGACGAGGCCGCCGCCCGTCGAGATGACAAGTCCGTCCATCTCCGCAAGCTCCTTGACGACCTCCGTCTCGAGGGTGCGGAACCGCTCTTCGCCGTAGTACTCGAAGATATCCGAGATCCTGCCGTGGCGGTCGGTGATGACGATGTCGGTATCATACCACCGTCTGCCCGTCTTTTGGGCGATCTTGATGCCCACGCTCGACTTTCCGACGCCCATCATGCCGCATAATACGATATTCATACCAAAAAGCTCTCCAATGCCAAACGATAGCTGTTTTTGCCGAAGCCGAGGATCTCTCCCCTGCAGACCTCCGTCAGGACGGACTTATGGCGGAATTCCTCCCTCGCGTACACGTTGGACATGTGGACCTCCACGACGGGAACGTTCACGCTCGCGATCGCGTCGCGGATGGCGTAGCTGTAATGGGTGAATGCCCCCGCGTTCAGGACGATGCCGTCATAGACGCCCTCGGCCCGCTGGATCTGCGTGCAGATCTCCCCCTCGAGGTTGCTCTGGACAAAATCCACAAAGTGGCCCCTGCCCTCGACGAAGGCCTCAAGTTCTCTGTTGATCTCCTCGAGCGTTTCCCCGCCGTAGACGCCCTTTTCTCTCTTCCCCGTGAGGTTGAGATTGACGCCGTTGAGTACTAAAAATTTCATTGGTTTACCTCGCTGTATTCCTTCCAAAGCCGTTTGGCTTCTTCGTTGTCAGAGTTTCTTCCCAAAAAGATGCAGTCGGCAAGATATGCCTGATAGAAGAGCATGGCCGCGCCGCTCACCGTCTTTTTGCCGAGCGTGCGGGCGATGCGCAGAAATTCCGATTCCCGCGGCACATAGATGAGGTCTGCCGCCGCGCCGCAACGGGACAAAAGTTCCTCCCCAACGGGTTTTTTCACCCCCGCAAGGGAGATCTCGGGGGTCCTCCCCTCCGTGCTGTGCATCCCGATCCCCGTGCAGTTCAGAATGATGCCGAACTCCCGCAGGGGGACGTCGGAAAGGGGCGTAAAGCCGCCAAGTTCCCTGTGAACTTCCCCGAGCCGCACGGGATCGCGCTCATAGGTAAAAACTTCCGCGCCGCCGTCGCACAGTTTTTTGATGCAACTGCGCCCCGCGCCGCCCGCGCCAAGCACGAGGACAGACTTCCCCTTCACCGTAACGCCCTCGTTTTCGAGCATGAGCATGAAGCCGAATCCGTCCGTATTGTAGCCGACGCGGGAGGCCGAGACGACGGTGTTCACCGCGCCGAAACTCTTCGCGTCCCCCTCGATCCCGTTCAGATAGCCCATGATCTCCCCCTTGAAGGGGATGGTGACGCTGAACCCGTCGTAGCGGGCAAAAAGTTCCTCCGCCCGCTTGGGGAACTCCTCGGGCGGGATACTGACCTTCTCATAGGAGCATTCCGCGCCGAAGTGCCGCAGGAGAAATGCGTGGATGGCGGGACTGTCCGACTTCGACACGTCCTTTCCGATGACCGCAAGCCTCATCATAGTGCTTTCCCAATCTCCTTCAAGGCTTTGACGTAGTTGGAATACTCCAGCTTCAGGAATGCAAATTCTCCCCTCCGCGTGGGGACGGCGAGCGAGACCGTGCCCTCCGCCGTGTTCTTTTTGTCGTGCAGGGCAAGGCGGGCGGCCTCCTCGGCGTCGAATCTGAGATCGCCGACGAGGACGGTGCGGATGAGCGATTCGAGCGCGTCGAGATAGGCTTCATCCGTTGCAAGATATCTGCGGGCGATGCGGTTTTCGTACAGGAGACCCAAGAGGACGCATTCGCCGTGGGAAAGCTCCTTTTGGGTGAGTTCGATCGCGTGGCCCGTGGTGTGTCCGAGGTTGAGGCAGCCGCGGAGGCCCGTCTCGTTGGGGTCCTTGCACACGATCTCGGCCTTGATCGCGATGTTCTCGGGCACGATCTCGGAGAGAAACCCGAGGTCGAAGAGCTTGTCCCGATTCGCGAGGAGTTTGTCAAACAGTGTGCCATTCAATGCGGCATGCTTGACGATCTCCCCCAGCCCGCAGCGAAGCTCCCGCGGAGGAAGCGTCTTGAAAAAGTCGGGGTCGGCGTACACATACACGGGCTGGTGGAAGGCCCCGATGAGGTTCTTCACGCCGCAAAAGTCGATGGCAGTCTTGCCGCCGACGGAGCTGTCCACCTGCGCCAAGAGCGTCGTCGGGACCTGAATGCAGGAGATCCCCCGCATGAAGAGGCTCGCGGCAAGCCCGCCGACGTCCCCGACGACCCCGCCGCCGAGTGCGATGAGCGTGGAACAGCGGCGAAGATCCGCCTCTGCCATAGCTTTTAGCAGGGCCAAGAGGGTCTGTTCGGTCTTATATTCCTCCCCCGCGGGCATGACGAATACGGGGAGATCCAGAGCCTTGATCTTCCTCTGATAGAGGGAAAAGACGTTGGAATCGGTAAAGATCATCGCCCCGCCCGCTTTCAACCGGGGAAGGTCCTCTTTGAGCTGTTTGGAAAGGACGTTCCTGCGGCAGACGATGACGCTTCTCTTTGGCGTACTCTTCAAATTGATGTGAAACGTCCTCATTTCAGTTCTCCGTTGCGCCTGATGAGTTCGGCCATCGTGTCGCCGCCGAGACGTTCGGTGACGGCTTTTGCAAGGACTTCGGCAATGGCGGCCTCGCAGACCGTCTCACAGGCGAGGATCGCGCAGACGTCACTGCGCTCTGCGGCCGCGACTGCGGGGAGAAGCGTGTCCGCGTCGATCGTATGAAGTCCCCTCATGAGGGTGGGGATCGGCTTCATGGCCGCGCGGAGGACAAGTTCCCCGCCATTGCTCATTCCCCCTTCGATGCCGCCCGCGTTGTTTGTGTGGCGGGTGAAACTGCGGGAGGAAAGGTTGCCCACCCCCCTACCCCCCTCCTCAGGAGGGGGCATGCGATGGGCCTCCTCTGGAGGGGGCATATGGTGGGCCTCCTCGGGAGAGGGCATGCGGTGAGCCTCCTCGGGAGAGGGCATATGGTAATCTTCCTCAGGAGGGGGCATGCGGTGAGCCTCCTCGGGAGAGGGCATGATCTCGTCGTGGACGGCGGAGCCGAAGCGCGTGGCCGCCCCAAAGCCGAGGCCGACTTCGACGCCCTTGACCGCCTGTACGCTCATGAGAGCGGCACAGAGGCGGGCGTCGAGCTTTTCCTCGTAGGTCATACAGCTTCCGTAGCCGCTCCGAAGCCCCCTGACGCGGAGTTCGACGACGCCGCCGAGGGTATCTTTCTTCTCTTTTGCCTCGTCGATAAGCAGGCATGCCTCCCGCTCGAGGTCTCTATCCACCATTCCAAGGACCGTAGAGCGGCCGAGGATCTCCTCAAAGGAGTGGTATTTTTCGTCGGAAACACTGCCGACGCTCTTTACAAAGCCCGCGATCCCGACGCCGAGTTTGGAGAGAAGCTGTCTGAAGATCTCCCCTGCCGCGACGCGGACGGCGGTCTCCCGCGCGGAGGCGCGTTCAAGGACGTTCCGCGCGTCGTCCTGTCCGAATTTGAGCATTCCCGCAAGGTCTGCATGCCCCGGGCGCACCTTGGTGAGCCGCTTTGCGGAGACGTCGCACCCCTCGGGGGCCATGACGGCCTTCCAATTTTCATAGTCGCGGTTCCACACCGCAAGGGTGATGGGACTGCCGAGCGTGACGCGATCCCTCACACCTGAAAGGAGTTCCACGCGGTCGCATTCGATCTTCTGCCTCGCGCCCCTGCCGTAGCCGCTCTGCCGCAAGGCAAGGCGGGCGTTTATGGCGTCAAGGTCGAGTTCCAATCCCGCGGGGACCCCCTCGAGAATGGCGAACAGCCCCTTCCCGTGCGATTCCCCTGCCGTCATCATCCGTATCATCTCTTCTCCTTCTCCCATGCGGCGATCTTGCTCTTGATCTCCGCGATCTGGGATTTGGCGGTATCATAACCGATGTCGTACATCTCATCCATCGCCGTGCGGTCAATGTCCGTAGCCCTGTATGCCGCAAGGTTCGGGCGGAGCATCACATCTGCGGCGGCATAGCCCCTCGTCTTGGCGTTTTCAAGATACCGCACGGGCATCATCGCCGTGATCGCCGAACCCAAGAGGCGTTGGAAGGCGTTCTTCTCCTCCTCGGGGCGGTTGTAGGCGGAGAGGTCGATCCCGACGACGAGATCCGCGCCGAGCTGTTTGCAGTAATCTGCGGGAATGGCGTCCGAAAACGCGCCGTCGTAGTATTTCTTTCCTCCGATCTCCACCCCGCGGAAAAAGGGCGGAATGGCGGCGGAGGCAGCGACGGCCCTCGTGAGCTTCCCCTCGCGGATCATCTTGCTCAAATTCGTCTCGCCGTCGGTCACGGAGACCGCAAAGGGTAGGGACAGGGAGGAAAAATCCCCGTCCAAATAGTTTTCGAGAAAGCTCTCGATATACGCCATGTCCGAAAAAGGTTTCAGGTTTCTGGAAAATTCCCTGCGGTTGACATTTTCGACGATGCCGACCATGTCGGCCGAGGAGTACCCCTTTGCATAGAGCGCGCCGACGATCCCTCCGATGGACGCGCCCGTCACAAAGGCAAAGGAAAGCCCCGCCTCCTCAAACGCCTTCAACGCGCCGAGGTGCGCCATGCCCTTCGCACCCCCGCTTCCGAGCGCGAGGCCGAGTTTGATATTCGGTTTTTTCTTCCCGAAGAGGGATCTCAGGAGGGAAAAGAAACCCATGATGACCTCAAAAAAAGTATGTGCGGAAGCCGCATGAAAAACGGCCTCTCAAATTTCGATCTCTAAGCCGTCGTAGGCCGCGATGACGCCGAATTCTCTCTCGGCGCGGGCAAGCGCGGCCGGGGACGGGCAGGCATTGTGCGAAAAGTGTGTGATGACCTTCTTCGTGTGCCCGTCGGCGAGGCCGATCTCTTTCAGGCGGTCAAACGTCCGCACATTCTCGTCCAGACCCATGTGGCGGGCGAAGGGATCGGTCGGGGCGAAGAGGAAGGTACAGTCAAAGGTAATGAGGTCGGCGGGCGCACCCCCGATCTCGGCAAGATAGCGGACGGAATCGTCGGGAAGTCTGCCCGTGTCGGTCAGATGCAGGACGCGTTTCCCGCCCTTTTCTATGAGGTAGAGGAGCGGCTCTTCGGAGGAATGCTGTGCAAGGAGAGAGTAAACTCTGTATTCCCCGAAGGAGATCTCCTCAAACGCGCCGACGGAGCAGAGTTCGAAATGCCCGATGACCTCGGGCTTCATCTCCCGCTTCGTGCATTCCCGAAAGACATTCATGACTTCTTGGTTGCCGTAGATGCGGAGGATCGGCTCCGTCATCCCGGCGGCGTACTTGTAGCCGCGCAGAATGAAGTCATGCGCGTAGAAATGGTCCATGTGGGAGTGGGTCACAAGGAGGTATTTGACGGCGGAAAGATCGATGTTCCGCGTATGGCAGAAGGCGTCGGGAGGAAAATCGATGGATAGTTCCCCGTCGATGAGGATTTGGGAACGGGTCCTGATTTCCCTTCCCCCTCTTTGCCGCACGCCGCGGCAGTATTCGCAGTTGCAGAACAGCGCGGGAATGCCTTCGGCCGCGCCCGTCCCGAGATAGATGATGTGCATATGTAAGAATGACTTCGTTGAGGGGATCCTTCACTTCGTTCAGGATGAGCGGTTTCAATCAGGAGCGGCGGCGTTCAAGGGGATCCTTCGGTCGCTTCGCTCCCTCAGGATGACGCAGGAGACGGGTACGCTCATGCTGAGCGTTAGCGAAGCATCTCATAGACCCACGGACTTCGTTCAGGGGATCCTTCACTTCGTTCAGGGGATCCTTCACTTCGTTCAGGATGAGCGGTTTCAATCAGGATGCGGCGGCGTTCAGGGGGATCCTTCGGTCGCTTCGCTCCCTCTGTATAACGCGGGAGACGGGTACGCTCATGCTGAGCGTTAGCGAAGCATCTCATAGACCCACGGACTTCGTTCAGGGGATCCTTCACT
>CANPZV010000003.1 GCA_947589285.1 uncultured Clostridia bacterium
GACGAAGGGACTTGAACCCCCATGGTCTCCCACAGGAACCTGAAACCTGCGCGTCTGCCAATTTCGCCACGTCCGCATGGGGAATTTCCGCATTCAGCGTAAAAATTCCGTCTTTTTCACGGTTTTGCCGTCTCCCCCGTCGAGGAGCCAGACCTTTCCGCCGCTTGAGACCGCCTTTATGGGCACGCCGTCCGCAAATTCGACGGCGGCGTCGTCCTCAACGCCCCAAGCGCAGAATCTATTATACCGTACAATTTCATCAAAGTCAAGCATTCTTTCATTGTAATGGGGAGAAATTTTTCCTTTCAGCCAGCCGAGGCCGCGGTACATCGCATACTCCCCCTCGATGACCGAATCGGAGTACATGTCCTCAAACCAGCAGATCGCGCCCGCAGACAGCCCCGCAAGGAAAACTCCCCTCTCATACGCCTCCCGAATGAGGCCGAGAAGCCCCGTCCTCCTCCACTCCCCGAGCATGAACACGGTATTCCCGCCGCCGACATAGATGAAGTCAGCCTTTTCGAACTTCTCCCTCATCTTTTCAGCGTCAAAGGGGCGGCCGACGGTGAGGGCGACGTCCGTCTTGATGTTGAATTTGCCCGTAAAGACTTTGTGGAAGGTGTTGTAATAGGGCATGCAGTCGTGGCTGGCTGTCGGGATAAAGAGACCCGCGGGGCGTCTGTCCCCCGCGATCCTGTGTGCCTCGGCGGCGATGTAGGCGTCGATCGTGAGCTTTTCGGGGGGAAGGGTCTCGCGCCCCTTTCCCTGTCCCCCGCCGATCGCCAAAACGCGCTTAATCATCCTCGTCTCCCTTCGGCGGCTCCTCCTGCACTTCCGCCTCGTCTGCGGCGGAGATGCCCGCCGTCCTGTCAACGGGGAGGGCGCAGATGACCCCGCAGGCGGGCGTCTTTAACCCGACGCTCTCCGAGAGGGCGTCCATGATCTCCTGCGTGCGCTCTTTTTTGGTGAGAATGAGCAAGATCTCCTGTTCGGGGACGAGCGTGATGCCGACGAATTGTTCGGATTTTTGGTTGTCCGTCGCCCTTGCGCGGATGACCGTCCCGCCCGAAGCTCCCGCGGCGCGGGCCGCCTCCATGGCGGCGTCCGCGTTCCCCGCACGCATCGAGGTGATGACGAGATTGTATTTTCTGTCCTCTTGTTTCATGATCTTTTCCTCCTCCTGCGTCTTGTTGACGGCGGCCGCGAGAATGCCATCCGCGACCTTCTTCGACGATCCCGAAAGCGGGACGGTGAACGCGATCCCATTCCCCGCGAGGAACAGGGACATCTGCGTGCGGAGTTCCCTGATGATGAGTGCCTCGTCCCCCTCGGAGATGAGGGAGAACACGATCGTCTTTTCCGTCCTGCCGATCCCGAGATAGTCGAGAAGGGAGGAATGGGCGGTGCCGTACCCCGTGAAAGTGACGCTGAGCGCGACGGAGATCTCGTTCAAGATCTCCTTGACCTTCTTCCCGTTCCCCCTGTTGACGATGCTGATGAGCAGTTTCGGGCGGGCGGGACGCTCGCGCTTTTCCCCCTTTCTGCGGCTCTTCGCCGCCGTCCCCTTGGCGGGGTCCGATTTTTTCTTTTCCATATCAGTCCACCTCGTACATCAGGATCCTGTCGTTCACGGCAAGGAAGGCGCGCTCGATCTTCTTGCGCTTGCGTTTGTAGAGAATGCCGAGGATCTGTATGGAGATCAGGGGCGTCAGGGCGACGAAGGCGACGCAGCCGAAGGCGTCCGTCATGATCGCCTCGGGGCGAAGGACGTTGCACGCCCCGATCGCCAGAGGAAGGACGAAGGAAGAGACGAGCGCGCCGCTCGCGACGCCGCCCGAGTCGAAGGCGATGCCCGTGAACATGGGGTGCGTGAAGAAGGTCAGAATGAGCGCGAGCGCGTAGCCGGGGATGAGGATCCACATGATGTTGATCCCCGTCAGGATCCTCATCATGGCAAGCCCGAGGGAGACGCACACGCCGATGCAGAGGCCCGTCTTCATCGCGCCCGCGCGGATCGCCCCGACAGAGAGCCGTTCGACCTGCTTATTGAGGACGTGGACGGCGGGTTCTGCGGCGACGATGAAGTAGCCGAGGAGCATGCCGACGGGGATCAGGAGCCACCCGCCCCACTTTGAGGCGAGGGTCTTTCCGATCTCCATGCCGACGGGCATGAAGCCGACGTTCGCGCCCGTCAGGAAGAGGACGAGGCCGATGAACGTGTACAAAAATCCGATGAAGATCCTGACGAGCTGACGCTTATAGATGGAGCGCGTGATGAGCTGGAAGAGCAGGAAAAAGACGGCGATCGGCGCGATGGCGATGCCGACTTCGCCGCAATAGCTGCCGAAGCCGCGGAGGTATTCCATGACTGCGCCCTGCGTCGTCGCCACCGACACGGGATCCGTCACCGTATAAGCAACGTTCTCTATCTTAAAGATGATGGCGAGAATGAGGACGGCGATGATGGGTCCCACGCTCGAGAGGGCGACAAGGCCGAAGGAGTCGCTCGCGCCGTCCTTGCGGATGGACGAGACGCCGACGCCGAGGGAGATGATGAAGGGCACGGTCATGGGGCCTGTCGTCACGCCGCCCGCGTCAAAGGAGACTGCCCAAAAGTCCTTTGAGACGAAGAAACTCAGGACGAATGCGGCGATATAGAAGGCGATGAGGAGCCACGAGAGCGGGATCCTGAACACGATCCTGAGCATCGCGATGAGCAGGAAAAAGCCCACCCCCACCGCGACGGTGAGAATGAGGAGATAGTTCCCGAGCGGCGTCGCATGGGCGAGCGAAGGCACCTGCGCCGCAAGGATCTGCAGATCGGGTTCGGCGATCGTCACGATGATGCCGATGATGAAGGACAAAAGGGAAATGATCCAGACGTTGCGGGAGCGCGTCATGGCGGTACCGATGTTCTCGCCGATGACGAGGAGGGACATATCCGCGCCCAGCGTGAACATGCCTGTGCCGACGATGAGGAGGACGACCCCTGCGAGGAACAGCACAAAAGTCCCCGCGTCAAGGGGGGCCACGGTTGCCGATAAGATCAGAATGATGAGAGCAATGGGCAGGATGGATGTAAGCGATTCGACGATCTTATCCCGCAGAGCTTTGACCTTCATTTGTGTTCTCCTCTTCTTGGGTCAAAAGATCATTTCATATACTTTTCTTCGATGAGGGCGATCTTGCCGATGCGCCGACTGTGCTTTTCGAGGCCCGAAAATTCGGTCGTGAGGAAGGTCTCAACGATGTCGAGGGCGAGGTTGACGCCCACGATCCCCCCGCCGAGGGCGAGGACGTTCGCGTCGTTGTGTTCGCGCGTCAGACGTGCGCAGGTCGCGTCCGTGCAGAGGGCACAGCGGATCCCGCGGACCTTGTTGGCGGCGATCGAGATGCCGATGCCCGTCGTGCAGACGAAGATCCCCCGCTCGCACGCGCCGCTTGCGACGGCCTCCGCGCCCTTCAGGGCGAAGTCGGGATAGTCGCAGGAGTCGGACGTTGTTGTTCCGAAATCTTCGACTTCATAGTTGTTTTCATTGAGATACTCGACGATCGCCGTCTTTAAGGCAAGCCCGCCGTGATCGCATGCAACTGCTATTTTCATAGTATTCTTTCCCCCACCTCAATTTTTAATTTTTAATTTTCAATTTTTAATTTTTGATTTATTCCATGCACCATGTTTTGACGATGAGCGGAATGACCTCGCGGATGGCGCGGAGGGTCGCGCGGTAGACGTCGATGCCCTGCCCGTAGGGGTCGGGGATCTCCTTCCCCGCGATCGCATAAAAGCTCGTCGCGTTTTTACAGTTGAGCCGCGCCGTCTGCGCCTCGGTCATGCAGATGACGACGTACGCCTCGCGGAGCATCTTCTCCGTGAGCTGGCGGGGCTTGAAGGTCTTGTTGACGGGGATCCCCGCCTCGGCGAGGGCCTGCGCGCTGTTGGGGCTGAGAACGCTCCCCTGTTCGACGGCGATGCCCGCGGAGGAAACGGAATAGCCCGAGATCTTCTTCTTGCGGAGTTCCCTCCGCAGCGCGGCCTCGGCCATCGGGGAGCGGCAGGTGTTCCCCGTGCAGACAAAGAGTATTTTCTTTTTCGGTTCAGTTTTCTTCCGTTCCATGTTCCACTCCGAAGGCGCGGTGCAATCTGTTGAGTACGCCCGCCATCACGCCGCCCTTCTCCCTCGGTTCGACGCCGATGAGGAGGGTCGCGGTCTTTTCTCCCCTGCGGAGAAGGTCGTAGAGCCGCCGCGCCATCGTCTCCCCCGTCCCGCCGAGGTCGAGGGTGCGGAAGGAGGACAGCGCGGCACAGGCTTCGCTCTCGCAAAGGAAACAGGGCGTCTCCCCCGCTTTTTCGGCCTCCCTGTAGCACGCGACGGCCGCTTCCAGCTCATTTTCTCTGAAAAATGCCGTCCTGCATCGGGGCGAGTAGTGCTTGTACGCCATGCCGGGGCTTTTGGGCCTCTCTCCCCTCTGCATCCGATAGACGCCGCAATCCCCCGCGACGGCGGCGATCATCTCCCGCGTCACGAGGCCCTCGCGCAGGATCTGGGGAATTTCCCCCGTACAGTCGAGGACGGTGCTTTCTATGCCGCCGCTGCATGCCCCGCCGTCGAGAATGAGCGGGATCTTGCCGTTGAAATCTTCAAAGACGTGCCTCGCGGTGACGGGAGAGACGTGCTTGGAGAGGTTCGCGCTCGGCGCGGCGATGGGAAGGCCGACGCACTTCAAAAACTCCTGCGCGGTCGGCGAGGACGGCACGCGGACGGCGAGCGTATCGAGGCCGCAGGAGACGTACTTCGAGACCTTGCCCGTGGAAGGGTACACCATCGTGAGCGGCCCCGGGAGAAACGCGCCGCGGAGTGCCGCCGCATAGGGCGGTTCACCGTCGATGAGGGGCGAAATGTCGTAGTCCCTATGCACATGGACGATGAGCGGGTTGTCTGCAGGGCGGCCCTTGAGTTCGAAAATTTTGAGGACGGCCTCGTCGGAAAAGGCGTTCGCGCCCAAACCGTACACCGTCTCCGTGTGGAAGGCGACGGCTTCCCCCTCTTCAATGTATTTTTTTGCGCGTTCGAGCCATCCGCGGGAACAGTTTACGATCTGCGTCTCCATATCAATCGTCGGTGGGAATGTCGGTCTCCCCGCCGAAGGCCTCCCCGGCGGAGGGATTTTCGCCGAAGTCGCTCCGCTTGCGGGAAGGCTCCTCCGCGGGTTCGCCCTGCGCCTCGACGTCGATGAACTTGGTCAGCTCGCCGAGGAAGCGGAGCTGGATGCGCCCCGTCTCGCCGTTCCTGTGCTTGGCGATGACGAGTTCGGCCGCGCCCTTGACGATGTTGCCCTTGACAAGCTCTTCGGGCGTCGCACCCGCGTCGGGACGGTTGATGAACATAACGATGTCTGCGTCCTGCTCGATCGCGCCCGATTCGCGCAGGTCGGAGAGCTGTGCCTCCTTGGTCTGGATGCGGCGGAGCTGGGAGAGGGCGATGACGGGAACGTTGAGTTCCTTGGCCATGATCTTGAGGTCGCGGGTGATGGACGCGATCTCCTGCTGTCTGTTTTCGGGGGAGTTCCTGTAACTTCCCTTCGGCTTGTCCGTCCCCTCTCCCCCCATGAGCTGGATATAGTCGATCATGATGAGGTCAAGCCCCCCCTCGGCGGTCGCGAGGCGGCGGCACTTCGAAAGGATCTCCGCGGGCGTCACGCGGGAGCTGTCGTCGATGAAGAGTTTGCTCTTGCGGAGACGGTCGCTCGCACGCATGAGGTTCTTCCAATCCTTGCCGTTGAGCTTGCCCGATAGGGCCGCGGACATGCTCACGCCCGCATATGAGCAGAGCAGCCTCTGCACGATCTGTACGCGGGGCATTTCGAGGGAAAAGACGGCCGCGACCTTGCCCTTTTTGAGGCAGGCGTTTTCGACGATGTTCATCGCAAGCGACGTCTTGCCCATGCCGGGGCGGGCGGCGATGACGATGAGGTCGGACTTTTGCAGGCCGTTCGTGATCCTGTCGAGGTGGCGGAAGCCCGTCTCAAGCCCGCGGCAGGAGGAGGGATCGTTCTGGATCATCTCGAACTTGGAGATGACCTCCTCGATGACGTCCCCCTCGGCAAGCCCCGCAAGGCTCCCCGAATCCTCCCGCTTGGAGATGTCATAGACGAGCTTTTCGGCATAGCCGATCGCGTCGCGGTCATCGGGGCTTCCCGCGCTGTTCTGAATGATGTCGCTCGCCGCACGGATGAGGGCGCGGTTGACGGAATCCCTCCTCACGATCTCGAGATATTGCCTGTAATTGGCGGCGGAGGGAATGAGCGCGGTGAGTTCGGTGACGGCCTGAAGCCCCCCCGCCCTCTCGAGCTTGCCCTCGCGGTCGAGTTCGTCGGTGAGCGTAACGACGTCCACCGTCTTGTGCCCCGCATAGATGACTTTCATCGCGGCGAGGATCAGCCTATGGCCCTCGTCATAGAGATCCTCCTCTCTGACGCGCTCCAAGATCTCGGACTGGACGCTCTCGTCGATGAGAACGCACCCGAGGAGCGCGCGCTCCGCGTCGGTGTTGTGCGGCATCTGATTGTTCGGCATATGGTTTTTACCTCTGTGATAATTTTGGGGACCTTTCGCGTATTTTTCAGGGGATTCTTCGGGCTTCGCCCTCAGAATGAGCGTCGTTCCCTCGCTGCCCCTTTTAGGGGCGATGAGGATATGGCGACATTGCACTGAAATCAGGACAGTTTTTCGAATTGCTCCAAGGCGTCCTTGAATTCGGCCATTGCGGCGGCGAAGGTCTCCTCCTTGGTGAGATCCGCGCCCGCGATCTTGAGCAGGGACACGGGGTCGGACGAACAGCCGCCCGAGAGGAACTTCTTGTATTCCTTCACGGCCGCCTCCCCCTCCTTCAGGATCCTGTTGGCGATGCAGATCGCGGCGGTGATGCCCGTCGCATACTTGTAGACGTAGAAGGAGCGGTAGAAGTGCGGGATCCTCGCCCACTCGATGGCGATGTTTTCGTCATGGACGACGGCGGGACCGTAATAACTGCGGTTGAGGTCCAGATAGAGTGCGGAGAGGTTGTCCTTGTTGAGCGGTTCTCCCCCCTCTGCCATCTCGTGCGCCTTCTCCTCGAACTCCGCAAACTGCGTCTGGCGGAAGAGCGTCGTGCGCACCATGTCCATAAAGTAGTTGAGGAGGTACTTTTTGAGCGTCTTGTCCTCGGTGGTCTTGAGGAGATATTTGAGGAGCAATACCTCATTGACGGTGGAGGCGACCTCCGCGACGAAGATCGTGTAATCGGACTTCACGAAGGGCTGGTTCTTGTTGGAATAGTAGGAGTGGAGGGAGTGCCCCATCTCGTGCGCGATCGTAAAGACGTCGTGCGTGGTCTTTTGATAGTTCAGAAGCACATAGGGATGACAGCCGTACATGCCGATGGAGTACGCGCCGCTCCGCTTGCCCTCCGTCTCCATGACGTCGATCCATCCCTCGTCCCTGCCCTTTTTGAGGAGGGAAATGTACTCTTCCCCGAGGGGAGAAAGCCCCTTGAGGACGAGGTCCCACGCCTCCTCATAGGAGAGTTTCAGCTCGGCGTCCTCGACGAGGGAGGGATAGATGTCGTACATGTACATCTCTCCAAGGCCCATGACCTTCTTTCTCACCTCCATGTAGCGGTGCATGAGGGGCATGCCCTTGTGGACGCAGGCGACGAGATTGTCATAGACGGCGCGATCGACGTCCTCTTCGAACATCGAACGCCCGATACAGCTGTCGAAGCCGCGGGCCTCCTTGTAGAAGATGTCCTTTTTGACGTTGCCCGCATAGGTCACGGCGAGCGTGCCGAGGATCTTGCGGTAGGCCGAATAGTACTTTTTGTATGCCTCCTCCCGCTTTGCCCTGTCCTTTCCGCTCATGATGACCGAATACAGCCCGTGAGAGAGGGCGATCTCCCTCCCCTCATATTCGATGGAGGGAAGGTCAAGCTCGGCATTGTCGAGCATCTCGAATACGTCGTTCGGGACGTCCAACGCCTCCCCCGAGAGGGCGAGGATCCGCTCTTCCCGCTCGGAGAGGACGTACTTCTTCCGCGCGATGAGGCGTTTTAACATGTAGTCATAGTCCTTGAACCGCTTGTCCGCGAGGAAGCCTTTGAGGGTCTCGTCGGGGAGGGCGGTGAGTTCGGGGGTCACGAAGGCGGTCTCTGCCGCAAGGCGGGTGTTGAGGCTCATGACCTTGCCGAGGTAGGAACTGTACTTCGTGTCCCGCACGTCCTCGTCGTGTTTGAGGAAGGCATAGAGGTAGATCTTGAGGAATCTGAGCGTGAAGTCCTCCTCCGCCTTGAAGTAGGCGAGGATATTCTCCGCGGTGTTGAGGGTCCCGCGGTACTGCGCGAGGGCAAGGGAGCCTTCAAGGGCGGCAAACGCCTCCTCCCACGCCCCGTCGCTCTCAAAGATGTCGCTCGTGCGCCATTTGTAATTTTCGGGTACGTCTTTTCTTTCCATATTATTTTTACTCCTTATTTTGCTCCTTTTGGTCTTTTAAGATCTCATACGCGATCATGAGGTTGCCCTGCGAGACGAAGCGGACGACGTCCCCCTCCTCAAAGGGCGGGAAGTCCTTTTCGCCGTCCACATAGATCTGGCGGATCATGGTCTCCTCCCGTTTGATGTTCTTCACCTCGAAGGCGGCGACGTTCACGTCCACGCCGTCATGCACCGTCCAATCCTCCACCCCGACGAAGGGGGCGCAGTTGTTCTCTTTCAGCCCCGCGGAGATGAAGTTCAGCATCTTGCAATAGCTGTTGACCCGCTTGTAGCAGATCCCCATGAAGGGAAAGCAGAAGATGATGTAGAGCGCGGCGATGACACAGGTCACCGCGATCATCCACGGCCCGTTGGGGTCACGGTAGGCGAGCTGCGAATACAGCACGATAAAGGTCAGCATTCCTGCGAGGACGGCCGCCGTCACGCCGAGAAAGACGGCGAGATACTTCCTCCGCTGCATCACGGCGTCATAGAGGTCACTGTCACGATACAGATATGTCATTGTTTACTCCGCGATGAAGAGGACGCCGAGGGTGTTCCTGCCGCAGTGGCCCGTGACGACGCCCCCTGCGACCGTTTCAAGCACGGAATCGAAGGTGAAGAGTTCCCCCACCAGCTGTTTGGCATGTTCCACGAGGGAAGCGTCCGCACTGCTGTGCGTGATGAAGCACCTCGTCTTGTCATAGTCGGGATAGCGGGCGGCGAGGTCGCGGATATAGGCGTTGATACACTTGTCCATATTGCCGCGGTACTTCTTCCCGGGGACGAGCTGGCCGTCGTCCATATAGATGAGCGGGTGGATCTTGAGCAGGTTCGCCGCGTACATCGTCATGCGGGAACATCTGCCTCCCTTGTAGAGATAGTCAAGCCTGTCGGGGATAAAGGAAGTGTTGACCTTGGGGCGCAGGCCGTTCACGACGTCGGCGATCCGGGCCGCCTCCATGCCCTGCTCTGCGAGGTCGCACGCCTTCATGACGAGAAGCCCCTGCCCCGAGGAGAGAGCCTTGGTGTCGATGACAAAGACCTTCCCGCCGAACTTTTGGGCCGCGACGGCCGCATGCGCGTGCGAGGAGGACGCCTTCTCCGAGATGTTGAAGTGAATGACGGTGTCCCCCGCCGAGACGAACTTCCCGAAGAAGTCCTCATAGTCCCCGACGCTCGGGGCGGACGTCTTGGGGAGCGTGCCCGTCTTTGCAACGTAGTCGAAGATCTCCTGCGGGGTGATGGTCACGCCGTCGCGGAAAGAATTCTCGCCGAGGATGACAGAAAGAGGCATGATCTCGATGCCGCGTTCCGCCGCATAGGGGCCGAGATCGCATGTGCTGTCTGCTGTGACTTTGATCATATCGTTTTCTCCTTTTCCCAATGAAATGAATAAATTTTATTGAAACAACCCGCGGAACCGTTCGCGGAAGTTTTCCCAGCCTGTGATGGCCCCCTTCATGCTCACCGCCCACCCGGGGACGACGCCCGTGACCGAGCGCAGATAGAGCGGACCCGTCTCGGTGGAATCGTAGCTCACCTGACGGTTGTCGCCGAGGAGAAAGACTTCCCCCTCCCCGATCGTGTAAGTGGCGAAGTCGGGCGTGCTGCCGTATGCGTATGGCTCGCTGAGGCGGGAAAATTCCCCTTCGCCCGCCTTTTTGAGCCAGACGACGTGCCCGCGGCAGTAGATCTCGTCCCCCTCGAGCGCGATGACGCGCTTGATGATGTAGGAGATCGGTTTCCCGCCGCTCTGGAAGAGCGCGTGGCCGTACTCGTCCTCATACTCCCTGACGTCCACGATAACGATGTCCCCCCGCTCGGGCGTATCGCCCGTATCGGCATACAGCCAATCTCCGCTTTCGAGGGTCATCATCATGGACGTCCCGTCCACGCAGACGGGGGTGAACCGTTGCAGGAACCACATCTCAAAGAGGAGAAAGAGGAGGACGATGAGGACAAGCACGCTGAAAACGGCGGATAGGGGGGAAGCCTTCTCCCCCTCCCTCCCCCGAAGGAGTTCGGGGCGGGTCATCCTTTGCCCCCCACGCGGCGCGTCCTCTTCAAAAGCTCATCGGGGAGCAGGACCAAGATCCTGCCGCAGGTGAGGCACTTGATCGTCCTGTCCGCCCCCGTGCGGAGGATCTCCCACGTCCGCCCGCCGCAGGCATGGGGTTTTTTTGTCTCTATCACGGCTCCCGCCGCAAGATCGCTCAATACCATAGCACGTTGTTGATCAATACCCGTTCCTCGCTCACGAACATGACGGAGTGGACGCCCTCGAAGTCGTCGAGCGAGGGGCCGCCCTCCTGCTTGAAATCGCTCGCGTCGAGGAGGATGTTCTTCCACTTCCCGCCGCCGTCGATGTGGATCTCGCAGGTGTAACCCTTTTCGTCGTCGCTCAAAAAGAAGGTGACGCGGAGGGTACTCTTCTCGGGACACCATGCGTCAAAGCCGAAAGAGGCGGAGGGCGGTGCGCCGTAACCGTGTTCGCCGACGCGGTAGGAGATCATGCCGAAGTCGGAGGTGATGCCCTCGATCCCGCCGTACCCGGGGAGGAGTTTGACGTCCGTCTCGCTCTCGGCGTGGAAACAGTCGGCGACGGTCTTTGCGCCGAGGCAATACCCCGTGAACCCGTTGCAACCCTCGGCGTTCGTATAGATGACGCGGGAGGCGAGGCGGGTGTTGGGGTACTCCTTCTCCACGGTGAAATCGCAGATCTTGGAGGTCATGGAGAAGTTGTTGGAATAGTTGACGAAGGCGTAGACGAGCGCGCGCTTGCACCCCTTGTAGAGGGTGAGCGGGACCGTCCCAACGTTGTCTTTGAGGTCCTCCCTCTTCCCGAGGACGCGCGTCCAGTCGCGGGCGCGGCTCCCCTCCACCTTCTCGGTGTAGAAGATGCCGAAGTCCTTGATCTCCCCCTCGTCGTCGAAGATGCCGTTTGCGACGAGCCGCCCCTCGCCGTCCTCGCCGATCGTGACGTCAACGGGCTTGGAGACGAACACGGACCGCCCTTTCAGGTATTTGTCGAGGAACAGCTCGATGTCGAGCAGGGAGTGCGACCCCATGAGGCCGTTGCCGTGCGCGGAGAAGAGGATGGCCTTCTCGATGTCGGGACGGAGCTGGCGGAAGGTGTCATAGACGCGCTCATAGTTGTACTTTTTGTCGTTGATCGTCGCGAGCAAGAGCGCGGGGCAGGTGATATAGGGCGCGTAGCTCTGGGAATCGACGCCCGCGATGAAGCGGTGCCGCTCGTCGTCAAAGCCGCGCGGGCGGACCTCCCCGAAGCGTTCCATGCCGTCGTAGGCGAGCCACCCTGCCGCACAGACGGAGACAAAGCAGGAGACGGGCACAAAGGGCACGACCTTGAAGAGGACCTCCCCGCCCGTTCTCAACCCGATCGCCCCCACCGAGGTGACCGCAGGGCGGGTGGAGAGATATTTATAGGCGTAGCGGGCGACCGCCGCCCATTCGTACCAGCTCGTCTCGCTCGCGTCCGTATCGACGTGGGTCATGCGCCTGTCCGCGCGGAGGAAGTTCCCGTAATCCACGTCGGAAGGATAGACGGTGCAAGGCTCCTGCGTGCCCTTGTCGCCGCAGTAATCGACGCAGAGGACGCCGTAGCCCTTGTCCGTGAAGCGGCGGACGAACTCCCTGTCGAAGGGGGTCCCCGCCTCGAACAAGATCATGACGGCGGGAAATTTCTCCTCTTCGGGAGAGTAGAGTTCGGCGTAGATCCTGACCCTCCCCTCCTTGGTCTGTCTGCCCGAGAAGAAAACCTGCTGTTTGATCACGTTCTCTTCGCGCATTTCGAAGATCATCTCCTCGTCGAGAGGGAGATCGTCGTTGAAATCCCGCCATAGCGTCACGGGCGTCAAAATAGCATTACTCATAAAATTTACTCCGCTGCGATCCTCGATCCGCGCTCCTCCGTCGCCTTTTGGACGAGAAGTTTGCGCTCGATCCTATGTTTTAACTCCTCTACATGGGAGATGATGCCGATGCTGAAACTCTTGCTCCTGAGCTTTTCGAGACTGTCCATCACGGTATCGACGAGTTTCTCGTCGAGCGTCCCGAACCCCTCGTCGAGGAAGAAAAACTCGATGGGACGGGAGGATCGCGCACAGATCTCCGAACTCAGGGCAAGGGCGAGGGAGAGAGAGACGAGGAAGGTCTCGCCCCCCGAGAGGGTGCCGACCGACCGAAGTTCCCCGCCGTTGAAATTGTCCCCGACGCTGAACCCGCCCGAAAGATAGCGGAGGAAGTACCTCCCGCCCGACAGGGAGAGGAGCTGGACGCTCGCGTTCAGGGCGACCGTCTGCAAATACTCCTCTGCCACGAACTCCATGAATTTCCCGCCGCGGAGGAGCGAAAGCAGCCTCTGCGCGGTCTCCGATTCCCTCTGCTTTTTCTCATATTCTTCGGCGAGAGCCTTTTCCTCGCCGAGCATGCCGACGGATCTCTTTTCGTCCTCACAGAGGACGGCGAGAGCGGCGGCGTTTGCGGACCGCTCCTCCTCGAGGGAGGCAAGTTCCCCCTGTACCGCGGCAAGCCCCTCCGCCGTTGCCGCGGAGTAATCCGTCGCGGCAAGCTCCTCGTACTTGGAGGAGACTGCGGCCGACCTGTCGCGGTAGCGGCCGAGCCGTTCCTTCGCCGCGGCGGCGTCGCCGTAGCGGGAGACGAGGGCGGCGGCCTCTTCCGCGTCCGCAAAGTCCCCCTTCAGCTGCGCGAGCCGGTCGGTCGCCCTCTGAAGGGCCTCGGAGCGGGCGGCCTCGTCCGCGGAGGAGGAGGCGAGCAGGAGTTCCGCGCTACCGCGCTCCCTCTCCGCTTTTGCCTTGGCGGCGAGGTAGTCCTCCCGCGCCCTCTTTTTCGCGGCGATCTCTTCTTCGATCTTTTTCAGATCGGGCGCGCCGCCGATGCGCTCGCCGCACTTTGCGATGCTCTCGCGGAGGGCGGCGATCCTCTCGTTCAGGGAAGAAAGGGCGTTTTGGTTGATGCGGAATCGGCTGTTGGCCCTTTCAAGATCGAGGCGTGCGGTCTCCGCCGCCCGTTTTGCCCGCTCCCGTGCCTCAAATGCCCCCTTCAAATCGGAAAATTCCAGCGTCTCCCCCTCGGAGAGGGCGGTGTACCGTTCGATGAGGGGGCCGCCGTCGGGCGCGATGACGGGATATTTTCCCTGCAAGCGGGAAAGTTCGGCGGCGAACCGCCTGTATTCGCCCCGATAGAGGGCGTCCTTCTTCGAAGCGAGGAAGGCGTACAGATCCCCCGCCCCGAGATCTTCTTCGAGGGCGAGGAGAGCTTTCAGTTGATTTTCATAATCGGGATCGGCCGTCTCCCTGCGGAGTGCCTCTGCCTTTTGCATGCAGGCGGCAAGTTCCCTCTCCGCGGCGGCCTTCTCCTGTTCGGCGCGCGCCTTGAGTTCGGCCTTCCCCCTTGCAAGGGTCAGCTCCTCGATGGCGCGGGCGCAGGCCTCCTCGTCGAAGGCGGGCAGGGAGGCTCTCAGCCGTTCGGCCTCCTCCATCTGCCGCGCGGCATAGTCATGACGGCGGCGGGCGTCGAGATACAGCTTTTCGCATTCGGCCCGCTCCTTTTCGGCGGACAGGAAGGCCTTTGCCGTCTCGAGGCGGCCAAGCTCCCCTTCGAGCTTTTCCATCTCCTCCCTGCCCCTGTCGAGCGCGGCCTTCTCGGCGCAGACCCGTTCATATTCCCTGCGCCTGTCAACGAGCGCGTGAAGTTTCTTCTCGCTCTCCCGCTTTGAGGCGATCACGGCGGAAAGTCTCCCCTCCGCGGCCGTGCGCACGGCGATCTCCTCCCGCATGGACGAGATCCTCTCCTCCGAGACGTCGGCATACCGCTCCATGCGGGCAGACAGGATCTGCGTCTCCTGCGTGAGGGCGGCACTGCGGGCGGAGGCCCTGCGGGAGAGGTCGTTGCCGAACCGCTCCAGATCGAAGAGGCGGGAGACGATCTCGAGCCGTTTCCCCGGGGCCTCCTTGATGAAGCGGGCAAATTCCCCCTGCGGCAGGGCGATGCACTTTTCAAAGTCGTCCTGTTTGAGGCCGATGACGCCGAGGAGGAAGGCGTTCCCCTCCCTGACGCCGCTCTCCCTGATGAGGAGCTTCCCGTCTATGCTCTCATAGACGCAGAGGCTCTGGACGGTCGAACCGTCCTTCTTGCGCCGTATCTCCCGCTCGACGCGGAAGGTGCGGCGTTCGCCCTCATAGAAGATCTCAAAGACGAACTCGACGGTCCCCTTTTCACAGCGGAAGTTGATGACGTCCGCGGCGTTCGTGCCGCTGCGGGAGACGTTCCCGTACAGCGCGAAGCCGATGCAATCGAGAATGGTACTCTTCCCCGACCCCGTATCCCCGAAGATCCCGAACACGCCTTGGTCGAGGAGGGCGGAGAAGTCCACCTCGGCAGGCTCGGAGAAGGAGTTGATCCCGCACAGTTTCAAAAAGATCGGCCTCATGTTTCCTCCGCGAGCAGCTTCAAAAAGGCCGCTTTGAGTTCGTCGTCGGGATCCTTTGCGTATCTCGAGCGGTAGTATTCGGCGAAGAGTTCCCCGTCCGTCATGCGGGAGCGCGTCCGCACGGGGGAACCGTCCGCCGCGGCCGAGACGTCGGGCACGACGGAGACAAGCCCCCTGTGCGCCTCTTTGAGGCGGGCAAGGTCGTCCCGCACGAGGGGACGGCTGAGGTGCAGGGTGAGTTCGATGAGGTACTCCTCCCCATACCGCCCGAGGAGCGCGGCACCGTCCTCGGGGCTGTTGGCCTCGAGGCGGATGAGCTGTTTCCCGCCCTCAACGGGGATCTGTTCGGCGATCTTTATCTTATCTCCCTCCGTCTCGAGCAGATAGACGCTCTTGTCGGGGTTCTCGTCAAAGGAATATTGGAGGAGCGAACCGCTGTAATGGGCGTTCCCGATGCTCTGCCGCCTGTGCAGATGCCCGAGGGCGACATAACAATTTTCGGGGAACACGGAGGCAGGCACGGCGCGCGCCCCGCCGAGTTCGATGCTTCGCTCGCTGTCACTGACCTGCCCCCCCGCGACAAACAGGTGGGTCAAAAGGATGTGCGGGCCGCCCGTGTAGCCCTCGTCCCCCTTGGCGATCCAGCGGGAGACGCGCTCGGGGTAACTCTCTTCGCTCTTTTCCTCCTTGAGCCGCGCCTCGTTGGGGTAGGGAAGGGCGTTGATGTACACCCTCTCCCCCGCGGCGTTTTGGATGACGATATAGTCCTCCCCCGCTTCCACGGCCCTGACGGGGCGGGAGGAAGGGGCAGACAGCGAAAACGCCCTCCCTCCGAAGAGGTAAACGCCGTCGCTCTCCGCGAGCGGGGCGGAGGAGGCGAGCCGCACGCCGTCGTCATGGTTCCCGCTGACGATGACGACCGCCCGCGTCCCCCCCGCAAGTTTTTTGACGGCGCGGAAAAAGAGTTCCTCCGCCTCCGCAGGGGGGAGGAAAGTGTCGAACACGTCCCCTGCGACGAGGATGAGTTCGACCCCCTTTTCCTCGCAGACGTTTGCGAGAAAATCGAGCGCGGCCGCCTGTTCGGGGAGCCGTTCGCGGTCGATGAGGCGTTTCCCGAGGTGCCAATCGGATGTGTGCAGAATGCGCATGACAGACTGAAAAAAAGAAATTTTTGCGCCGGACGGAAAAAGACATTGCCTTTCGGCGCAGTTTATGATATACTATTATACAACCTTGATTGGAAAAAAGCAAGCGTTATCGGGGAAAAACGAAAGAAAGAGAGGAAGAGATGTCGTTTTGCACTTATTCAGGCGAGATCACCGCCAACATGTTTACAAGTGTGGAGAACCGCTTCATCACAAAATACCTGCCGCAGGCCGACGGCGACGCCGTGCGCGTCTACCTCTATGGGCTGTATCTGTGCCAATGTGCGCAGGATTTTGATGCGGAGAGCGCGTCAAAGCTCCTTCGGATCCCCATGGACAGGCTCCGCGAGATCTTCGCCTTTTGGGAGGAGTGCGACCTCGTGCAGATCCTCTCCAAGGATCCCCTCTTCGTGCAGTATCTCCCCGTCAGCAACGCCGTCGGCAAGCCCAAGGCCATCCGCCCCGAAAAGTACGCCGATTTCAACCGCGCCTTCTACAAGATCTTGCAAAAGGCGGGCAAGGACTTCAAGCCCTACGAGATGCAGCGCATCTTTGAATTTCTCGAAAACCAGCCGATGGAACAGCAGGCCTTCCTCCTCGTCGCGGAGTACTGTGCGCGGAAGAACGGGAACGCCCTCTCCTGCAACCACATCCTCAACAAGGCAAAGAACCTCTGCACCGAGCAGATCTTTACATACGAACAGGCAGAGAATTACTTTTCCGACTACAACGTCCACGAGAAGGACCTTTTACACATCTTCACCCTCCTCGGCGTCTACAAAAAGCCGCGGGACGAGGACTATGCCCTCCTCGAAAAGTGGCTCTCCCGCGGGGCGGAAATGAAGGCCGTCTTTGCGGCCGCGGAATACCTCAAAAAGGGCACGCTTCAGACCCTCGACGCCGTTATGGGCGAACTCTTCGAGAAGGAGGCCTTGACCGAGGAGGCGGCGAAGGAATACCTCGCCCGCAGGGCAGAGGTCACCGACGTCGTATACAAAGTCGCCCGCAAGCTCGGCGTCAAAGTCCAGAATCCCCGCCCCTATGCCGACGAATACTGCGAAAAGTGGCTGGAACGAGGCTACGACGGGGAGAGCCTTCTCCCCCTCGCCTCCGTCTGCATGCGCATGGGGTACGGTTTTGCCGAAATGGACGCCGTGCTTGACGCGCTCTACCGCGACGGGATCGTGGAGGAACAGGGCGTAAAGGCCTATTGCGCCGCCCGCGACAGGGAGATGAAACTCCTCCAGCGCATCCAGGGCGAATGCGGCGTCATCAAAAAGACGCAATCCGCGCTCGACATGATCGAGGCGTGGCGGGGGTGGAATTTCTCCGACGAGATGATCGTCGAGGCGGCAAAGCGGAGCGCGAGCGCGTCCCATCCCCTCTCCTACATGAACAAACTCCTCTCCGAATGGAAGAGGGCGGGTGCTTTCGCCCCCTCCGAGATCCCCGAGCGCGCAGCGACGCCTGCGGCGACGTACAAGAGCGAGGCCGCGATCGCGGCGGACAAGCGGACGGAGCGGGAGCAGTTCTATGCGGCGCGGCGGCAGAGAGCCATCTCCCTCGCGGAGGAGGCGAGAAAACGCGCCGAGGCGAACGCGGAATACAAGGAGGCGGACGCGGCCTGCCGCAAGGGAGAGATCGACCTCGCCCGCGCGGAGATCTACGCCCCCCGGCAGGCGCAGGGCTTGGGGGAAGCCCTCAGGCTGGCGCAAAAGAGAAGGGCGGACGCCCTTGCCCGCCTCGGCCTCACAGACGCCGACCTCACCCCGAAGTTTGTCTGCCCGAAGTGTTCGGACACGGGCTTCCTCCCCGACGGAAGGGCTTGCGATTGCTACCAAATCAAATAGTATGTCTGGCATACTTCTCAAAAATCGTTGGTTAAAATAGTATTATGTCTGACATAAATCGGTAAAATCAAAAAGATATCGGCCTGAAATGTTGCTTTCAGGCCGATTTTTTGTTACTCGTATTCTCCGTAGTCCCTTCTGTCGCCGTAGCGCGGCGGCATGGGTGGAGGCGGGGGCGGAGGCGGCGGCGCGTCCCATCTCCCCCTCTTCTTTTCCGATTTGGGGGGTGCCTTGATGTCCACGAGAACGACGTCCACGCCGACCTTTTTGACGCACTTGAGATCGATGAAGAGGTCTGCCCTTCCCCAGCGAAAACCCTTTCCGCCGGGGACGACGATCCCCTGCACTCTCCCCTCGGGAAAGCTGATCACGATGTCGCAAACTTTCCCGAGCTGCTTGCCGTCAGAGAGGTTCACCGTCTCCATTTTTTTCAATTCCGAAAAACCGATGTCCACGCTTTATTGTATGCGCCTTTTGCCGAAAATTGACATTCCCTGCGAAATGCCCTCTCACCTTCGGGCAGGTAACGCATATATTGTATTGGGGGGACTTTCGCGAAAGAGGAACATTCACAATGGGAAAAACAAAAGAAGGGCGTTCAAAGATCCCAAAGATCCTTCTGATCGTCACTGCCGCCCTCCTCTTCGTCTGTGCGGCGGCCGCAGTGCTTTGGGGCTGCCTCGGGCTGTTCGGCTACGGCGTTCGGATCGTCATGTCCTCGTCGATGGAGAGCGGGACAAACGTCTCCGACGGCGGACGTATACGGGAGATCCGCAGGGGGAGCCTCATCGTCATGGAGCTTCTTCCGAGCGATGAGACCGCGCGGGAGGCCTTTTATTCGCAGATCCGCACGGGCGACGTTCTGACCTTTGAGTACAAGATCGCGGGCAAGAACGTTGAGGTCACGCACAGGGTGAAGGAGATCGGCCGAAGCGGGGAGGGGTACCTCTTCGTCATGCAAGGCGACAACGGGCAACTCGCGGGGACGCAGACGATCGACACGGCCGCAGGCGGGGACCGCATCGTCGGCAAGGTCGTCTATTGCAGTTTCGCGCTCGGCGTCCTCGTCTGTATTCTGCGCGATCCCCTCTTTCTCATCGGCATATGCGCCGTCTTTCTGTGCGCGGCGGCGTTCAAAAGGCGTCAAAAGAGGCCGCCAAAGGCGCGAAAGTCCCTCCGCGGTGGAGGGAAAATGAAAAAAAGGATAGTTGCAGTTCTTCTCGTGCTTGTCATCTGCTGTTTTGCGTTCACCGTCGGCGCAACGTACGCCCTGCTTGACGAGATGATCCCCATGCGGAGCCACCTCACCGCGGGTTCGCTCAAAGTGACCCTCGTGCGGCAGAGGCTCACCACAGTCAACATCGATGACAGCGGGGTCCTGAAAAGCATTGTGGACGAGGCAGACAAGGATTTTACCGCAGACACGCAGGAGAATATTTTCGGGCTTGCAGATGGGATGACCGTCGTCCCCGGCAGCAGTTTTACCGCAGAAATGAACATCAAAAACGACGGCGACGTGGCGTTTTTTTACTATGTTGAAGTGTATTTCAACGCGATCGTGAGCGATACGACCTTTGCGTCGATGCTCAAACTCACGGCGGAATCGGAAAAGAACGTCAGACAGGAGACGCTCATCAGGGACGGGCTGACATTGGGCGACGACGGGACGGGACTTGGCACGGTCGAAGCGGGCGGCGAAGAGAACTTTACCGTCAGGCTCGAATTTCTCAGCGATGAAAACAACAACAAAGCGGAAGGAAAGTTCGTCCTGTTCGACCTCCGCGTCCATGCCGTCCAGATGATCGGTACGGAATAGAGTTTCCGCAGTGCGGCGGGGCCTCGCCCCGCCGTGCTTTTTTATGGACTTCGTTCACGGGATTCTTCCCCTTCGGCAAGCTCAGGGTCAGAATGACGCGGGGTCCCCTCGCTGCCCCATGTTTCTGTGTCGCGTCATGTTGAGGCGAAGCCGAAACATCCCGAAGAACGAAGTCCGTACCTTCCTCTTCGGGATTCTTCGCTCCGCTCTGAATGACGCGGGAAGATGCAAACACCCCCTTCCCTACCCTCCCCCCTCAAGTATAAGGGGGGAGGCGCGGTTCCGCGCTTTCCCGCCTGCCCCCTTTTCAAGGGGGCGGGGTAGGGGTGGGGGTGCCTCGCTGCCCCTTTTAGGGGAAGTCCCGAGCTTGCGAGGGAAAGGGGTTTTGAAACCCCTCTGTCTCTTCGTGACATCTCCCCTAAGAGGTGCGACAAGGGGACTCCGTTCAGGGGATCCTTCGCTTCGCTCAGGATGAGCGGTTTTCGGCTCTCGCTCATTCTGAGGGTCCCCCCGAAGAATCCCCTTGGTCGATGCCCCCCCACCACCGCCTTCGGCGGAGCCTCCCCCCCAAGGGGTAGGCTTTTTATCACAAAGAAAAGGCAACCCTGTGGGGTTGCCCTCTCTTTGGTGCGCCGTAAGGAACTACTTCGTCGCTTCGCTCCTCGTGCCGCCCTTCGACGCCATAAAGAACGTGCGGGCGGGGCGAATCCCGAAGGGATCCTCGCCCTTCGCAACACACCAAAGAAAAGGCAACCTTGTGGGGTTGCCCTCTCTTTGGTGCGCCGTAAGGAACTCGAATCCCTAGCCTTTGGTTCCGTAGACCAACGCTCTATCCAATTGAGCTAACGGCGCGTATCTTCAATTACCCGACTATTATATCCCTATCCATGCGATTTGTCAACGATTTTTGCGGCTCCTTCAAAGATTTTTTCGCCGCTTTCGTGAAAGCACATTGCGTCCTTTCCCTCGATGATCCCAATCGCCCTTTTTCGGCGTTTTTCGACAAAATCAGACCTTTTTCTGCCCTCTGCGCCCTTTATAATGAGCCTACGGAGCGGCAAATGGAAGTCTATGTGGAATATGCCTTTGCGGAAAATTTCATCCTCGACCTTCTCCTTATATTCCTCTCCGTAAAGTGTGCGCGGGCGGAGAGCGGCGCGTTCCGTCTCCCCCTCTCCGCGGCGGTGGGTGCAGCCGAAGCCGTCGCCTTTCCCCTCCTCCCCCTGCCCGTCTGGGCGGCCTATCTCGTCAAGTTCTTCGGCGGAGCCATTCTCCCCGTCCTTGCCGTGAAAAAGGGGACAAAAAAGACGTATTTCGTGGCCCTTGTCTCCTTTTTCGGCCTGACCTTCGCCCTCGGGGGGCTGCTGACGGCCGCCTATTCTTTCTTCAACGCGCCCTATGCGGAGGGGAACGGGTATCTCGTGGAGGCGGCTCCCGTCGGGCTTGTCTTGGGGCTTGCGGGGCTGTTCGGCGTCGCGGTGTTCTACCTCTCCCGCAGTCTCTACCGATACAGAAAACTCAAACGGTGTCTCTTTGCGGCGGAGCTGAGCAGCGGCGGCAGGACGGTGCATTGCAAGGCCTTGGCGGACACGGGGAACTGTCTCTCCTTCCGCGGCCGCCCCGTGAACGTCATCGCCCCGACGGCCGCCCTCGCCCTCTTCCGCGAAGAAAGATCTCCCCTCGGCAGGATCGCCCTCTCGACCGTGAGCGGGACGCGGGAAGCTCCCGTCTTTGCCTGCCGCCTCAAACTCGGCGACGCCCTCTTTGAGGAAGCCCTCTTTGCCGTGGGCGACGTCCTTTCCAAGGAATATCAGATCGTCCTGCATACATCCTATCTGGAGGAAAACCATGAAGCTCCTGAAAGCTCTGCAAAACTTGTTGCGGAAGATAAAAGGTGAGAACGTCGTCCACTATCTGTGCGGGAGCGAGGCACTGCCCCTCCCCCTCTCGCAGGAGGAGGAGAGCGAAATGCTCGCAAAGCTCGAGAGCGGAACGGACGCCGAGCAGGTCCGCGCAAGTCTCATCGAACACAACCTGCGCCTCGTCGTATACATCTCCCGCAAGTTCGAAAACACGGGCGTGGAGGCCGACGACCTCATCTCTATCGGGACGATCGGTCTCATCAAGGCCATCAACTCCTTCCGCACGGACAAGAACATCAAACTCGCGACGTATGCCTCGCGCTGTATCGAGAACGAGATCCTGATGTATCTGCGCCGCACGGTGAAACTAAAGAGCGAGATCTCCTTCGACGAACCCCTCAACACCGATTTCGAGGGGAATGAACTGCTCCTCTCCGACGTCCTCGGCACGGACAGCGACACCGTTTACGGGGGCGTGGAGTCGAGCGTCGAGAAGGAACTCCTCAAAGAGGCCCTGATGAAGCTCCCCGACAGGGAGAGGAAGATCATGTACATGCGGTTCGGCCTCGGCGGGCAGGAGGAGATGACGCAGAAGGACGTGGCCGACGCGCTCGGCATCTCGCAGAGCTACATCTCCCGCCTCGAAAAGAAGATCATCGAGCGGCTGAAAAAGGAGATCTCCAAACTCGTATAATTTTTTCGGGAAATACAGATACTTTTGTCTCCGAACGGTCTACATAGGGACTGAGGTCCTTACGGAGGTGAAAGATGTTAAGTAAAGTCGTGATCTGCGGCGTCGATACGACGGGTCTGCCCAAGCTCTCCGCAAAGGAGATGAGCGAGCTGATGATCCAGCTCAAGGCGGGCGACGAGGCCGCGCGGGAGAAGTTCATCATCGGGAATATGCGCCTTGTCCTCTCCCTCGTCAAACGGTTCTGGGCGAAGAATGCCAACGCCGACGACGTGTTTCAGGCGGGCTGCGTGGGGCTGATCAAGGCCATCGACAACTTCAATTTGGATTTCAACGTGAAGTTCTCCACCTACGCCGTCCCCATGATCCTCGGCGAGATCAAGCGGTACCTGCGGGACGGGAATTCTCTCCGCGTCTCCCGCTCCATCCGTGATACGGCCTACCGCATCCTCAAAGTCAGGGAGAGCATCGAGGAGCGGGACGAGGAGGCCACGATCGAGAAGATCGCCGCCGAAATGCAGGTGAAGGAGAGTGAGGTCGTCTACGCGCTCGACGCCATCTCCGATCCCGTCTCCCTCTATGAGCCGATCTACAACAAGTCGGGCGACACGCTCGAGCTTTTGGACCAGCTCTATGACGAGACGCAGAGCGACGAGATCTGGACGGAGCATGTCGCCCTGCGCGAGGCCATCAACCGCCTGACAGACAGGGAGAAAAAGATCCTCATGCTCCGCTACTACGAGGGCAAGACGCAGACGGAGATCTCTGCGGAGGTCGGTATCTCGCAGGCGCAGGTCTCCCGCCTCGAAAAGAACGCCCTCGCGTCGGTCAGGAAGGAGATCTCGCTGTAAAGCAAACGCAGTTCGGCAAATATCAAGTGCGCCCGCGGACAATCTGTCCGCGGGCGCAGATTTTATATCGGCTCACAAAGTCAATTCCGAAGCGCGTTCAGTACGTCGTCAATGTCGGCGTCGATGAGGAGAGAGCGGGACGCGATCTCCTGCGGGGCGTAGACCTCCCCCATGTTGACGCAGGCGTAGACGGCCTTCGGGTTTTCCGCCGCCATCCTCCAAAAGGGATATTTGATGATGACGGGCGTATTGTACCCCACGCCGAGTTCCAAAAAGAGGGAATTTTTGCCGCGCGCCCCCGCCAAAAATTCCCGATACCGCCCGCATGCGGCGTGCCAGCCGCCGTCCTCGACGAACGTATCGTCGGCGCGCAAATTCATCGCCATGGGCTTTCCGCAGACGGGACAGCGCGGAATGAGTTCGGACGGGATCTTCATATCCCGTTGCTCCGCTACCATGCGGCGGATAGCTTCCTCGTTGTCGTACGTCTTATTATGGCAAGGCACGGAGCATTGGAACAGCCCGTAGTCCCCCTGCGTATAGAAGAGCCGCCTCTTATCAAAGCCCGCCTTCTGAAAGCAGTGATCCACATTGGTGGTGATGACGAAGTAGTCCTTGTCCTTCACAAGGTCAAAAAGTTCTCGGTAGACAGGCTTAGGCGGGTCCATATAGCGGTTGACGAGGATATACCGCGACCAATACGCCCAATGTTCTTCGGGCGTTTTGTAGGGATAGAAGCCGCCCGCATACATATCGCGGAAGCCGTACTTTTTTCCGAAGTCGGAGAAATATTTTTCAAAGCGTTCGCCCGAATAGGTAAATCCCGCTGCCGTGGAAAGTCCCGCTCCCGCGCCGATCACAACAAAATCGGCAGAGAAAATCGCCGCTTTCAAGCGTTCGATACCCGACGCAAAGTCTTTCTTGTCTTTTATTTTACTTGAAATCATATTCTCGCCTTTATTATTTAATTTCGTTCTTTGAACGAGTATTGTAACACATATTTTGCCCGACGTCCCGATTCATACAAATCTATTAGACTGTAATAAAAAAGTGACCAACAATACTTTCTTTTTTGCTGTTACATCGTTTTTTGCTTGCAAAAGTCTTTTTTGTATGTTATAATCTATAAAAAAGGAGGAAATCATCATGCTGACCAGAGAAGAACTTCCCGATTGCCCCGTGGCGACCACGGTACAGCTCATCGGCAACAAGTGGAAACTGCTCATCATCCGCAATCTGCTCACCTCGCCGCAACGCTTTACGGAAATGCTGAAAACGATACCGATCAGCCAAAAGGTCCTGACGGACAATTTACGCGCATTGGAGGAGGACGGTCTCGTCGAACGGGAGGTCTTTGCCGAAGTTCCCCCGCGCGTCGTGTATTCCCTCTCCCCGCTCGGAATGACCCTGAAACCTATCCTCGACGAAATGAGGGATTGGGGCCTCGCCTATAAAACGAACAATTAGAAAAACTTCATTTTTGTCACTGCGTCCGCGGATCGTTGTCCGCGGGCGCAGAATTGTATTCCGACCATTTTGGCATATCTGCGGGGAGCGGAGCATAGGATAATAAATTATCCACAGAACGATGGCTTCTGTGGATAACTTTTTTTGATTCTTTGTCGAAAAATGTCGAACGAACATTCGGAATGTGGAAATCAACAGAGTTTTTCACATGAATTGTGGATAACTTTTCTGTATTTATTTATCGGTTATGAATTTTTGTAGACCTTATGCCGTTTTGTCTACAACGTTCCACAAACAAATTTTCAGTCTTATACGTCGTGCAGAATGTAGGGCATGAGCCGCTTGATCATGCTCAAAACTTCCTCTTCCGTCTCGGTGCAGCCGTTCTTCAGCCAGACCATCATGGTCTCGTTGATGAGCCATGTGAGAATATTGACTGCATACTCCATCTCCTTCGCGTCGACGGCGATCTTCGCCTCAGACGCATTCGCAAGGTACAGCTCCTTGATACGGCTCCTGTGGTAGAAGCCGATGGAGTTGATGTCGTTGGAGAGGAAGGCGTTGTAGACGACCTCGGGGGAGCGGCGGAAGGCAGAAAGGCTCCCTTTTACGAACTCCTCCCACGAGGTGACGTCCTTCAGTTCCCGATAGAATTTGGACTCGAACACATGCACGACGAGGTCGTACTTGTCCTGATAATACTTATAGAAAGTCCCCTTGCAGATGCCAAGTTCGGCGATGATATCCTTGACATGGATGCTGTCGATCGACTTCTCCTTCAAGAGGTCCATCAGCGTATTTTCCAAAAAGAATTCGATCTTCATTCGTTCTCCTCACCAATCAAAGGTAAAAATCGCGCAGTCGTCGAGCGTCTTTCCGTCGGCATGCAGTTTTCCCTCCCCGTCGAGCCGCAGATAGCGGCAGGTCGTAAAGGAGATGAAGGTGTAGCCGTATTCCGTCTGAACGGGATAGAACCGCGCCGCAGGGCCTTTCTCGCCGAGGAGGACGTCGTTCCCCGAAACGGTGAAATATTTGCCCGCCAAGGCGAGATAGACGGTGCCATCCTGCGCGGAATGGTATGTGACGGTGATCTGCTGCCCCGCATTGCGGTCGGGCGCGAGCCTCGGGACAATGCCGTCGGCATAGTAGGGATAGCTCGTTGCCGCGTCGAAGAACACATATCCCCTTGCCGCGAGGGGCGTCTGCGGAGGCACGGTGAGATAGTCCTTCATGACGCTCTCGAGCGTCTTTTCGCCGAGGTCCACCTTGTGGATGTCCTCCGTCGTCCTGAGGCCCTCGAACTTTTTCAGAATGGTCTCATAGCTGTCGGTATGGGCGTTTACCTTGTCCACGGCGGGGATCGTGTAGATGCCCCATGCCGAGTTGCTCCAGGTATTGTTGATCTTATAGGTCCAGCTGTTCCAATGCCAGCCCTCGCGGTTCAGGAGGTCGAGGACATACGTCCACTGTTCGGGGTCGTTGTAGTTGTTGAATTCCCCCATGTGGATCGGCACGCCGAAGTTTTGGGAGGTGATCCCCTCGATCTTCTCGTTCCAGCTCCGCCCATGCTCCGTGAACTGTCCCCCCTCTGCCATGCTCGTGTAGTGGTGGAAGGAGTACATGCAGTTCTCCCAGCCGTACTCTTCGGGGCGGGGAAGGTCCTTCCCGTCCCAGCATGCCTCAAAAATGACCATATGATCCCTGTCCTTCTCGCGGACGGCGTCATACAGCGCGTCAAAGACTTCGAAGTGGGTCTCGTTGGTGGTCCCCGCCTTCTCCCCGGGTTCGTTCAGAAGGTCGTACCCCGCCACGGCGGGATTGTCCTTATAGCGATCGGCGAGCGCGCGCCAGAGGTCGGCGGTGAGGCCGATCATGCGGGTGTTTTTGTAGAAGTTCACCTCCCATGCCGAATCAAAGGTCTGCCCGCTGTGGTCCTGCCCGTTCTGCGAGCCGTAGGCCCCGTGCATGTCGAGGATGGTATAGATGCCGTAGGAGGCGGCCTTCTCGATAAAGTTGTCGAGGGGCGTAAAGTCGTAATCCCCCGCGTTGTCGTAGCTGACGATGCTGTCAAAGTCCACCGTCATATAGGTAAAGGGCAGGCGGATGCAGTTCATCCCCATGGCGGCGCAGTTCTCGAAATCGACGTCGCTCCACCAGTCGTTTTGATAGGCTGTCCACAGCTTTTCTGCATCCTCCAGCCCGAACCGCTGAATAAAAACCTGCGAAATGGTCCGAAAATCACGGGTACGGATCCCGATCTCGTCGGTCGGGCCGCTGCTCGCGAAGCCGTTCATCCAATTTTCGGTGACGAACAGGCCGCCCGCGTTCACGCCGCGGAGCATGACCTCCTCCCCCCTCTTGTTCTTGACGACAGCCCCGTCCGCACGAAGAAAATCGTCGCTTTCAAGTGCGCGGACGACAGACCCGTCGTCCTTATCCTTGTCCTCGTCGCCGCCCTGCAGATGCAGGCCGCCGCAAGCGGCAAGAAAAAGTGCCATGACGAAACCCATCGCCACGGCAAAGATGGACCGAATACCCCCTCGGTTCGGATAACTCATATGTATTTTTCCCCTTTTCTCTATCATATCACATATTTCTCGAATTGAAATAGACACTAAGAATAAAGTGTATATTTATCAACCAAATTATCATAGGTTCATTTTCGCCATACTTACAGTGAATGACCATTGACATCATATTGAATCTATTGTATGGTTAATTTATAACATAAACAGTTCCAAACAAACATTGTACACGTTGTAAACATGAAATTTTTTTTGATTTCGCGCACATTGGCGCAACATAACGTGGAAAAACGTTAAAATTTAACAAGGAACTGCAAGGAGGAAAAAATGAAGGCAAAAACATTTCGGATCCTGACGTTTTCCGTCGTCGGCTTTCTGCTCGCGGTGGTCATCGCGGTGAACGTCGCGGCGGGCATCTGGGGAGGCGATCTGATCCGCATCATGAGCGGCTCCGATCTCGACGACGCATCCCGCGCGGCGGGTGCCGCGCTTGCCGAGCAGATCGTGGAAGAGGGCACCGTCCTCGTGAAGAACGACGGCAACGTCCTTCCCCTCGACGCGGAGAACGAGGAAGAGACGAAAGTCAACGTGTTCGGGTGGTCGTCCGTCTATTGGGTCTCCTCGGGCAGCGGCTCGGGCAGATCGACGAACAACGGCGATTCTTCGCTCGAAAAGACGCAGGTGAAGTTCCTTGACGCCCTCACGAGTTTGGGTGTGGAATACAACACCGAACTTTCGGAAATGTACAAAAAATATGCCACGCGCAACGGTTACGCGTGGGATACCCTCCACGGCTACGACTATGAGTCCTGCCGCCTCGTCGAACCGAAGATGTCCGATTATTCTGAAACTCTTCTCGCAAACGCAGAGGCCTATTCGGACGTCGCGATCGTGGTCCTGAGCCGCGTTTCGGGCGAAAGCACGGACGCTCCCCTCGTCCAATACAAGGGCGCGAGCGTCAGCTCCACCCCCGCAACGGGCGACGACGCGGCCCTCACCTATCTCGACGCCTCGTCGGAAGAGCGTGAACTCCTCGCATATGTGGGCGAAAAGTTCGAGAAAGTCATCGTCCTCATCAACGCCACGAATGCGATGAATCTCAGCTTCATGGACGACGTTGCAGGGCTTGACGCTTGCCTTGTGACGGGCGGCACGGGCGACGTTGGCACGACGGGGATCGTCAACCTGCTCTACGGGCAGGTCATGGGCGAAAATCCCAAGAACGGCCAAACGGGCGACCTCATCAGCCCCTCGGGAAAGCTCACGGACACCTATCCTTACGATTTCCGCACCAATTCCTCTTGGGCGAACACGGGCAACCTCGGCGTCGGCAAGTACACGGGCGCGGAAGGCCTCTATCCCCTCGGCGTATCAAACGGCAACTTCCACGGCAACCCCGCCTTCACGCAGGTCAGCTATCTCGACTATGTGGAGGACATCTATGTCGGCTACAAGTGGTACGAGACGGCGGACGCGGACGGCTTCTGGGATTCGAACTTCGCAAAGACGACGTTCGGCATCAATAACGGGTATGAGGACGTCGTGCAGTACCCCTTCGGCTACGGCATGACCTACACCAAATTTGACTGGGCGGTGACCGAATCGGTCAAGGACAGGTCGATCACCCGCGACAACGTGAATCAAGAGATCTCCATCACCGTCAACGTCAAGAATACGGGCGACCACCCCGCACAGGAGGTCGTGGAACTCTACTACACCCCTCCCTACACCAAGGGCGGGATCGAGAAAGCGGCGGTCAACCTGCTCGCCTTCGCCAAGACGCCCGTTGCGGTCGAACCGGGAGAGTCGCAGAACCTGACGCTCACCTTCTCCCCTGCCGACATGGGTTCCTATGACGCCTACGGCAAGAGGATCGTCGGCGGCGGCTGGATCCTTGAAAAGGGCGACTACACCCTCTCCCTCCGCACCGACGCGCACACCGTGAAGGACATGAACGGCGCAGAGATCAAACTGACCGTCGGAAGCGACATCATGAATTATGACGAGGAACAGGCGTTCAACCTCTTCACGGGCGACGACGCGGCCGACTACGGCATCTCCCTCGACGGAAGCAACACGGGCGCGAACATCAAGTATCTCACGAGAAACGACTTCGAAGGCACCTTCCCCACCGTTGCCGCAAATACCGACAGGACCATGAGTACCAAGACCCGCGCGATGAACCAAAAGGTCAAGGACCACAACCTCTATGACGTGAGCGACGTCGTCGCATGGGAAACTGCGCAGGTAGCCGCAAACGGCGACCAGCCCATTGAAATGCCCGCCATGGAGAAAAAGAACGGTCTCACTCTGTTCGATGAATCGGGCAAAGTTGCCAACGAACTCGGCAAAGAGCTGGGTGCGAATTATGACGACGAACGGTGGGAGGACGTTCTCGACCAGCTCTCCTTCACTGAAATGAGCAATCTCGCCCTGCACGGCTATATCCATGAGGAAAAGGTCGATTCCGTCGGCAAGGCGGAGACCGCTTCCCTCGACGGCCCCTCGCAGTTCGCCTCCTTCAACGTGAGTAACGGCGTCGGCACGGGCTACCCGAACCCCTCTGTGCTTGCACAGACGTGGAATCCCGAGCTTGCGAAGAGCTTCGGCCTCTCCGTCGGCGCGGAAGCCGTGACGTCCGGCCGCCAGGGTTGGTATGCCCCCGGCCTGAATCTCCACCGCTCGGCCTTTGGCGGAAGAAATTATGAGTACTTCTCCGAAGATTCCCTCTTCACGGGGATCATGGGTGCGGAGATCGTCGAAGGTTCCCTCGACGCGGGCGTCTACGTCTACGTCAAGCACATCATCGGCTACGATCAGGAGACGGCGCGTGACTCCATCTACTGCTGGATGACCGAACAGGCCCTCCGCGAGACATATGTACGTCCCTTCAAGATCCTGATCGACAGGGTCGAGAAGAACGTCGGCGGTACCCCCGGTCTCATGTCCTCCTACGGCCGCATCGGCGCGATCTGGGCGGGCGGCAGCGAAGCCCTCCTCACCAAGCTCCTCCGCGAGGAATGGGGCTACAACGGTGCGATCCTCACCGACTACGCCGATCACAAGGACTTCATGAACGGCGACCAGATGATCCGCGCGGGCGGCGACATGTGGATGGACGGCGTTGACAAGGGCAGCTTCAGGAGCAACCTGCACAGCACGAAGGACAATGCCGCGTTCGTCTCCAAACTCCGCGAGAGTGCGCACCATGTGCTGTACATGATCTGCAATGCGGGCTATGTCAACTCCAATTACAATGCCGACGCAGACAATCCCATCGTCAACAAGGGCGGCAAATCATTCCCGCTCTGGACGTACATCGGGATCATCGACGCCGTCGTTGGCGCAGGCTGTGCCGTCTGGGTCGTGTTTGCGATCCTCAAGAAGGATAAGATCGCTCCGGACGTCATCTAAGGCAACACAATTTCACAGGATAGAAAAAGTCTGCGGCGTTCCGCCGCAGACTTTTTTTGTTGGACTTTTCCGATCACGCTGCCCCTCGCTGCCCCTTTTAGAGGAAAGGGGTTTCAAAACCCCTCTGTCACTCGCTTCGCTCGTGACATCTCCCCTATGAGGGGCGACAAGAATAAGGTGATGGTTCGGCAAGCTCACCATGACGGAATCAGTACGACACCCCCTCAGTCACGCAAGGGCGCGTGACAGCTTCTCATGCGGGTAGAGACCCGCATTTGGTCACCGTTCGCGCAGATAATGCGCTCACTCACCGCAAAACGCAGCGCACAGCACACTGTGCTGTTGCGCAAGAATTGCGTTTTGCGACCCTCAAGGGGGAGCCGAGACCCTTGCCCACCCCTCGAGGGGTGGGTGTCACGAAGTGACGGAAGGGGTGTCATTCCTATCCCCCTACCACAATTTTTAATTTTCAATTTTTAATTTTTAATTAAAATGCGGTGACCCACCCCCCTACCCCCCCTCCCATGGAGGGGGTAGGGGGGGCACTCCCATGGAGGGGGTAAAGAGGGGCATCCCCATGGAGGCGGCGAGGCCGCGGCTCCCCAATAAGGGGCGACGAAAGAAACCGCGTCACAAGGAAAAATGAAAATAATGTTCAAAATTCACAAAATCGTGCTGTAAGTTTTCATTTTTATAATCACGGGATTATTATGCGAAAAAAGGTGTATTTATTCTATTGTTATGATATAATATAAAGAACTAAATTTATATTTCTATATTTTTGGAGGACGGTATGAAAAAATCCATACGCAACTACCTGTTGTCCGTCTTGATCGGCATTCTGGCCCTGCTCTCTGCGGTCGGAATGGCGGCTTGCGGCGACAGCGGCGCAAAGAAGCACACGTTGAAATTCAACGCGGGCGACGGGATCGACATTCCCGACATCGTTGCCGCCGCGGGCGAATCGATTACCCCCCCCGCAGATCCGACGAAAGAAGGATTCGAATTTGACGGGTGGTATCTCGACGCCGACGGTACGGGCGAGAAACAGACGCTCCCCACCGTCATGCCCGAAGAGGACGTCACCTACTACGGCAAGTGGACGGGGCTTCCCAAGCTCACCCTCTCGCTCGGCGGCGGGTCCCTTTCCGACGGAAGCGAATTCTATTTGAAGGCAGGCACCGATCTGTTCGCCTTCGTGAAGGACTTCGCCCCCGTGTTGGAGGGGCATGAATTCGGCAAATGGACGCTCGAAGGCGTTGACCTCAAAGAGGGCGACGTGATGCCCGAAGGCGGCGCGACGCTCACGGCGGTCTGGAAGGTCCCCTTCTCCGTCAAGCTCTACAAGCTCGATTTCGCCTCCTACGACGAATATACGGCGGAGACGGGCGAGACCAAGGGCTTTGGCTATGCGGGCGAGACCGTTGACCTCACCCCCTTCGTTCCCGAACATTACACTCTGAACACCGTCAAGACGGGAGCCGTCAAACTCTCCGAGGAGGGCGGCGACGTTCTCTCCGTCTATGTCGATCCCAAATACACGCGCTTTACCGATGTATTCGAGGGCACTGACCTCCTCTATGAGCTTGAGACAGAGAGCGGCGTCCTCTATCTCGACCGCGTCGGCATGGAGGAAGGCAGGAAGAAGAGTACAAGCTATAATAAGGAAACGGGTGCGTTTTCCTTTGAGACGGGCGAGGACGACGGCGACTTTGTCCTGAGCGGCATGATCTCGGGTGAGAGGTTCTACTACTTCCGCGACACCGTTTTCCGCACTTTCAGCGACTATCTCGGCTCGGCCGCGACGCTTGAGATCGGCTCGCCGACCGATGTCGAATTCACGCCCGCAAGCGGCTCCCCCGTGAGCGGCGGCTATTCCGTGAATGCAGAGACAGGCAGGTACGTCTTTACCCCGACGACGGGCGATCCCTTTGAATTTGTCCTCATCGAGGAAGCGGGCGTCCTCTACTTCCGCCTGAGCGATGGCATCGGCGGCTGGTACGCCTACGGCGGCGAGCTTACGGGCGGCGGCTGGTCCATTCTCGGCTTTGACGGCTTCGGCGTCGCGACAAGTTTGGACGACGAAGGTGCGGAAGTCGAATTCGATTACATCGTGAGAGACGCCGAAAAGCGCGTCATCGACCTTCCCGAACTTGGCCGCATCATGCTTACAGACGGCACGCACGAGGATCTCGGCGGCCACAAGATCGACGGTACCTTCAGCCAGTCCGACGGCTTTGAGGGCGACTATCTGTATCAAACTACTTCCTCTCGCAGGATCGACGTCCTCACGCTCGACGGTTTCGGCGGCGCGGTCCGCAGCTATCATACCGATGAGGATCCCACGGTACACCCTATCTCGGACGGCACTTACAAGGTCGAAAAGGATGAGACCTGGCTGATTCGCAGCGGCGGCTCCATCGGGAACTACGGCGGCGTCAACCAATGGCTCCGCTATACGGCAGTCCATAAAGAAGATGACGTTACAGACCCCCGTTTTGAGAAAGGAAACGGTTCGGGTACAAGCGTCATTACCACGTCCACGGATGAGGAAGGAAATACGGTAAATCACTTCTCACCCTATTATGTGAGCGACGACGGAACGATCAGCTTCGGAAACGATTATCTCAGCGTCCTTCCCGGTGCCTACGATGTGACGAACAGCTTTGTGTACCAGGGCACAGACTACCCCGTAGACGATACGCACAAGGCATTCCTCTATTTCAACAATCATCAATTCGGAGACAGCAGCTATCAGGAAGTCGATCTTTGGTACGGCACATATTCCGAAACGAGAAAAGACTTCATCTATGAGCTTGTCGTTTGGGCGGGTTGGTTCGCAGACGACAATGAGATCTTTGATTTGGATGAGGGGTCTTACTACAACGGCATGTACTTTAAGGACATGACCGACGACGGCACCTTTGAATTCGACTATGAGGATTGGGACGGAGATCCCGAGATCTACAAGCTCTTTGACGATGCAAACGGCAAACTCGAGATCGACGCAAGGGGCGTTGCCCGCTTCTATCCCAAGTCGGACGATCCCGAGGCAAAGGGCGGCTACGGCGACCCCGTCGTGGTGAGCTATAAGGAAGTCGCCACGGGCCTGATCTCCGTGCTGGAATTCACCTTCCCTGCAAGCGTCCCCGCAAGCGTACACACGAAGTACGCCATCTACAGCAATTACTATGACATCACGGCGGACGAGGAATCGATCGTCATCATCGATCTTCAGGGCAACGACGTCAAGTATCTCTCGATCGTCTATGCGGACGGATCGACGGGCGGCGACGTCATCATCGTCATGAACGGCGAACTCTCCTTCGTCGGTCTGCTCTATTCGGACGAAGAGAGCGGCGTGATCGCGCTGGAGTTCCTTCTTACGGGTACGATCGTTCCTGCGGGGACTTCCGACGATGAGTTCATCTTCACCAACAACGACGACGTTTATTACGAATACCTCGATTACTATGAGGACGTTGATATCATCCTCGGCACCTTCTCAGAGTTTCAGTTCAAAGTGGGCGAAGAGGACGCCTTCCTCTACTTCGACGGGTACGTCTTAGACCTTGCAAACGGTCAGGACACGCTGAAAACGGACGGCTACGGCAGCGCGACCCTCACCGTCGGCGGGACGGCGACAAGGGGTTCCTACTATGTGGAATACAACATTCTGACCTTTACGCCCGAAACTGCGGCGGACGAAGAGGTCGCCCGCTCCTACTACCGCATCGACGAAGAGAAGAAAACCTTCACCCCCATCGATCAGAACGAGGACGAAGGCCTTGTGCTTGGCCCCTACTACGGTGCATCGGTCAATGAGAACGGCCTTCCCGAAAGCATCCTCCTCTCCACCCTCTTCCTCGACGGCGTTGATACGTTCACCTATGAATACCTCGGCGAAGATCTGGAAAGCATCGTGACCGAGACGGGCAAATATGAGGTCCTCAGCAAGAACATCGCCATAACAGGCAGGCTCCGCGGCTCCTTCACCATTCAGCTCACCTTCGACAAGGCGAATGCGACCGACGCGGACGATGTGCGCGAGGCAAAACTCTTTCTCTACGACCTGTACGACGACAACGGATTCTATCCCCTCTTCGCCATTCAAAACGACGCCCAAATGGGCACATACAACGCCTATGCGGAAGATAGTGAGGCCGCGGACGGCAAGTCCCCGCTCGGCGTTCTCGAGGGCGGCGACGGCTATTACAGGGAGAGCGCGTCGTTCACAGGCACTGACAGGGACGGTGACTTCGACTACACGGGCTACATGGCCCGCGGGAACATCGAGGACCTGTATTACGACAGCATGCCCATGTTCAGTGAGGACAAGAACGGCAGCGTCGTCGTGTTCGTCACTTACATCGACGGGAAAATGGTCCAATATGTGTTCGATATCGACAAGACCGACCCCACCAAGATCCTCTACCGTGATAAGTTCTATGGTACGGTCGCGGAGTACAGGACGCAGGGCGGCACGACGGGCAACTACCTCCACCTCGACGGCCACAGCGTAGCGATCCTCTACAACGAGAACGACGAAGTTGTAATGTCCGGCACCTATGAGACTGTCCCGACCATGAAGGATACCTACGCCTTCAAGGCAAACGGCAAGACGGAATTCCTCTTCACGCCTTCGTCGACCTCCTACGGCGGCGGCGTCCTCTACATCTATAAGGTCTATGCCGAGGAAGATGAGTTCGTCTGCGTCAACGACGACTGGTCTATCCTCGCCATGGACGGCTTCGGCAACGGCGTCTATATCGACAAGTACGGCGTGTCCTATTCGGGCGAGTACTCCACGGTCATCGAGGACGAGGGCGTCTACTGCCTCAACGTGACGGGTACCACCAAACGCATCTACTATCAGATCCACAGCGACGACAACACGTTCACCCTCTGCCAAGGGGAATTCCTCACGAGCGAGGACGGCGGGACGCTCTACGTCTACTTCGGCACCGACGAATCGATCAGGATCCCCGACGGCGTCCATACGATCGCGGGACGCGCGTTCGTGCTTTCGGGCGCGAGCAACATCAAGCACATCGACTTCAACCAGGTCCAAACGCTCGAGGAATACGCCCTCAACGGCATGTGGGCACTCGAAGAGGTCGTCTCCGACTCTATCATCACCGTCGGCCCGTCGGCATTCATCGACACAAAGACGATCGTCAAGGTAGAGCTTCCCAACTGCACGGAGATCGGCGAGAAGGCGTTCTACAACTGCAACGGCATCGAATCGGTCAAGCTCGGGAAGATCCAAAAGATCGGGGCGTACGCCTTCTCGAGGGACATCAACTGGTGCCCCGCGTGGACGCTCGATCTCACGGAAGTGGAAGACCTCAGCAAAGTCGAGATCGACTTTACCGCCTTCCTCGCCCTGAAGGGCTACTTCAAGATCGTCAACGATACGATCATGGTAGACGGAAGCAAGATCCTTGTGAGCGGCGGCGTGGACGGCCTCAACGCGGCGGCCACGAAGCTCAAGGGCAAGACGGCCTCTATCAGCTATCACGATCTGGCAGGCGCGGCGGATGCCGACAACAAGACGGGCGAACTCGATGTAGACCTCTCCCCCTATGTCACCCTCGCTGCTCCGTCCGACGACCCCGCCTCAGGCCTCGCCTTCTATAGCTTGGCAAGCGATACGGTGCTTCTCTTCGACGGCGGCCTCGCAACCGTTTATGAGAAAGACTACTACTCCTATGAAATGAGTAAGGCCTACCCTTATTACATTGATGACGACGGAAAAGCGGTTCTCTTCTCTTATGATGCAACAGAGGGCTACAAGCAGGATCTTTCGGTTGACCTCAGCGCGACGACCCTTACGCTTGACGGGATTACTTATCTGAAGTCTGGGGAAACGGCTACACTTACTGCGACTGTAAGCGGAAAGACGGTCACCGTCACCTACAAATCCGAGGTCACGAGCAGTCTCTTCGTCAGCGTAAGCGTTACAGGTGTGACATACGACGGAACTCCTTTGGACACAGACGACTATTATTTCAGCTACGACATGGTCCTTGAATTTTCAGCGGGTGGCCACTATTTCACTGCCGAGCTTGAAAATGGCGAATTTATCTTCACCGACCACGGCGAAGAGATCGTTTTAGAGGATAAGTCGCAGGCTATATGGTTCCGCATTACCTTGTTGAAATCCGCCGATGACACATATACCTTGAAAACGATTGAGTATAATGAACGCGGCGCAAGCTCGCCTGACTATTACATCGACGGCACAATTTACTGCACGGAAAAGGCTGACGAAGAGAATACGTGGTCTTTCACGCGGAATCCCAACCACTACACGTTACATCTCAATGCTTCCGCACAAGGCGACCTCACGCTTACGGTGATAAACGAGGGTAGCGTGTTTACGTCGAACGGCTTTACGATAACGATTAAGGTGAAAACCGATCTTACAATTGAGGAGATCATCGAAATCAAATCGGATAGTGAGACGGTCGATCTTCAGAAACTGACATATTCCGAAGATAAAAAATCTGCGACATTTACTCTTAATGACAACACTTATATCATCAAGGTATCTTCCTATGAATACTCCCCTTACTTCACTGTTACGGCAATGCAAATCAACTATGATTTAACTGGCTCAGGTTTGGCATTTGACGATGATTATAACATGTTCCTCATTGCCGCCAAAGTCCACATCGATGAACAGGGAAATTTGCAAATCATGGAAGTGACAACATTCCAAGATTATTTTGATGATACCGATATTGAATATTCTTCCGCAACGAAGAATAATGACGGGAGCATAACGCTCCACCTCAACGACGGAAAACATGCTAAAATCTCGGCATCGATGGGTAGTTCTGGTATTGATTTCTCTATCGAATGGGTAGAAGCGTAACGGAATGTGCAAAGCACAAAATGGGCGGCGGGCGCAAATTAGCCCGCCGCTTTTTTGTGTCTAAAAAGGCTCCTCCCAAGGAGAAGCCTTTCCCGCAGGTGACTGAGGCGGGCATGAATCAGAATGCGTTACCCCACCCCCTTCCCTACCCTCCCCCCTCAAGTATAAGGGGGGGAGGCGCGGTTTCGCGCTTTCTTGCCTGCCCCCTTTTTAAGGGGGCGGGGTAGGTAGGGGTGGGGGTTCCGCCGAAGGCGGTGGTGGGGGGGCTTTGCTCATTCTGAGGCGAAGCCGAAGAATCCCCTGAACGAAGTCCGTAGGTTTATGAGATCCTTCGCCTACGGCTCAGGATGAGCGTACGGTGACCCACCCCCTTCCCTACCCTCCCCCCTCAAGTATAAGGGGGGAGGCGCGGTTTCGCGCTTTCTTGCCTGCCCCCTTTTTAAGGGGGCGGGGTAGGGGTGGGGGTTCCGCCGAAGGCGGTGGTGGGGGGCTTTGCTCATTCTGAGGCGAAGCCGAAGAATCCCCTGAACGAAGTCCGTAGGTTTATGAGATCCTTCGCCTACGGCTCAGGATGAGCGTACGGTGACCCACCCCCTTCCCTACCCTCCCCCCTCAAGTATAAGGGGGGAGGCGCGGTTTCGCGCTTTCTTGCCTGCCCCCTTTTTAAGGGGGCGGGGTAGGGGTGGGGGTTCCGCCGAAGGCGGTGGTGGGGGGCTTTGCTCATTCTGAGGCGAAGCCGAAGAATCCCCTGAACGAAGTCCGTAGGTTTATGAGATCCTTCGCCTACGGCTCAGGATGAGCGTACGGTGACCCACCCCCTACCCTACCCTCCCCCCTCAAGTATAAGGGGGGAGGCGCGGTTTCGCGCTTTCTTGCCTGTCCCCTTTTTAAGGGGGCGGGGTAGGGGTGGGGGTTCCGCCGAAGGCGGTGGTGGGGGGACTTTGCTCATTCTGAGGCGAAGCCGAAGAATCCCCTGAACGAAGTCCGTAGGTTTATGAAATCCTTCGCCTACGGCTCAGGATGAGCGTACGGTGACCCACCCCCCTACCCCCCTCCCACGGAGGGGGCAAGGGCCTACCCCTTGGGGGGGAGGCTCCGCCGAAGGTGGTGGTGGGGGGGCTTTGCTCATTCTGAGGCGAAGCCGAAGAATCCCCTGAACGAAGTCCGTAGGTTTATGAGATCCTTCGCCTACGGCTCAGGATGAGCGTACGGTGACCCACCCCCCTACCCCCCTCCCACGGAGGGGGGAACAGCGGCACCCCAACGGGGCAGCCAAGAATAGTGTCCACATGAGGGGCAAAAGATAAGGGCGGCGCATTCGCGCCGCCCCCCTTTCGTTCTTCGTTTGTCCTTCGATTATTCGCCGTCCGAAGATACAAGGATCTGCGTTATCCAAAACGTCCCATCGTTCGCCTGCAAATCGTACGTCTTCCCATTGAGGGTAACAGGTTTCTTATCGGGATCCGCATAGATGTTGCCGTTCTCCGAGCCAGGATAGCCCGCACCGTTGATGTAGAGATGCGTCCACAATGTGTTCGACAAATCTGTCACATCGAAGTAGAGCTTGAAATAGACGCCGTTGCCGCTTGCAACAACCTTGGAGCAAACTGTTGCGTTGGCTTCACCGTCACCCATCTTCGAAGTCTTGAACGTATCTGCCGTGGAACCGGGTGCCCTGACTGTAAGCACGAAATACACTTTGTTGTTATCGATTTCCAAATCGGCAGACATGGTTTCGATTTTTGTTGCGGTCGATTCGATGATCTCAAAGCCGACGCCGCCCCAGAATCTCTTTCCTGCGCTGGAACCTTCGGCATGGACGATGATGAACTTCTTCCCGCTGAGTTCCTGCGCGGCTTCCGTCACATTGGTAACACTCAGGTTGGAAGAATTCCCGTCAGCTGCGCTTTCCCCCGCCTTCGCAGTCGTGAGTTTGCAGGTATAGGAACCGACAGCAACGCCCGTCACATCAACTTTTAATGTCCATGCGCCGTTGGTTACGGTCAAAGTCTGAGTTTCGGGAGTAACATAGTCCCAACCCTGTTTATCGATGTTGTTATTGTGCTGAAGCGTGAGCCTGATAGCTCCCAACGCCGTCGTGAGATCTGCGTCAGTGTAGTTCTGCGAGGTCCCGCTAATGGTGATATAGAGCTTATCAGTGGTCTTTTCAAGCACAATGCCCGTTGCGGTGTACTTGGGTTCGGTGTCATCGACGACAACGATCGTGACCATATGGCGGGACCACATTCCCGTGATGCCCAGCGTATAGGTCTTTTGGTTTGCGGAAACTGTGAACAGGTCGTCACCGTCCTTTTTGCCAAACAAAGTGAGAGCGGCCGCGTCGAGTTCGAGGTCCATTGTCTTGCCATGCGAGTCATGGACAACTTTATCGTCTACTTTCTTGTAATTGTTGCCGTCAAACACGGGTTTGAGTTCGATGTGCATCAAATAGTGTTTGTCCGCGGCATTCGTTGCGACCGACGACAGGTCAACGGAGATCGTGAAATTCCCCTGCGCATCAACAGTCGCTACATCTTTGAAGATAATATACGACCAGTTGTCGTCAGCCTGAAGGTCAAAGACGATATCCGAAGCACTGAAACCTTCCACGGTGCCCTTAATGGTGAGCATAGGCTTTCCGCTGACAAGTTCAAGTTTGGAAGTCGCATAATTGACCACAAGCTCGAATTTAGCCACATAGGCGGGATTGTTTTCAGGCGGGTTGGTATCGGTTGCCTCGGCGTCTGTGCAGACAAGGTTGGAGCTGTTGTAGGTGTTGTTCTTGAACTCACCCTCCGCATCGTTGTTCGCCGCAGTGGTGCAAAGGATCGTGTACTTCTTGCCGCCTACGACCGCATACAGGCCGTTGGTGGAGCAGTCACTGTCCTTGATCTCGAGGATCTTATCGTAGGTGGGATCCCCGCCCTCTGCCGTGGGAGCATTCTCGAAGTAGAGGTTGGACCAAAGCATGGTCTTGCCGGCATGCGCCGTGACGTCGAACCAAAGCTTAAAGGTCCTATCCTCGCCTTCGACAGCGGCAAACCTTGCGGTATCCTGCTTGTAGACGACCACACCGCCGTCGGTGTTACCGAAGACAATGGTCTTGAGTTTGGCTTCATCGTAGCCCACTCTGCCGCCGACTTTCACGGTCACGACATAGTAGACCTTGGTGGGTTCCGTCATGCTGTCGACTTTCAGAGCGACGTCGCCGACGACCTCGAGGGAAGCATTTTCGTTATAGCCATAGGCGATGATGCCGTCCCACTTGCCGGGACCGATGTAGAACACTCTCGTAAAGTCTGCATTGCACACCATGATCGTTCCGTTTGTAAGAAGGTTACCATTGCTGCCGTCGGGGGCTTTCTCGCCATTGTCCTCAAAGTCGGTCTTGCAGTCATTGTTGACAAGGTTGTACTCGCCGCTCTTCGGGAAGAGTTTGGTGGTATCTTCCTGCGATTCGATGATGCTGAAGTGCGCGTAGGCAATGGTGGTAAGAGGCCAATCGGACGTATCGACCGTGATCTCAAACTTGCCGTCGGCACCGATCGCGCCATAGTAAGCCTTGGTGGAACCGACATAGAAGTCGATGACAGCCGTCTTGTTGTAGAAGATCTCCTCGTTGACGGTGCCGTTGAACTTGAATTCGAGCTTGCCTGCGTTCTCCTGTGCCGCGATGGTGTATTCCATGCTCACATATTCCGCCGCAACTGCCTTGAGCGTCGTAACTCCGCCATAGGTGTACGTTGTGAAATAATAGCGATAACCGTCAAGATTAACTCGATCATCATCTTTATAGAAATCGGTAACGTCTGCATAGTCGGCGACGTTGATCTCCTGCGTGTCTTTCACGCCGTCGGATTCAGCGACGAACTTGATGTCCATCCACTTGCCGACGTAGCCCTTCTTGACGACTTCTCTCATGTCGAAGGTGAGCTTGAAGTCGTCGCCGCGGTTGGCCTCGCCCGTCGCGGGGATCGTGGGTCCCTTCAATTCGACCTGATCGTTGCCCTCATAGAGGAACAGATACGCCGATTTCGCTGCACGGAACTTGCCTTCGACGATGAGCTGAGGCACCTTTTCGCTGCCCGTCGTGTCCAAATTGTAATAGATCTTCGTGAGGTCAAGAAGATGCACTTTCCATACTGCCTTGTACTCTACGCTGACCGCAGTCTCCGCAGGGACTTTCGCAGTGGCGGCAGAACCGCCGTTCCATGCCTGGAATTCATAGTCGCTCTGCGCGGCGCCCTCACCGCGGGTCATCATCGCAGCGGTGGGAAGCTCGATATCCTTGACGAGCTGGCTCGCGAAGGTAAAGGTCATGGCATGGGTGGTGGCGTCAACGGCGATATTGTCGATGCCGTACTCGGCCTTCTTGCCTTCAAGGAAAGTCTTATACCCGTCAGCGATCTGACCTCCCTGCGTATCGAGCGTGACTTTGCCGACGACCGTCGCGTCGAGCGCGACCGCCGCTGACGTCTTGCCGCCGTAGGTGACCGTGAACGACGTATCGCCCAACGCGAAATATGCGGCACCCTCCGTGGGATAGTTGATCGTGTATGCGGTAACGGTCTCGTCATTGCCGACTTCGTACTTCGCAGTGACGACCATGCCCGCGGGATCAAGCTCTTCACCCGCAAAATAGGTCATTTTGGTGGGCTTTGTGCTGACTTCCACGCTCTTGAGGGTCCTCGTCACGGTGATGGTGATCACGGTCGAATTCCCTGTTACGGCATAGGTATAGACGCCGTCCTTTGCGGTGAGCGTCTGCCCCCTGCTGCCGACCTTGACGGTAACTTCGTACCCTGTCTTGGGCGTGACCTTGAATTTAAGCTCTTCGCCGACCGCAAACGTTTCGGGAAGTTGCTCTGTGCCGTCCTCCAAGGTGACCGTCACATTTTCCTTGTCGTCGATGTTCCACGTCACGCTCGACATCGTTTTGTCGCCGCCCTTATCGCCGCCACAGGCGACCGCGAACGACAAGCAGAGAGCAATGATGAGGCCCAACACAACGGCAAGGATCGTTCTTCTCTTTGTCATCTTTTTCCTCCTGAAAAAATTTTTTTCGAATGCGGCGGGATGACGCTCTGCCGCATTCTTTGCCATAATGCAATTATATAACATCCCATGTGAATGGTAAATATACACTGTTATAAAATGGTCTATTTTTGACTACTTTTGTTACTTTGAATACAAAAAAATGATATGAACAATCAAATTTCGGATTCAAAATGAACAATTCAATTATATTTTGTGTGGGATTTGAAAATCAATGCCATGAGAAATGAAAAAACCACAGCGGCAGAGACGCCCGCGCTTGCGGCCGCCAAGGGGCCTGTGAGAGCCTGGAAGAGGCCCTTCTCCGCGCCGCGCATCGCGCCGTTTGCGAGAAGGTACCCGAAGCCCGAGATGGGGACGGTCGCCCCCGCGCCCGCGAACTCGACGAGGGGCTGATAGAGGCCGAGGGCCGTGAGCGCGACCCCGCCGAGCATGAAGAGGACGAGGATCTTGCCCGCGGTGAGGTCCGTAAAGTTGATGACGAGCTGTGCAACTGCGCAGATCAGTCCCCCCACCGCAAAGGCTTTGAGAAACATCAGAAGAATTTCAAGGTATTCCATATGTAAGGAGGCGTCGTTATGCCCCGCCCGCACGTTCTTTATGGCGTCGAAGGGCGGCACGAGCGTGTAACGCGAAATAGCGTTAGCGAAGGCATCTCATAGACCCACGGAACAGCCCCGCGTCATTCTGAGAAACGGGGGTGAAACGAAGTCCGAGGTGTTGGACCGAAGAATCTCGCGGGACATCTGTAAAGCAGTGGCGAGATACTTCGGGTCCGCTCTTTCTGACTTCGTTCAGCTTCCATTCTCAGCATGACGCCGCTTCCTACGGACTTCGTTCAGGGGATTCTTCCCCTTCGGCAAGCTCAGGGTCAGAATGAGCGCGGAGGAGCGGGTCAGAATGAGCGATGTTCCCCCCACCCCCTTCCCTGCCCTCCCCCCTCAGGTATAAGGGGGGAGGCAAAGTCAAAGGGGGGCGAGAGAAGGCGCGGAATGACGGCGTTCGGCGTCAACGCTCGAGGACGACGGCGTGGGCGATGCAGGGAATGGACTCTCCCTGCCCCGAGGAGACCGTGGAAAGTAACGCTCCCGTCGCAACGAACAGGATCTTTTTCAGGCTCCCTGCCATCATCTTACTATATAAATAGGAATTGAGGACCACCGCCGAACAGCCCGCGCCGCTCCCGCCCTGATACTCATCCTCGATGACGTTGTAGATGATCTCCCCGCAGTCCACATGGTTCTGATTGATGTTGAGGCCCTTTTCCCACGTCAGGTCCTTGAGAATACGGCTCCCGAGTGCGCCCAAGTCCCCCGTGACGATGAGATCGTAGTCCTCCGCCTCCTCGCGCGTGCCGCGGAAGTGGGCGAGAATGGTGTCCGCCGCCGCAGGGGCCATTGCCGCGCCCATGTTGTTGACGTCGGTGATGCCGAAATCGACGACTTTGCCGAGGGTCGCGGCCGTGATCTTCACCCCGTCGCCGCTGTCGGCAAGAAGCGCGCCGCCCGCGCCCGTGACCGTCCACTGCGACTGGGGCGGACGGGTACAGCCGAGTTCCAGGGGATAGCGGTACTGCCTTTCGGCCGAGGCGAAGTGGCTGCCCGTCGCCGCGACGACCCGCTTGCACAGGCCGCCGTTGATGAATGCCGCGCCCACGGCGAGCGATTCCGCCATCGTGGAACAGGCCCCGTACACGCCCAAAAACGGGACCGAGAAATCGCGGGCGGCGAAACTTGCCGAGATGATCTGGTTGAGGAGGTCGCCCGAGACGATGAGGTCGATCTCGTCGCGCTTGAAGCCGCCATTGGAGATCGCGCCGTCGATGACTGTAGAGAGCATCTTGCATTCCGCCTTCTCATATGTGCTTTCGCCGAACATATCGTCCGCAAGGGCCGTCTCGACGTAGCGGCCGATGACCCCTTCGCACTCCTTCGGCCCCGCAATGGTGCTTGTCGCGACGATGCGCGGCTGATTTTTGAAATAGATCGTCTGATTCCCCATAAAAAATCCCCGATCACAGTGTCTGCAATCGGGGAGAAAGTTATTCGGTATCTCTATTCGCGGGGGGCCTCTTCTGAGCCTTTGTCCTGCGCCCCTTCTTGGGGCTGTGCCGCGCGCTTCCCGCGGCGGGAGACGACGACGTAGCACACGGCCGACGCGATCACGAACACGAGGACGGCAACGACGAGCGTCACCAGCACGGTGTTCGCGCCGCCCGAACTTTCGATGCTTTCGATGGTCGCATAGGATTCCCTCCCCGCGATCTCTTCCGCGATGGACGCGATGTCCTGCGACTGCGCCGTCAATCCGTCATAGATCTTTTGGAGGGAGGCCTCGAATTTGTTTTCGCGCTCCACATAATCCTGTTTGGTCGTCTCGTCGCCGAGCAGCTTTTCGATCGTATCGATCTTCTTCTGAATGTCGGCATTCTCCTCGGTGAGTGCGGCGATGCGGGAGTGGAACTCCCCGAACTGCGGCATGAGCGAGGAGGCGGTCCCATCGACGTTTTTATACTGCTCAACGAGTTTGGAAAGCTCCTCGTTCAAATTGGCCAATTTCCTCTTATTCAAATCGAGCTGTTCGCGATAGGTATTGAGCCTCGATTGCAAAACCGTGCTGTCCTCACTGCTGGGGACGTATGCGTTCGCGCGGAGTTCGGCCGTAAGTTCGTCGTATTGCGTGTCGCTGAAGGAGAGTTGGACCATTTCGCGCAGGTCCATCAGCGACTTGTTCACGGACTGTGCCTGATACAGGTTGCCGTATTCGTTGATCCAACGGTTATAGAGATCGATCAAATAGTTGCGCTGTGCCAAAAGGATCGAGAGCTTTTCTTCATAGGTCGAGGCGTCCTGATAGCCCCTCAGCTGGGCCTGATAGCCGTTGAAACCCGTCTCGTCCTTTGCGGCGAGTGCCTTCGCATCCTCGACCGCCCTGCTCTTGACCGATTCGACGACCGCCCTGACGAACTCCTTTGCAACTCTCTTGTTGGAAAACACCTTTTCGCTGACAGAGAATGTATAGTACGATTCAATGATGTCGTCTTCCGTCTTTGTGAATTCCTGCTTGACCGTGACGGGATATTTCCCGTCGGGGAGCATGTTTTTGACGTCCACGCCCGAGAAACGCTCGTCAGAGTTCTTCACGCTGCTCAGAGTATCTTCGTCGATAAAGAACTGCCCGCTGGTAAAGTATTCGGCAGAGGAAGCCGTCTGCACCATTTCGAAATTGAACTGCGCCGTGTAGCTTGTATTTTGAGGTTCGATAGACAATTTGAAGACGACAAACGTTGCAACGGCGGCGACGATCGTGGCCGCAAGGATCGCCAGGAGCCGCTTCCACTGAAAGATCACACGGCATATCGCGCCGAGGGTAACGCCGCCCTCTTCCCGCACATTCTGATTTGCGTTTTCTTCCATTGATACCTCCCAAAGTTCAGCTGTAACCAGACCGAATAAAAACAGTATGGCTGTTTGCCTGCTAAAAATATATTATACGCACCGCAGAAAAAATGTCAAGCCAAATGCGACATATTTCGGCAAAATTCGACAAAGGGAGCCGAAACGGCGGCCTGTACGGCCGCAAAACGTCACCGAAGCGGAATGCTGGCGCAGGCGTTGAGAGAGAGCGGAGCAAAATCGCCCGCCTCGTAGCGGATCAGCCCCTCCGCCGCGATCATTGCCGCATTGTCGGTGCAATGTTTTTTTGCGGGGAGGACGAGTTTTAATCCCGCTTCCCTGCACACTGTCTGCAATTTTTCACGCAAGTACCCGTTCGCGACGACCCCGCCGCCCGCGGTCACGGTGCCGACATGCCGTTCCAAGGCCCCCTCTACCGTCTTTTCGGCGAGAATGTCGAGCGCGGCGGACTGGAAGGAGGCGGCGACGTCGGCCTTGGACCATGCCTCCCCCTGCTCTTTCGTGTGGACATAGTTGATGATGTGCGTCTTGAGGCCGCTGTACGAAAAGTCGTACCCGCCGAGGCCCTTGAGCATCTTGGGCATGGGAACGACGGCCCTCCCCTCCCGCGCGAGCCTTTCGACATGCGGGCCGCCGGGATAGGGCAGACCGAGGACGCGGGCGACCTTGTCGAACGCCTCCCCCGCCGCATCGTCGAGCGTGCCGCCGAGGACTTCGAAGTCCGTCTTTGTCTTTGCATAGAGAATGGCCGTGTGGCCGCCGCTTGCGAGCAGGGTGACAAAGGGCGGCGCGAGGGTCTCGTCCTCGAGATAGCTCGCGGCAAGGTGCCCGCGGATATGGTTGACGCCGATGAGCGGGATATCCAACCCATAGGCAAGCCCCTTGGCGAAGGAAAGCCCCACGAGGAGCGCGCCCAAAAGTCCCGCCCCGTAGGTGACGGCAACGGCGTCAAGCTCCTCTTTTTTGACGTTCGCACGTCCGAGTGCGCGGAGAACGACCTCGTCCACGGCGTCGCTGTGGATGCGGGAGGCGATCTCTGGGACGACGCCGCCAAACTTCGCCTGCACGGACGCGGAGGAGACGATCTCGTCGGACAAGAGCGTGCGGCCGCGGATGACTGCCGCGGCCGTTTCGTCACATGAGGATTCAATTCCCAAAATCAGCGGTTGTGCCATAGGACAAAAATCAGGTCTTTTTGAGATAATCGATGATAAAGCCTTGGATATTGCCGTCCATCACGGCCTGCACGTCCCCCATTTCAAAGCCCGTGCGGTGATCCTTGACGAGGGTGTACGGGCAGAACACATAGGAGCGGATCTGCGAACCCCACTCGATCTTCTTGGTCTCGCCCTTGAGGGCGGCCTCGTGCGCCAAACGCTCCTCGATCTGCTTTTCGAGCAGGCGGGAACGGAGATATTTGAAGGCCATCTCCTTGTTCTGGAGCTGGGATCTCTCGTTTTGGCAGGTGACGACGATGCCCGTGGGGAAGTGCGTGATGCGGATGGCCGTCTCGGTCTTGTTGACCTTCTGCCCGCCCGCACCCGAACTGCGGTAGACGTCGATGCGGATGTCCTCGTCCCTGATCTCGATCTCGTTGTCGTCATCGACCTCGGGCATGACTTCGACGGAGGCAAAGGAGGTCTGCCGACGCTTGTTCGCGTCGAAGGGAGAGATCCTGACGAGCCTGTGTACGCCGATCTCCGCCTTCAGATAGCCGTAGGCGTTTTCCCCCTCCACCTTAAAATCCACCGATTTGAGACCCGCGGAATCCCCGGGGAGACGATCGATCTCGGTGACTTTATAGCCCTGCATGTCGGCATAGCGGCAATACATGCGGTAGAGCATGGAGACCCAATCGCAGGCCTCCGTCCCCCCCGCGCCCGCATGGATGGAGAGGAGGGCGTCCGAGCTGTCGTATTTGCCGCGGAGGAGTGCCTTGACGCGCATCTCCTCGATGTCCGCCTCGGCGGCGGTGAGCATCTTGTCAAGCTCGGGGACGAGGTCCTCTTCCTGCGTCTCTTCGATGAGGTCGATGATCTCGTTGGCGTCGTCGAGGGCCTTCCTGCCCTTTTCATAGGACGCGATCTTATTCTCGATCGAAGAGATCTCCCGCCCGATCTTCGCCGAACGCTCGAGATCCTGCCAGACCTCGGGTTTTTCCTGCTCCTCGCGCAGGGTCTTGAGCTGGAGATAGCGGTTGTCAATGTCGAGCGCGTACTTCGCCTCGCCGAGCGTCTCTTCAAGCCCCTTGATCTTAAGTCTGTAATCGTCTGCTTTGAACATAGTTACCTGATAATTTTTTGTTGAAAATCTCCGAGCGTCGCCCGGAGAGATCATTAGCGGAGAAAACCTGCGTAATACTGCTTGAGGTTCAGATTCTCTGTTTCCTCGATCAACCGCATCATGTGTTCTCTATCCAATTTGCGCAAAAGAGCTTCGCGCTTGGTGCGATACTCTTTTTTGTCAGAGACCTTGCCCTCGCAAAATTCTTTATGAAGCATCTGGAGTTTATGAAGATACAGTTCTTGTTCGTTTATCACAGGGATCGCTCCGCCCGCTGCAGGAACAGCTTTCATATATTTTTCCTCCTCTGCAAGTAATATTGATGCTCAACGGTATCGCATGCTTCCCAATCAAAATAGGAATCCTGATGAAATTCGATCGCGATATCCAATGCCGTCAATTCGTCGGCCGTATAAAAGGAAAGCTCCGTTTGCCCCTGATAGACGCCGGCATACACTTTTGAACCTGTGTAATCTTTGATACAGTCCACCAAAGAATTATAGAAAGGTTCCGTGTATTCGACGCTTTTCCTCTGTTGAAATGTGACTTGATAGCCTTCGGAAAAATTCACTGCCCGCATATCGCTGACGTCATAAGTTCCGTCTTTGATCTTGCGGTCGAGGCTCCCGAACTCTTTTGCCTTCGCGTAATAATTCATACCTGTTACGTCTCCATTCTAACACAGAGCCGAAGGATTGTCAATACCTTGAAATCAGAACGGTTTGCCGTGACACTTCTTGTATTTGAGGCCGCTGCCGCAGGGGCAGGGATCGTTGGGACCGGGCTTTTTCGCCTTCTTCATGGTGGCGGAGTTGAACCGCTCCGATCCGCTCGTCTTGAGGGAATCGACGTCTACGGCCGCGGGGACGGCGGGCATCGCCATGGGCGCGGCGTGAGGGTCCCCTGCGGATCTGTCCTGCGCGGCCTGCGCGGGTTCGGGCTGCTGCGAAGGAGCCTCGGGCGCGGGCGCGGGAGCGGAAGCAGGACGGGAAACAGTCGGCATGATGCGCTGGACGGAGGGCTGGCGGATCTGCACTTCGGCCTTCAAGAGAATGGAGATCGTGCGCTCCTGGATGCGTTCGACCATCTCGTCGAACATTTCAAGGCCCTCTTTCTTGTAGGCGATGATGGGGTCGGACTGCGCGTAGGCCTGCAGACGGATGCCCTTTCTGAGCTGGTCCATCGCGTCGATGTGGTCGATCCAATTGTTATCGACGACGCGGAGGAGAATGCTCCTCTCGACGTCCGAAAAGTCGATCCCCGTCTGCTCCTTGATGCGGACGATCTTCTCTTCGTAGCACTCGGTGGCCTTCTTGACGATCTTTTCGATCGCGGTGTCGTATTCCCACTTTTCGAGCTTTTCGCGGGTGATAAAGCCCGTCCCCTTGGGGAGGATCTTCTGTTCGAGAGCGGTGTTGAGGTCGTCCTCGTTCCATTTTTCGGGCATATCTTCGACGTTGACCGCCATACGGACGACGCTCCTCACATAGTCGGGGATATACATGAGGACCTGTTGGTGGACGTCCTCGCCGCGGATGACCTTCATGCGCTCGGCATAGATGATCGTGCGCTGGGTGTTCATAACGTCGTCATATTGGAGGACGTTCTTGCGGGTGGCGAAGTTCCTGCCCTCGATCTGCTTCTGCGCGTACTCGATGAGGCGGGAGAGGAGTTTGCTCTCGAGGCATTCGTCCTCCTCCATCTTGCTCAACTCGTAGATGCGCTTCATTCTCTCGCCGCCGAAACGGACCATGAGGTCGTCCTCGAGGGAGAGGAAGAACACGGACGCGCCGACGTCGCCCTGTCGGCCCGAACGGCCGCGGAGCTGGTTGTCGATACGGCGGGATTCGTGCCGCTCGGTGCCGATGATGCAAAGTCCTCCCGCTTCGATGACCTTCACCTTCTCGGCGTCCGTCTGTTCCTTGTATTTTTCATAGAGTTCGCGGTATCTCTCGCGGACCTTCTGCGTCTCTTCATCGACTTCGGCATAGCTCGTCGCAAGCTCTATGACGTCGTGTTCGACGCCCTCCTCGCGCAGACGCTTCTTGGCAAGGTATTCGGGGTTGCCTCCGAGGAGGATATCGGTGCCGCGCCCCGCCATGTTGGTGGAGATCGTCACCGCGCCGTACCTTCCCGCCTGCGCCACGATCTCTGCCTCGCGCTCGTGGTTCTTTGCGTTCAGAATGTTGTGCTGGATCCCGTTGCGGCGGAGGAGACGGGAAAGCTCTTCCGACCGCTCGACGGAGACGGTGCCGACGAGAATGGGCTGGCCCTTCTCGTGCCGTTCGGCGATCTCCCTGACGATGGCCTTCTTCTTGCCCTCGACGGTCGCAAAGATCCTGTCGTGCATGTCCACCCTGCAGACGGGCTTGTTCGTGGGGATCTCGATGACGTCGAGGGAGTAGATCGTGCGGAATTCCCCCTCCTCCGTCTTGGCGGTACCCGTCATGCCCGACAGCTTTTTATAGAGGCGGAAGTAGTTCTGGAAGGTGATCGTCGCGTAGGTCTTGTTCTCCTCGCGGATCTTGACGCCCTCCTTGGCCTCGATCGCCTGGTGCAGACCGTCCGAATAGCGGCGGCCGATCATGAGGCGGCCCGTAAATTCATCGACGATGATGATCTCGTCGTCCTTTACGATGTATTCCTCGTTGAGGTGGAAGAGCATGTGCGCCTTGAGGGCCTGCTGAATGTGGTGGTTGAGGTCGGCGTGTTCGATCTCGGCGATGTTGTCGATGCCGAAGAACTTTTCTGCCTTGGCCGCGCCGAATTCGGTGAGCTGGACCTGCTTTTCCTTCCGCTCGATGACGTAATCCCATTCGAGGGCCTCCGCCTCGGCAAGTTTGCGCTCGCCCGATTTTTTCTCCCGCTTCTTGTTCTCTGCGTCCTCGAGTTCGTCGTCGAAGCCGCCGCGGAGGGTCCTGACGAACCTGTCCACCTGCGCGTAAAGTTCGGAGGACTTGTCCCCCTTGCCCGAGATGATGAGGGGCGTCCTCGCCTCGTCGATGAGAATGGAGTCCACCTCGTCAACGATGGCGAAGTTCAGCTCGCGCTGGACCATGAGCTTTAAGTCGGATTTGAGATTGTCGCGCAGGTAGTCGAAGCCGAACTCGTTGTTCGTGCCATAGGTGATGTCACAGTTGTAGGCGGCGCGCTTGTCGTCGTCGCTCATTCCCGGGACGACCACGCCGACAGAAAGCCCCATGAAGCGGTGGACCTTCCCCATCCACTCCGCGTCGCGGCGGGCGAGGTAGTCGTTGACGGTGACGATGTGTACGCCCTTGCCCGCCAAGGCTTCAAGGTAGGCGGGGAGGGTCGCGACGAGCGTCTTGCCTTCGCCCGTCTTCATCTCGGCGATACGGCCCTGAAAGAGGCAGATGCCGCCGACGATCTGGACGTGGAAGTGGCGCATGCCGAGGACGCGCCAGCTCGCCTCCCTGAGTGCCGCAAAGGCGTCGGGGAGGATATCGTCGAGCGTCTCCCCCTTGGCGAGGCGGTCGCGGAAGAGCTGCGTCTGCGATTGCAGTTCCGCGTCCGTCATGTTCACATACTTCGAGGCAAGGCTCTCTACGATGTCGGCAGTCTTGTTGAGCTTCTTTAAGCTCCGTCTGCCGTCTCTTTCTTTGATAAAACGAATAAGTCCCATGCTGTTCCTCGTTCGGCTCTTTTGGAAAAGAGCATGATTTCACCAAACTATTTTACTATATTTTCCCAAAATTTCAAAGCGTTTTGGGGGCATTTTCGAGAATTTCATGCGATCGACAAAGAAAGTCATCTTCTTTTCCCCGCGGACGCGCCGCAGAACGGGGAAGGCTGACTGAAGCGCGGCCCGTCAAGGGCCGACGGGGAAGGTCAGATCGGCGAGGACGGTCCATTTCTGCCCCTCCGCCCCGCCGACGCTCTCGAGGACGTAGAGAACAAAGCCCTTTTTGCCGCTCTCTTCGTCAAACGTCCGTATGTAGTAGTCGCCGGCCTGCGCGTCTTGGATATTTTTCGGCTCCTCCGACCCGTGAAAGATGAGCGTTCCGCGCTTGCCGCCGACGGAGAGGCCGTCGATCGCCTCCCATTCCTCCCCGCCGTACCGAAAGATCTGCCCCGAGCGGGTATCGAGGTACATGTCGCCCTCTGCGCAGGGGAACGTCACCGTGTCTGCGGGCGACCCCTCGCCCGAGAACCACTTGTTCCCGCGCATGGTGAAGATCCTTTCCCAATCCGTACTCTTCCCCAGCCCGTCGGGAGACGAGCCACTGTTGACGTAGACGTCCCCCGTCTCGGTGTTGAGGTAATAGTCGCCCCGAAAGCCCGCGGCTCCCTCCTCCGAGGGAGGTCTCTTCCCGTGATACCACTGTGTGACGTACAGCCCCGTGCTTCTGCCGTTGATCTTCCACTCGTTGCCGTCAAGCTCGAACGGGACCTCGGTGAGCGGTTTCCAGCCGTCCTCGAAGTTGCGGTAGATCCTGCCGCTGCCCGTGTCGATATAGAAATCGCCGACGGCCGCGCCCAAGACGTGGAAATCTCCGCCTGAGTTCTCTATTTTCGGCTCTCCCGAACCCGAAAACCACCGCGTGCCGTCCTCCCCGTCCTTTCCGTCCCTGCCGTTTTCGCCCGTTGCGGGAATGTGCGTATTGATCTGCCCGATCCACCAGACGCCCTCCTTGATCGCGGGGACGGGCGCGTCGGCCCCCGTTGCGGGGACGTCGGTAAGGACCCCGCCGATGACCCAATTTCCCGTCTCCTTGTCGATCGTGGGCGTCTTGCCGTCCGCACCCGTTGCGCCGCGGGCGGGGAAATCCGTCTCCTGTCCGTTGAGGATCCAAAACCCGTCCTCGGAGATCGTGGGAATGTCCCCCGCCGCCCTCACGTCCGTCCTCTTGCCGTTGACGACCCAATAGCCGTCGTCACCGATCTCGGGCGTGACGCCATCGCCGCCCGCGGCCTTGACGTCCGTACACGTCTCGCCGACGTACCAATAGCCCTCCTTCTCGCCGTCGGCCGCGCTTCCGATGTGGGGAACGACGGTCGCCGTCCACGCGGGTTCGCCGTCGATGTACCACTTGCCCTCCCTGATCTCGAAGGAGTGCCACGCCCGCTCGTCGGACTTCTTGTCGCCGATGTACCAATATCCGTCCTCGCCGATGTGGGGCGTGAGGCCGTCCGTTGCGGCGGCGCGGACGTCCGTACATGTCCCGCCGACGTACCAATATCCGTCCTTCTCGCCGCTGTCCGCCCGTCCGATGTGCGGAATGACCGTCGTCCCGACGCCCTTGATGTTGAGGCCGAACGTCCAGCCCGCCTCCGTCCTCTCATAGACGTCGCCGCTCTCCTTGTCGATGTAAAAATCGCCGACCGAGCCGAGATCTGCCGCGGGATCCCCCGTTCCCGAATACCACCGTGCGCCGGCGGGTCCCTGTTCCGCGGCGTCCGTAACTTCGGCTCCGCCCGCCGCGATCAGCACGCCCACGATGGCGGCCAAAAAGCAGATGCAAAACACGATGAGTGCGATGAGCGGGGCCAACGCCCTGTCCTTTCTCCCGAATGCAGTCCTCATTTCCGTCTCCTCCCGACGGTCTCTTCCTTTGCAAGGGGATCCCCCTTCTGTCTGTCTGCGGCCGTCCGATCGGAGCATACCGCAAAACAGCCCTGCCGCACAGCGGCGCGGGAGCGGTCCTCCGAATCATGAAAATTAAAAAATTTCTCTCCGAAAACTTCGGAAAAATTCAAAAAATTTTTAACGGTGAAAAAATGCTTAAAATGGCTTTCCGTCCCTTTCGAGAGAGGCAAAAAGCTCCTCCGCGATCTTTTCGGGGCAGGGCGTGACAAGGCGGAGCGCGCCAAGCCCCTGCAGGGTGCGGAGCTGTTCGGCGTTCTCCACGCAGGAGCAGTCCACGGAGATCTTGCCCGCCCCGACCTCCGTCGCAACGAGAAGAAGGGGCGTCTCCCCCCGCACGCAGACGCCGCCGATGCCGCTCTCGCAGGCCGCACGCGTCCCGAGCGCGACGTCCTCCTCGCCGAGGCTGTGGTCCTCGAGCGATAGCACGACCCCACACCCCTTGGCGGCCCGCCTGACTTTTTTGATCTCCTTTTTGAGGTAGGACAGATTCCCCGAGACGAGGGCGGAATAGCAGGGGACGAGGCGGAACTCCTCCGCGCCCGCCTTTGCCGCCCGCTTCGCCTCATATTTTTTGACGGCGGGAAGGGTCTCGCCGTTCCCGCCGACGACGCACACGACGCGGACGCCGCTCCCCGAGAGGAGTTTCCGCGCGGCCGCGGCATGGACGGGAGAGACGAGGACCCCTCCCGCGTGCGACTTCACCGCAAACGCGCAGATCTTTTTGAGAAGTGCCTTGTCCGTCTCTCGGCGGGACGCGTCCGCGATGAGCTTTTTCAGGGTGAGGAGGGCCTCTGCCTCCCGCCTCTCGCGCTTGAACTCCGTAAATGCCGCCGCCTCGTCGAGCGACAGGATCTTTTGCTCCTCTCCTTCCGTCATGCTCCGTTCCATGGGCACATTTTTCCCGAAAAAGACAGGATATATCCCAACTTTTTTCAGGAAATGACAGGACACAGAATGTAAAATCGGGGCATGCAACTTCTCTCGATCCAAGCGTTCGGCATTCTCTATACCGTCATCTTATTCCTGCTCTGCCTCTTCATCGTCCATGCGGTGCGGCTCGCCGTCATCGGCTATAAATCCGTGAAAAACAAACCCGCCGAAAAGAAGCCCGCCGCGGCGCAGGAGCAGCAGGGAGAGCCTGTCTATTACATCGTCGAGCGCAAAAAAAAGCGTCCGAAGTCCGAATACTCGGACCCCAAGCGCATTCAGTTCAAATAGTTCAGCCTGTGTAGTGTTCCAGATTCCGCCCGCTGTCCCAAAGCCGTTCGAGATAGTAGAAGAGGCGGGATTCCTCATTGAACACATGGACGATGACGTCGCCGTAGTCGAGGACGCCCCATCTCCCCTCGCGCACGCCCTCCGTGCGGACGGGTTCGACGCCGAGCTTCGAGAGCTGTTCCTCCACATTCTCGCAGAGGGCCTTCACCTGCGTGGCGGACCTCCCGCTTGCGATGACGAAGTAGGAGCAGACCACCGTCTGATCGCTGACATTCAGGATCACGATGTCCTCCCCCTTCTTGTCGGAAATGGCCTTGCATGCCGTTCTCGCGAGTTCGTAGCTTTCCATATGGTTCCCCCTGTTGTTTATTCGAAACGCGTGTGCGTTTTCAGCCAATCGAATGCCTGTTGCGTGAGGCGGTAGACGGGCGCGTCCTGCGCCGAGAGATAGGCGAGCTGGTGCTTCAATGAGAGATAGAGGCAGAGGTCGAGATCCCTCCAAAAGGCCTCCCTGAGGGGGGCGATCCCCTCAAAGGAACGGCCCTCCTCGAGCATGTCCGAGAGGAAGAGGAGCTTTTCGAGCTTGGTCATATCCTCCCTGCCGCTCGTGTGATAGCGGACGGCGTTCAGGATCTCCTCATCGGTGACGCCGAACACATGCTCCGCAAGATAGGCCCCCGTATATTGGTGCAGGACGGGATCGGGAACGTCCTCGGGCGGGCAAAATCCCCGCAGCATGGGGTCGTCCCTTCCGACGTACTTCCCGCAGTCGTGCAGCATGGAGGCGGCAAGGGCCTTCTCCTCGGGGATCGCAAGGCTCCTCGCGCGGGCGCACGCCATGCGCGCTACCCGTTCACTGTGCGCCCTCCTGCTCTCGGTCAGAAGGCCGAGCGCGCCCTCGATCTGCGGATAGCGGTAGAGGCCCTTTTTTTCTATCTCTTCGAGGACGGCGGGCGGGAGACCAAGCTCCGCCGCCTCCCTGTCCCCGAAAGCGAGGGCGACGCGCAGATCGGTGGAGGAGACCTCCTCGCCCGAAAAGGCAAGTTCGAGAAAGTCCTTCCCGAAGCGGGAGCGGAAGCGGCCGTGAAGCCCCCCCACGCGCTCCTCCCCCCTGCCGCAGGCGACAAGGGTGACGTTTTCCAAGATGTCCTCGGGTTCCCGCCAGCTGAAGAAGTTTTCGAGCATGTCCGCCCCGACGAGAAAATAAAGCTCTGCGCCCTGAAACTTCTCCCTGAAGGCGCGGCAGGTCAAATAGGTGTAGCTCGTCCCGCCCGCCCGAAGTTCGATATCGCTCACCTCGGCAAAGGTGCCGCGGCAGGCGGAAAGGAGAAGCTCCATGCGGTCCGCCCCGCTCGCGACCGCCCCCAACGCCTTGTGCGGCGCACGGTAGGAGGGGATGAAAAAGAGCCTGTCAAGCCCCAATTCCTCACGGGCTTTTGCGGCGAGGCGCATGTGTTCCCTGTGGACGGGGTCGAACGACCCTCCGAAGAGCGCGATCTTCATAGTTTGATTATACAACACTTTGGCGGTGTTTGCAAGTTTAATTTGAGAAATTCAGGGCAAAAATTACCGCATATGAAGCGTTTTTCCCTTGCGGACGTCCTCGACGTCCTCTTTTATTCCCTCTCCGCCTGTTTTATCGCCTTCGGCGTCCTCCGATATTTCCGCCTCAAAGTCTGGCTCTGCCTCCTCTTTGCCCTGCTCTTTGCCGCCGTCACCTGCGCGGGGACTGCCCTTCTGCTCTCGGGGAACCGCCGCAAAAAGATCAACGGCAAGCGGGAAAAGGAGGAGCGGGACGCCCTCCTTCTGCATCTCGCCCTCGAGCGGGAGGAGCGGGTGCGGGCGGAACTTCTGACCGCGCTCGTCGCCGCGGGGAGGGCCGCCAACCTTCGGGATGACGTCCTCGAGGAAGAGGGCGTCCTCCTCGTCCCCCTCTTTACAATGGAACCCCTCTCCGCGGACGCCGTCGCAGTTCTCCTGAAAAAATACGGCGAAACGCCCTTCACCGTCGCATGCAGCGAAGTCTCGCCCGAGGCCGAAAGGCTCCTTTTTCGCTTCGGAAAGGGGGTCATGAAAGGGGACGCCGTCTATTCGCTGTTCGCTTCGACTTCCACGTTCCCCGACCCGCTCATCTGCGGACAGCTCCCAAAACGCTCCGTAAAGGCCAATCTCAGGCGTTCCTTTTCAAAGAAAAACGCCCGCCCATTCTTCGTGAGCGGGCTGTTACTGCTCGTCATGAGCCTCTTCACCCTTTTTCCCCTCTATTACCTCATCACGGGGTGCGTGCTTCTCGTCACCGCCGTCCTCGTCCGCGCGGTCGGATTCAGCGAGACGCCGTGACGGACGCGATCGCCCGCGAAAGACAGGCGATGACGTCCTCCGCGTCGGGGGAATATTCGTCAAACGCCGCGGCGATCTCCCCCGCGCGGCCGTGGACGTAAGAGGCGCAGACGGCGGCCTCGAACGGGGGAACGCCACGCGCGGCCGTCCCCGCGAGGAAGCCCGCAAGGACGTCCCCGCTCCCCCCTTTGGCGAGCGCGGGACAGCCCGTGGGGTTGATCGCGGCCCTGTCCCCTTCGGCGATGACGGTGCGGTTGTTCTTGAACACGACGGTGACGCCGTACTCCTTGGAAAAGGCCTTTGCCGCCCCGACGGGGTCGGAGAGGAGCTGTCCGACGCTCTTGCCCGTGAGGCGGGAAAACTCCTTGGGGTGTGGGGTGATGACGACGGGACATCTCCTGTCTTTGAGCAGGTCCACCGCGTGATAGGCGGCGAGCGTGTTCAAGGCGTCCGCGTCGAGGACGAGCGTGCCGCCCTCGTAGCTCAAAAGGAGTTTTTCGACCGTCTCCCGCTGAACAGGTCCCACGCCCGCGCCCATGCCGAACGCGACCGCGCTCGCGTGAAGGATCTCGCCGCCGTAAAAGTGAAAGAGCATCGCGGGATATTTTGCGGTGAGGACGGTGCGGTGCATCTCGTCCTCCTCCCTGCTCTCCGCGGGCGGGATCCACAGCTCCGTGTAGCCCGCTCCCGATTTTAATGCCGCGCCGACGGCCAAAAGGGGCGCGCCGAGAGGCCCCTGCCCCGCGAGAATGGCGACAGAGCCATAGTCCCCCTTGTTGGAGTTGGACTTTTTCTTCGGGAAGCATGCCGCTATGTCGGCGTCCTCCCAGACTTCGGCTCCCCCCTCTGCGGGAATGCCGATGTCCGCGACGGAGATCTTCCCCGCTACATCCGCCCCGTCCGAGAGGATGAGGGCGGTTTTCAGCTGTCCCATGCAGACCGTCTCATCCGCCCTGACGCAGGGAGAAAGCGCGACGCCGCCCTCGGCAAGGCCCGTGGGGACGTCGCAGGCGATCACATATCTGCCGCTGTTGATGAACTGCACGAGGTCGGCATTTTCCCCCTCGGGAGGGCGGGAAAGGCCCGTCCCGAAGAGACAGTCCACCGTCACGGAGTAGACGCGGCGGGGGACGCGTTTCAAAATTTCGCCCCCATATGCCATTTTCGCCGTGCGGCAGGCGTCCGAAACCCTCTCCGCGAGGCAGAGAACGGCGACCTCATACCCCTCCTTCCTAAGGCACTCCGCGGCGGCAAAGCCGTCCCCGCCGTTGTTCCCTCCGCCGCAGACGAACACGGCGTCGCGCTGTCCGAGCCTTATAAGGGCCTCCCTCACCGCCGAGGCGAGCGAACGCCCCGCACGCTCCATCAGAGCGGAGACGGGCGTGCCTCCCGAAATCTCTCTTTCGTCAAATTTGCGCATCTGCGCATAGGAATAGGCGAATTTCATTGCTCCCCCCTGTCCAAAAAGATCTCCGCGGCCGAGAGCGTGCATATCTCCCCCTCCCGCTCCACGACAAGTCTCCCGTCGTCGAGAATGGCGCGGGCGACGGCAGTAAACCTCCTTCCTCCCTCCTCTACGCCGATCGTCCGTCCCAAAAAACGGGCGCGGGCGCGGTACTCCCCGAAGTCGGAGGGGGCGAGAAAGTTCTCGATGAGTTTTTGCCGCACGGCCTCGGCGGGGGGCGGGGCGACAAGCTCCCGCATGCTCACCGCGATGCCGCCGAGGGAGGAAACGTCGTTTTGGACGTTTAACCCGACGCCGACGATGCTGTGATCGACGCGGTCCCCTTTGAGGCCGTTTTCGATGAGAATGCCCGCGATCTTCCTGCCCGCCGCTCTCACGTCGTTGGGCCACTTGATCTCGGGCAGTATGCCGTATTCTTCCAAAGTTTTGCAGACGGAGACGGCGGCATGCGCCATGATGCGGAAGGATTTTGCCGCCACCATGTCCGCGGGAAAGGTGAGGAAAGAGAGAAATACCCCACCCATGTCCGAGAGGAAGCTCCTCCCCTTTGTGCCCCGCCCGCCCGTCTGCATGTCGGCGGAGACTGCGACGTTTTCCCTGTTCGGGATATACCGTTTGATGTACTCGTTGGTGGAATCCACCGAATGCAGATGCTCAATCCTCATCGTCGTCCCTCAAATCCTCCAAAGCCCGCTTTGCCGTCTCATAGTCAAAGCCCTTGGAGAGCAGGTTGGCATACGCCCGCTGAAGGACCTTTCTGTCCGTCACGTCCTTGCCGCGGAGGAACTTTTTGAGGACGCTCTTCGCCGCCTCGTCCTCCCCCGTAAGGCCCGCAAGAGCCTCTGCAATGGCTTCGTCGGAGACGCCCTTGCGCCTGAGTTCGGCCTCGATGAGGCGCGGCCCCTTCTTCTTCGCCATGCTCTCCATATAGGCGCGGGCGTACGCGGCGTCGTCGAGGAATCCGTACTCGCGCATGCGCGAAATCACGTCGTCCTGCACGTCCTCCAAGTACCCCTTCTTTTTGAGAAAGTCGCGGATCTCGCGCTCGGTTTTCATCGTCGCCGTGATGTGGAAGAGGGCCTTGTCGAGGGCGGTCTCCTTCTCGCTCTCGAGCTGGATCTTCGCAAGCTCCCCCTCGGCGATCTCCATGCCCGCTTTCAGGCGATGTTGCATGACCGTGACGAGGCTCATTCCGCAGAAAAATCTGCCGTCCACCTCGATGTTACAGCGGGTCTTGTCCTTTTTTTGCGGCGTGATGGCGGTGATCTCAGACATAGCCTTTCTTCCCTACTGCACGCCGTCGCTCGGCCAGGTGCGGTTTGCCTTGAACCATTCGGTGTCCTTGAGGATCGTCGAATTGTTACTGCCCGTCACGGTAAAATCGGTCCCGTCCGAGCGGACGGTGATGTCCCCGTTCATCGAAGTGAAGTTCGTCGTCGATTTGTCGAGGGAGAGCGTCGTGACGTAGATGTTCTTGGTGTACTTCGCGATGCGGTCAATGGCCTCCTGCGTCGGGAAGGTGTTGTCGTTCACGGTCGTATATTCCGTGGAACCCGCACAGCAGCACACGCAGACGTATTCGGGCTGAATGACGGAGAGAAGTTCCTCGTTTGAGGAGGTCTTGCTCCCGTGGTGGCCCGCCTTGAAGAGCTTGCAGTGCGGAAGGTCGTTGCTCTCGACGAGGCTGGCCTCCCCCTCCTTTTCAAGGTCGCCCGTGAAGAGGTAGTGTTCGCTCCCCTGCGTAAAGAGTACGCAGACGGAGTAATTGTTCTCATCCGAGGATTTTTGTTCGTAAAATTTTTGGTACAGGATCTCGAACTTGATCCCCTCGGCGATCGCGTACTCCTTCTTCGCGCCGTCCGTCTCATTCCAGCATTGGAGGGCGTTATAATGGGTCGCCCCATCCTCGGAGACCTCTTTGTCTCGGTAGTTGATGTAATCGGAACTGATCTTTGAAGTGGTGTTTTTGCGCGTGAAGTCGATGATCGTGCCGCACTTGAAATTCGCAAAAACCCCGTCCGAGCCGTTGTTGCCCACGAAGGCGGCGATGTGATCCTCGTGCGCGTGGGTCACGATCACATAGTCAAGGACGCCGTCCGTGCAGTACTCCTTGATCTTCGGCACGAGCGTCGCGGCCGAATTCCTCTTTGAACCCGCGTCGATGAGGACCTCGGTATCGCCCGTCTTGATGAGCGTGCAATCGCCCGCGTTGCCGTTGCCGAGTTCGAGGAAGTGAATGGAGAGTTCCCCGAGTGTGCCGCCCTGCGAGGGGCTGTCCTGCGAGGGACCGTCCAGCGAGGGACCGTCGGCGGGGGCCTTCTTGTAGATGAAGAAGTACCAATACAGACCGACGCCGATCGCGATCAGAAGGACGATCACAAGGAGCGCGATCCAGAGGCGGGGACGCTTCGCAAGGGTCTCCCCTGCCTTTTTTACTGCTTTTTTCTGCTTTTTTGATGCCATTTTTCTTCCTCAATGATAAAATAACATATATTATATAACATATGTTATTTGTGGTTTTTCTGCGTCAGACGAGGCCGAGCGCGGCGGCGATGTTGACGACGGCTTCGTCGATGTTATGGAGGAACTTGTTGAGCGCGGTCTGCGCTCCCCTGTCGATGTCGCCCTCCTCGGTCGTGCGGAGGACGGCGATGATCATGTCGAAGTTGCCGTAGATGACGCCGCATTCGACGTCGAGGGCCTTCATCACGGGGTCCGCGCTCCCGTGCTGGATGCGGTAGAGTTCCTTGATCTCGGCGTTCATCTCCGTGAGCAGAGAGACGTCCCCCCGCTCGAAGAGGGACTTCATCGTCTGGTTCAGGGAATAGAGTGCGCGGATAAATTCTTCGTGCGTTCCGTTTGCTTCCGTCACAGCGTCACCCCGTTCTCTTGAAGGAGTTTCCTCGCGCTCTCCACGCTGTCCACCCCCTCCTTATTCTTGATGGGAGCGAACTCCCTCTCCCGCACGACTTCGAAGGGGAGGCAGCTCCCCATGAGGCGGATCATGTCGAGGATCAGCGTCTCGAACTTATAGCCGTTCTCCCTGTCGGGACGGACGAAAGTGCCGTCCTCCGCAAGGTGCGGGATCTTCTTCTTGACGACGTGTACGGGAATGCGCTCCCGCGCGATCTCCTCGAGCCTCCTCGCCGAGAGGAGGTAGTTCAAAATGACGCCAAAGGAGTAGGCGAGGTTGCCGTCCGCCCCCCTCTCCGAGGCCCTTTCCTCGGTCATTTCATAGTATTCAATGACGGAGGGCTTTCCGTCCTCGAGGCAGAGGACCCCCACTTTTTCATGCGGCTCCGTCTTTCTGACGACCTTTGCCCCGCTGTTCATGCCGCTCGCGATCGTCGCCCCGATGAACACGGGGTCCGCGCTCTTTTGCAGGACGTTATCGACGCCATAGACGTTATACCATTCGATCGCGGGGAAATCGCCGTCCGCGCCGGCGCGTTTGAGGGAGGAGTACCACCCGCCGTTGCCGTTGGGCGAGAGGGCGAGCTTCCCCCTGTCCTCGAGGAGGAGTTTGCCGCCGAAGTCCACGCTCGGGGCCATTTCCTGTCTGAAAAAGCGGACAAATTCCTCGGGATAGCCAAAGTAGGAATGCGCCTTGAAGAAGGCCTTGGTCGCGGCGTCGTTCTTGTCGCTCGTCATGATGAAGAGGGGCACGCTCGCCCCGCACGCCTTGCAGACGGAAAGAAGGTTTCTGATCTGCATCTCGAAGATGTAGAGCGGGTGCGTGACGCCGACGTCGTACATGCCCTTGGGGGCGTCCGAGCCGAGCCGCGTGCCCTGCCCGCCCGCAAGCAAGACGCAGGCGACTTTCCCTTTCCGGATCGCCTCCGCGCCGAGCGCGAAGAATTCCTCCCGCCTTCTTTCGATCTCCCCGAGGGAGAGGCCTTCGATCGGCTCGATCTTCCCCTTTCCGCTGAGATCTTCGGGCTGTTTCCAGAGGGCGACGGTCGCCCAATCGATGTTCTCTATCTCGGCGATGAAGCGTGCCTGCTCCTCCGCGGAGAGGTCGTCAAAGCCCTGTAAAATGTGGGTCTGTCCCTTTTCCGAGAGCAGACTGTTGAGTTCTTTCATTCAATTCTCCTTTTCAAAGAGCCATGCGCCCGCATGGAACGGCTCACCGCGCACAGAGAGTTTCCCGTCCGCCTCATAGCAGAGATCGGTGAAGCATGCGGCAAGGCGTTCCCCCTTTATGGGGAGGGTCACCTCGCTTGCGTCGTCGAGGAAATGCACGATGACGAGCCTCTTGGCTCCGTATTTTTTTATGTAGACCTGCCTGCCCTTGGGGGCGCGGTAGTATTCCACAGTGTTGTCGATCTTGGCGATGTCGCCGAAGCGGACGACGTCCTTGATCTTTTCATAGAAGGAAAGTCCCCGCTGTATGAGGCCGATCTTTTCTTCGGACAGCTTCAAAATGTCGCCCGAGAGACAGATCCTCCCCATCATGGCGGCGCAGAGGGAATAGATCGTGCGGCTGTTGCTCTCCCCCTCGCGCAGGACCGCCCAGATCTGTTCCTGGCGGGCGGGGATCACGCGGGAGACGTTGGCGGCGACGAGCGGGATCTCGGGACACTCGTGCGCGTCCGAGAAGGAACACATGGAGACCATGCCCATGCGCCTCGGCTCGATGCGGCTCCCGCCCGACGAACAGTTCTCGATGACAAGGCCCTGAATGCCGTCCCGAAGTTTTTGCAGCCATTCGAGGCTCGCCTCCGTGACCTGCCTGCCCCCCTCGCCGAAGGCCGCGCCGTCCTCGCTGTCACAGCCCATGCCGATGTTGTCGTTATAGTCGATCTTGATGTACTCAAAGCCGCTGTCTTTGAGCTGTCTGAGGAGTTTTTCTTGAAGGAAGGCCTCGGCCTCCTCCGTCCTCAGGTCGAGGAAGCGGCGGTTCTTGCTCGTGAGGACGTGCCCGTCGCGGTGAAGGAGCATGTCCTCGCGGTAAAACGTTTCGCTGTCCCGCCCCGCGACTTCATACTCATACCAGATGCCCGCCTTCATGCCGAGGGACTTGGCCTTCTTGGAAATTTGGGTGAGGTCGGGGAAGATCGTGCGGTTGACCTCCCAATCGCCGATGGCGTTACACCAGCCCCTGTCCTCGGGCTTATACCACCCGCTGTCGATGACGAAATATTTGATCTGCGGGAAGGGTTTCAATGCGTCCATCATGCGGAGCATGAGTTCCTGCGTGGGGTTCCCCCAGGTGGCGCAGTACTCGTTGTACATGACGGGCATCTCCTCCTCGCCCGCGGGGACGGAGAGCGTCCTGTCCTGCTCGTGGACGAGGGCGTTGCAGACGGCATAGACGTCCCTCTGCACGGTGAAATAGGCGTTGCCGCTCTCGAAGCTCTCCCCGGGGAGGATCTCCTTGCGCCAATGCGCAAACTCATAGTCCCCAAGGCCTCCCGAGAGCGCGCAGGTCTCCTTCTCCTGATAGAGTTCGATCTGCCATGAATAGGGCGCGTCTATCTGCACGCCGAGGCAATATTTCCCGTCCCCGACGGCCGCAAAGGGATAGTAGCCGCGGTTGGGCATGGAGCCGACCTGCCCGAACTTCTCCACCTTGACGCCGTACCGCGCCCAGCTCATGTCGAAGCCGAGGGCGGAGAAGGCCTCCGTCTTTGTCCTGCACTCCCGCGACCACGCGCTCGTCATGCGGGTGAGAGAAAGCCCCATCGTGTCCTTGCACCCTCCCTTGACGGAGGTGACGCCGCTCAGAGAAAAGCTCGAGAGCATTTCAAGCGTGCGTACCATGTCCGAACGGTTGGTGTAGCGGACATGGGTCGTGAAAACTCCCGTATCTGGGGCATAGGTCAGGACATGGGTATAGCAATTTCCGTCGTTGTCGGAAAGTTCCGTCGTCACCGTATTGCCCTTTCTCCTCTGCTTTTCAACGTGCAGAAGAGTGGACGTTCGGTTGCGCATGGTGACGCCGAGGGTGTAGTCGATGAGCGCGACATCCCCCGTGAAAGAGACCTGAATGAGACTGTCACAGCAGAGCTTTTGCGGCTCCGCCTTTGCCGATTTCGGATAGACCGCAAGGCCGATGACGGTCTTGCCGTCGTGCCCCTCCACGGGCGTCTCCACATAGTAAACGGCCGTTTTGCCGAAGATGTATTTTTTGAAAAACATGGTACCCTACCCCCTTCCCTACCCTCCCCCCTCCCCCAAGGAGGGGGGAGGCGAGTAGAATCATTGCAGGATCATTTATGATTTGGGGCGGCAGAAAACCGCCGCCCCTAACTTGTCATTATCTTCTCGTCTTCCAAACGGCGTCCGACCACAGGAGCTTTTCCTTGAAGGAATCGATCTTGGTGTTCTCGTCGATGAGGACGACTTCCACGCCCCACATGTTGCCGAGGTCCACCATCTGCTGTGCCGTGACGACGGAGGAGACGACGGTGTGATGTGCGCCGCCCGCATAGATCCACGCGGCGACCCCGTCCTTGAAGTTGGGCTGATATTGCCACATCAGTCCGCCGACGGGCAGATTGGGCATCGGGTGGGGATACTTCACGAGGGAGATCTTCTGTACGATGAGGCGCATTCTGTCGCCCATGTCGATCATGGAGACGGCGATGGCCTCGGGAGCCTCGATGCCCTCAAATACGAGGCGGGCGGGATCGGACTTGCCGCCGATCGAGAGCGGATGCACCTGGATCTCGGGCTTGGTGGAGGCGAACTGCGGGCTGACCTCGAGCATGTGCGCGCCGAGGCAGAGGCCGTCTTTGAGGTCGTAGGTGTAGTCCTCCATGAGGCCCGTCCCCTTCTGTCCCGCCATGTACTGCATGGTCGCGCCGAGCGCGGCGATCTTCCAATCGCCCTCCGCGCCGAAGCCGTAGCCCTTCGATTGAAGGTCCTGAATGGCAAGGCCGGGGAGCTGGTTCATCTCGTGAAGCGCGCCGAAGTGATCGACGATGCCGATGTAGCCGCCCTTCTCCTTGCAGAGTTTTTCGATGGCGATCTCGTACTTCGCCTGTTCGCGGACGACGCCGATGCGGTCTGTCCCCATCGTGTACTTTTCGGCATATTCCGCCATGAGCGCGTCCACTTCGGCCTCGGTGACCTCATTGATGTAGTCCACGAGGTCGCCGACGGGATAGTAGTCCACCTGCCAGCCGAGGTTGATGTGCGCGTCGATCTTGTCGCCCTCGGTGACGGCGACGTCGCGCATGTTGTCCGAGAAGCGGGCGACCTTCACCGTCTTGGAGAAGGCGTAGCCTGCGGCGGTGACGCACCACGAAGCGAGTTCCTTCAACGCCTCGGGATCCTTATAGTAGCCGACGATGACCTTGTTGTCCATGCGCAGGCGGGCGACGATGTAGCCGAATTCCCTGTCGCCGTGGGCGGCCTGGTTTTCGTTCATGAAGTCCATGTCAATGGTGTCGTAGGGCAGCCTCTCGTTGTACTGCGTCGCAAAGTGGCACATGGGCTTTTGCAGCATTTTGAGGCCCTTGATCCACATCTTTGCGGGCGAGAAGGTATGGCACCATGTGATGGTGCCGATACAGTCGGGATCGTTGTTGACCTTTTTGACGGCCTCGACGACTTCATCCGAGCTTTTGCAGGTGGTGAGATACTTCACCGTGACGGGCACATGCTTGTTGACGTAATTCGCCATTTCCTTGGAGTGCTGTGCGACGTGTTGAAGGACGTCGTCGCCGTACAGCGTCTGCGAACCTGTCAGCCAATAGACAATTTTCTCTTTCATACCAAAATTCCCCTTTTTTATTTTTATTTGTTTGTTTGAAATACGGACCTTAACGGACGATCGGGCTTACTTTCTGAGCTTTTTGAGGAAGTGAAGGACAAGCCCGACGATGAACCACACGAGGCATGCGGACGAGGCAAGGAAAGCGAGCATCACGATCGTATCGTTCCATTCGAGAGCGAGGCCCACCATCGAGACGACAAAGAGAATGACAGTGAAAAGCAGGGGCAGGAATACTCTGCTCTTCTTTTGCTTTTTGCCGCCCGAATTCCCCTTTCCGCCTCTTTGCTGCGTGCGGCTCACGTTGCGGGAGGACGTCTTGCCCTCTTGCTCGTCGAGAAGGCGGTTGTATTCGGCGAATACGGCGTCTATGATCTTGTCGTCCAGCTCGATGTCGTACTTATCTTCCCCGTCCTTCCCGCGGGTGACGCGGAATACGAGGGCTTCGTCGGCCTCCATGTCGTCAAGAAGTTCGACGGGTTGCAGGATCATATAGTATTTCCCTCTGTAATTGATCCCCGCGACCTCTGTAAAGTCGATCTCTTCGCCGTTCGCGCCTTGCAGTGTGATGATGTCGTCATCGTCATTGTAGTTGTTTGCCATTTTATCTACTCCTTTATTTGATTTTTGTTTTGTTGTAATTGACGCAGGAATGCGGTGACAATTTAAGGTTGACACCCCTTCTGCCCCTTACGGGGGACCCTCACACGCGGGTGGAAACCCGCGTTTGGGCGACATTTGCCCGTGCATATGGGCAAATGCGATAAGAATTTTGCGCCAAAGAGTATCAATCTTTGGCAGAACGCAAAATTCTTCCCTCAAGGGGTGGGCAAGGGAGGCTCTCTTGGCTCCCCCTTGAGGGGGAGCTGTCGCCAAAGGCGACTGAGGGGGTGTCGTTCCCCACTCACTGCGCGTGGCGGGGTCTCCCCGCCTAAGCCACAGGGATCCCAAAAAATATTGCAAAGCAAGATTTTTTGGGAAAAGGAGCGACCTGCGTTCAATGCAACGGTTTTGCGTTCACGCAAAACCGCGCAAACTGCGCAGTGTCGCGACGCCGTACCCTACGGGAACCACAATGACTTTCAAGGCGCGAAAGTTCGTGGGGCGATTAAGTAGTGAAATGCACAACGCCGACCCCTCGAACGATTTGTTTTCGCAGAAAACAAATCGTTCAAAACTATTATCTTATTTCTTCTGTCCGTAATAGGCGTTCTTGCCGTGTTTGCGCTGGTAGTGCTTCTCCATCATGAAACGGTCGGCGCGGACAACGGTGGGATTGAGCTGTTCGGTGAGGTATGCCATCTTGGCGACCTCCTCGATGACCGTCGCATTGTAGACGGAGTTCCCGCCGTCCTTTCCGAAGGCGAACACGCCGTGGCTCTTGATGAGTACCCCCGGAACCTCCATGGGATCGATGTGGTCCTCATGGAACTTCTCGATGATGGCAAGGCCCGTGTTCTTCTCGTACTCCCCCTCGATCTCGGCCTGCGTCAGAGAGCGGGCGCAGGGAATGTCGCCGTAGAAATAGTCCGCATGGGTCGTGCCATAGAAGGGAATGGACCGCCCCGCCTGCGCCCATGAGGTCGCAAAGGTGGAGTGGGTGTGCGTGACGCCGCCGATGTTCTTGAATGCCTTGTAAAATTCGATGTGCGTGGGCGTATCGGACGAGGGACGGAGGTCCCCCTCCACGACGTTGCCGTCCAGATCGACGACGACCATGTCCTCCGCCTTCATATCGTCATAGCTGACGCCCGAGGGCTTGATGACGATGAGTCCGCTCTTCCTGTCGATCTCCGAGACGTTGCCCCAGGTGAACAGGACGAGCTTGTTCTTCACGAGCTGTAAATTTGCCTCTAAAACTCTTTGTTTCAATTCCTCTAACATGATGATGTTTCCTTATTTCTGTTTTTTTGATAGGTACGCTCATGCAAAGCAGGGCGGAAAGGGCCGGCTCACTCCATGCTCTTGACGGCTTCCCTCACGATGGGAAGGCCCTCGACGTAGCGTTTTGCAAAGGCCTCGAAGCCCGCGACGTCGGCGGGATCGGGGGAGACCGTGACCCCCTCCTGCCCCGCGAACACTCTGTTCTCGAGGTAGTCCTCAAGGCTCTCGCCCGCATTGCGGCCGATCCTGTAATTGGCAAGGATCGCCATGCCCCATGCGCCGCCCTCGCCCGCCGTTTTCATGACGGTGACGGGTGCGTTGATCGCGGCCGCGAGGTAGCTCTGCCCGACGCGCTCCGTCTTGAAGAGGCCGCCGTGGCCCGTGATGCGGTCGAGTTTCACGCCCTCCTCTTTGAGCATGATGTCACAGCCGACTTTGAGTGCGCCGAACGCCGAATAGAGGTGACAGCGCATGAAGTTCGCGAGGGTGAAATTGCTGTCCGCCTTCCTCACAAAGAGAGGTCTGCCGTGTTCGACGCTCGTGACGTGTTCGTTGGAGACGTAGTTGTAAGAGAGCAGCCCGCCGCAGTCCTTATCCCCCTCCTCGGAGGCGAAATAAAGGGTATCGTACAGCTTCCACTTGGGAATGTCCACGCCGAGGAGCGCGGCGAATTCGCCGAAGATCCCCACCCAGCCGTTGAGGTCGGACGTGCAGTTGTTGCAGTGGACCATGCCGACGAGGTCGCCGACGGGCGTCGTGACGAGGTCGATCTCGGGATAGGGCTTGGAAAGTTCCTTTTCCAGCACGATCATTGCAAAGACGGAGGTCCCCGCAGAGACGTTGCCCGTGCGCTTCTTTACGGAGTTTGTGGCGACCATGCCCGTGCCTGCGTCGCCTTCGGGCGGGCAGAGCGGGATCCCCGCCTTCAGATCCCCCTCGGGATCGAGGAGCTTCGCCCCCTCCTCCGTGAGCGAGCCTGCGTCCTCCCCCGCAAGGAGGATCTTGGGCAAGATGTCCTCCACGCGGAAGGGAACGCCCTTCACGAGGTCGTTGAAGAGGCCGAGCATGCGGCCGTCATACTGCTTGGTGACGGGATCGACGGGGAACATGCCGCTCGCCTCGCCGATGCCGATGACCTTTTTGCCCGTGAGCAGCCAATGGACGTACCCCTCGAGCGTCGTCTGGAAGGCGATGTCCTTGACGTGGGGTTCCCTGTCGAGAATGGCCTGATACAGGTGCGCGACCGACCAGCGCGCGGGAATGTGGTAGCCGAAGAGTTCGGTGAGCTTTTCGCCCGCCGCCGCCGCCGTGTTGTTCCGCCATGTGCGGAAGGGGACGAGGAGTTGGTTGTCCTTGTCAAAGACCATGTAGCCGTGCATCATCGCCGAGACGCCGATCGCGCCGATCGTCGTAAGGGTGACGCCGTACTTTTCCCTGACGTCGGCCTTCAGGGTCGCATAGCAGTGTTTGAGACCCCCAACGATGTCGTCGAGCGTATAGGACCAGATGTTGCCGATGTGGCGGTTCTCCCAGTCGTGGCTGCCCTGCGCGATGGGCGCGTTCTTGTCGTCCACCAGCACCGCTTTGATGCGCGTGGAGCCGAATTCGATGCCGAGCGCGGTCTTGCCGAGTTCGATTTTCTTTGCGATTTCCATTTGGATCCCCCCATTGGTTTTTATATTCATCTGTGTTTTATTATAAAAGAAATTTTATCAAATATCAATAGTTCCGCGCAAATTTTTTTATTTTTTACAAAATGACCGCCGCGTTGCCGCGGCGGCCTGCGCATGGAGTGCGTTCAGTTCTTTTGGTCCATGTGAACATCGACCTGAGGGAAGGGAACGGAGATGCCGTTCTCCTCAAACACCATCTTGATCGCGCCGCGCATCTCGCGCTGGGCGGCGAAGAAGTCGGCCTCCTTGCACTTCGCGCCGAAGTGCAGGTTCACGCTCGAATCGGCGAGTTCCTCCACGCCGTTGAAGTCGATGTCCGAGATGAGGACGGGGCACATCGCTTTGATCTTTGCCTTGTTCGCCTCGAAAACTTCCTTCACCTTCTCCAAATCGGCCTCATAGGGAATGCCGACGAGGACGGTGGGATAGGAATCCTCCCTGCTTTGGTTGACGTAGATCTTGATCGTCGAGTTGTTCGCGACGCGGATGTCGCCGCTGTAATTGATGAGTTTGGTGTTGCGGATGCCGATCTCCTGCACGGTGCCGCGCCAGCCGTCGATCGTGACGATGTCGCCCACCTGAAGGGTCCCGTCGCAGACGAGGAAGATGCCCGCAACGACGTCGGCAATGAGGTTCTGCATGCCAAGCCCGACGACGAGGGTCAGAACGCCCGCGCTTGCGATGAGCGCGCCGACATTCATGCCCCAGACGGCGAGGATCGCGATGACGCATGCGATCCAGATGACGACCTTGGTGATGCTGCTGACGAGCTTGCCGATCGTGACCTTGCGCGGCGTCCCCTTAAAGACGGCCCCGAGGATCCAGCCGATAATGTAGAGGATGAGCAAGGTGACGAAGAGGACCTGCGCCGTGTTGATGAGTTTGGGAACGATCGAATAGATGAATTCAAGCAACGGACTCATCGAAATAGGGATGAGTTTTTCGGGATCGTTGGGATCGACCTGATACAGGCGGAACCAGCCGTTGACGTTGTCGTTGATCTGATTGTAGCAGACAAAGCTGAAGATCGTGATCCCCGCAAATACGATGAGAAGGATCAGCCCGATGATGAAGCCTTTCTTGCCCTTTTTCTTCATTTTTTCAATATCTTCTGCAATTTCCATATCATTGCCTCCGCTGTATATTGTAACTTGTCCGAAAAAATTTGTCAAGGTTTGTACGATGTTTTTTCAAAGGCTCTCAAAGAATTTTTCAGACAAAAAAAGGACCTCCCCGTGGGTCTGTGCCACAAAGAAAATAAGAGAGACACTTGTGTAGCCTCCCTTAAATTTACATTCAAAATAAAGTACAGCAGATACCGCTTATTGCATAAGCGGTATCTGCTGTACGTCAAAAATCGTTTTTACTATATTTTTCCCAAAAGTTCGTTTTTCTTCTGATTGAATTCTTCCTCGGTGATAATGCCTGCGTCGCGCAGTTCGGCAAGTTTTTTCAGACTGTCTGTTGCGTCTGTTTGCGGTATGACGGGCTGTGTCGACTTTTGGCTCCCCTTTGCCTTTTCGATTGCCTCGGAGATGAAAGTTACCACTTCATCGCCATTGAGAACGTAGGGAATACGAATGACCCCCGATGTGGAGGAGATACGAAGCATTTTACCCGTGTATATAAAGAAGAAATTCTTGACTGCGGCAATATTGTCGATTTTTTCGATCGGCATGTTCAATGTGATTTTTGAAATCGGGATAAATCCTGTATAGGAGCCGACGATCTCCCTTTCATTGGCAGTAAGTTCAGACAGCTTCCGTTGCCGTATACTGATCAATAAGTAAATCGACGGAACAATAGCAAAGATAAATATATTCAAAAATATAATCAAAAAAAGCATACCGCCATTGTAATCAATTCCACTCCCAACAACTACACTATGGCTGTCAAGATACAACGTTTCGCGTCCATATTCGATTCCGAGCCACGTATAAATATCATAATATGTATAGCTATATGCGGGACCATTTTGGAAAACCTTTCCATAAACAAAACATAGTGTTGTAAAAATCGCGAATATCGCTATCCAACACGCCAATAAAATCCATGCGCTTTTTGAAAATTTCTTTGAAATTTCGGCTTTCATTTCTTTGGTTGCTAACATAATCATTCTCCTTTAATTTGTTTTCTTAAATGATATTGTTCTTTCGTTTACAAACAGCGCAAAACCGTGTTGCGCCGCCGCTTTTGCCACAGCCGACTTTCTCAAAAGATAATAGGAATCTTTTGGCAAAGTTGCGCCGGTTTTTTCCGCATACTGCGTTTCCGTCAGCGAAAAATCTGCTTGCGCTTCGAACAGCGGAAGCAATTCGGTCAAATCTGGTCGTTTACTCATTCGTTTCTCCTTTTGTCCTATGACAGGACAATTTTAATTTTTCATTAGTATATCATACTAATTGTCCTATGTCAAGACAAAAATGAGCAAAAGGAGAAAAAATTATGGCGCGAATTATTGACGGCGTGAAGATGAATTTGATTGGTGAAAATGTAGCAAAATACCGTAAAAAATTAAAAATGAGCCAACAAAAACTTTCCAATATGCTTGAACTTCAAGCGGTCTATGTATGCAGAGGGTCTATCTCGCGGATCGAGGACCGCTCGCGGACCGTTACGGATATTGAGCTATATGCCATTGCAAAAGCATTGAATGTAAAAATCGAGGAACTTTTTGATAAAGAAATGATAAATAGTTGATCAGCTAATTTTCGTCCCCTTCGACCGTCCGAAATGAATATTCAGCGACATAGGCGGTGGATATTTCGTTTCTGGCTCTGATCGCTCATGATACCGACTATGCGCAAAAAGCGGCTTGTCAGTCACTGCATGTCTGTCACTTGCTACCCCTTCAAGGGGTAGCACGGGCGACGCGAATGACAGAGGGGTTTCAAAACCCCTTTGCCCCTACGGGGCACTTCCCCTTAAAGCGGCAGCGAGACACCCCCTCACCGCCTATGGCGAAGCTCCCCCTCAAGGGGGGAGTTAAGAAAAAATCATCTCTTTTTGAACCACGCGACGATCGCGTGGTTTTTGTTTAGCAAAAAAGGACCTCCCTGCGGGAAAGTCCTTTCGCAATGTTCCGATTTCAGAGAAGGATGCAGATCACGCCGCCCTTCCCCTCGTTGACGATGCGGGTGACCGTCCGCCGCATCTTCTTTCTGACCGTCTCGCCCATGGCGCGGTTCTTTTGCAGAAGTTCCTCACCGAGCATCTCTTTGAGCGTCCTGCCGAACATGTTGGTGTCCCACGCGCGGGACGGCTCCGTCTCCATGCCCTCCTTGATCTGCCGCGCGAACTCCTCGCTCTGCTGTTCGTTGCCGAGCGCGGGCCGCACCTCCCCGCGGACGTCCACGCGGATGATGTGGTAGCTCGGGGCGTCCGCCCGAAGATCCACGCCGACCCTCCCGCTCTTCTTGACGACCGTCGGCTCGGAGAGGTTCATCTCGTCATCGAGGGGCGGGACGATGCCATAGCCGAACTCCTTGGCGTCCTCAAACGCCCGGCCGACGCGCTCGAACAGCTTTTTCGCCTCGGCGAGGCGGCTGCAATAGCTCATGAGGGTGAAATCGTCCTTGATCTCCTCGCCGCACTGCATGGAGAGGACCTCATAGAACGCCCCCTCCCGGGCCTCCACCCTGCAATGGGCGATCCCCGTGGCGGCGTCGATCTCGAGGGAGACGGGCGGCAGGAGACGGTCGCTCTCCGCATACATCGTGTCGAGAAGGGCGCAGTCGCTCATCTTGCAGATCTTGGGCGCGACGGAGCGGATCCCTGAAAGAACTTCGTCCAAAATGGGCGAGGCGGGGTCCAGCACGCGCATCCAATCGGGAATGTCGATGTCAACGGAGAGGACGGGAAATTCATACAGAATGCGTTCAAGGACGCTTGCGATGTCCTCCGCGGTCATCTGCTCCGCATTGACGGCGAGGACGGGGGCGCAGTATTTCTCTTCCAACGCCGCCCGAAGCTCCTCCTGCGAGGTCGGATCGAGGCAATTCAGCAGAATGACGTAGGGTTTGCCGATGGCTTTGAGTTCATCCGCCGCCCTCTCTTCGGCCGCCTCGTAGCCCGCGCGGGGAATGCCCGTGACGGAGCCGTCTGTCGTGACGAGGACGCCGATGGTGGAGTGTTCCCTGATGACCCGCTCCGTCCCCTCTTCGGCCGCCTGTTCGAAGGGAACGGGGCCGTCGTTCCACGGGGTCTTGACGAGGCGGGGTTCCCCCTCCTCCTCGAAGCCGCCCGCGCCTTCCACGGGGAAGCCTACGCAGTCGATGAGGCGAACCTTTGCGACCGCGTCCTTCACCTTGATCTCCGCGCCCTCTTCGGGGACGAATTTGGGTTCCGTCGTCATGACCGTCTTGCCCGCGGCCGACTGCGGAAGTTCGTCCGTGTAGCGGCTCTTCTTCGCCGCGGGGACGTTCGGAAGCACCAATGCCTCCATGAATTTTTTGATGAAGGTCGATTTGCCCGTTCTGACGGGTCCGACCACGCCGACAAAGATCTCCCCGCCCGTGCGGGTCGCGATGTCCTCATATACGTTGAATGTTTCCATAAAAAAGCACCTCCGCCGTTCATGGATATGATATGGCGGAGATCGCGGGAATATGAATTCCGAATTGAAAATTGTGCGCGAAACGCGCTCATACTTCGGCTCCAAGCACCGAAGGATCCCATAAACCCACGGACTTCGTTTGAGGGGATTCTTCGCCTTCGGCTCAGAATGAGCGGAAAGAAATCGCTCATGCTGAGCGTTAGCGAAGCATCTCATAAACCCACGGACTTCGTTTGAGGGGATTCTTCGCCTTCGGCTCAGAATGAGCGGAAGGCTCAGAATGAGCGGAAGGCTCAGAATGAGCGGAAGGCTCAGAATGAGCGGAAAGAAATCTCTCATGCTGAGCGTTAGCGAAGCATCTCATAAACCCACGGAGTAGCCCCGCGTCATTCTGAGAAACGGAGGTGAAACGAAGTCAGACAAGCGGAACCGAAGAATCTCGCGGGGTGGCTACAAAGTAGCGGCGAGATGCTTCGGGTCAACCGCTTCTGACTTCGTACAGTTTTTGTTCTCAGCATGACGCCGCTACTGCGGACTTCGTTTGAGGGGATTCTTCGCCTTCGGCTCAGAATGAGCGGAAAGAAATCGCTCATGCTGAGCGTTAGCGAAGCATC
>CANPZV010000004.1 GCA_947589285.1 uncultured Clostridia bacterium
TTAGACTATCTCAACGACGGCGTACTGCACTGATTTTTTTCTTCCAACCCCGTCTCATATGTTTGACAAACCTACAGGAAATGCACGCCGCTTCCTCTCCCGAAAATCGCAACAAAAAAACGGCCCGAAAGCCGTTTTTCGTTCCTTGATTCAGGAAAGAGGGACCACGTTGATCGCGCGAAGTTTCCCGCTGTTCTTGGGATCGGGAGCCGTATCGAACGACACCTTCTGCCCCTCCTTCAGCGTGTGGAAACCGTCCATCTGAATGGCGGAGTAATGCACGAAAATGTCGTCTCCCCCTTCGTCGTTGGCAATGAAGCCGAAACCCTTGCCGTCATTGAACCATTTCACAGTTCCGTTCACTTTGTAACCTCCTATTGGCACGGTTGAAAGAGATGTCGCGTTTTACCCGCACCATAGAGTATTATAGCATTCCTTCGGACAAATGTCAATACGGAAAGCAAAAATTATTTCCCCTCTTTCAAATACTTCAGGAGAATTTTTCCGTACCCATTCGCGAAATTCTCCGTCTCCTCGGAGGTGAGCTGGCGGAAGTTCATCAGGGCGAGATAGTAGATCTGCACCGCGCCGAGCTTTGCCGCCTCCTCGCCTGCCTCTTTGAGTGCCATGACGGCGGGGCATGCGGTATTCACCACGAGGGTGAGATCTTCGGGGGATTCGCCCATCTGATAGAAGCTGTGCATCTCGTTCATTCTCCGCATGAATTCGGAGACGTTGATGACGGCGGGGACGGCAGTATTCTTGAATTTCTCCGTCTTGATCTTCACGGCCGTGCCGTCGAGGGCCTTGGTGAAGAGATCAATAAGGTCCTTGTCCTCCCCTCCGTCCGCGTCTTTCAACGCTCCCGCGACGTCGGCGTCGATGCGCAGGAACCTGACGCGCTTGGGTGCCTTATATTCGATATAGCTGATGAAGTGCGGGTCGATGTAGGTGTCGCAGACAATGGCGTCGAGGCCCGCGTCCTTGAACATCTTGATGTATTGCGCCTGCTTGTTTTCGTCGGAGACGTAGTAGACGGCCTGCGGCTCCTTCCCCTCCTTCGCGTCGTCGTCGCTGACTTCCTCGCCGAAGAAGCTCTCCAAGGGGCGGTACTCGCCCGAAAGGTTCTTGAAGATGATGATGTCCTTGACCTTTTTATAGAAGTCCTCATCCTTGATGCAGCCGAACTTGACGAAGGTCGAAATGTCGTTCCAGCAGCTCTCATACTTGGCCCTGTCCTTTCTGAAGAGTTCCGCAAGTCTGTCGGCGACCTTCTTGGTGATGTGCGAAGCGATCTTCTGCACCTGCTTGTCGTTTTGCAGGAAGGAGCGGGAGACGTTGAGGGGAATGTCGGGGCAGTCGATGACGCCGTTCAAAAGCATCAAAAATTCGGGAATGACCTCCTTGATGTTGTCGGCGATGTAGACCTGATTGCAGTAGAGCTTGACCTGCCCCCGCTCGAGTTCGACCTGTTTTTTGACCTTGGGGAAATAGAGGATCCCCTTGACGCGGAAGGGATAGTCCATGTTCAGGTGGATCCAGAACAGCGGTTCGTTGAAGTCGTTGAAGGTCTCGCGGTAGAAAGTTTTATACTCCTCCTCCGTGCAATCCTTCGGCTGTTTGAGGTAGAGCGGCTCAGTCGTATTGACGGGCTTTTCGTCCGCCTTCCCCTTCGGGTTGAGATAAATTTCATAGGGCATGAAGGAGCAGTACTTCGCAAGGAGCCGCCTGATCTCTGCCTCGCGCAGGAACTCAGATTCCCCCTTTGCGATGTGCATGACGACCCTTGTGCCGCGCTCTTCTTTGTCGCACGGGCCGATGGTGTAGGTGCTGTTGCCGTCCGACGCCCAATGCACGGCCTCAGAGCCGTCTTTATAGGACTTTGTGAAGATCTCGATGTTGTCCGAAACCATGTAAGCGGAATAAAAGCCGAGGCCGAAGTGGCCGATGATGCCGTCCCCGCCCGCCTTTTCATACTTGTCCACGAAGTCTGCCGCGCCCGAGAAGGCGATCTGGGTAATGTACTTCTCCACCTCCTCCTCGGTCATGCCGATGCCGTTGTCCTCGACGGTCAGCGTGCCGGCCTTGCTGTCCGTTTTCACGGTGATGCGGTACTTCTCGTCTGCCGCCGCTTCGCCGAGGTCGGCGAGCTTCCTGAATTTGGTGATCGCGTCCGACGCATTCGCAACGATCTCGCGGAGGAAGATGTCCTTCTCCGAATACAGCCACTTCTTGATGATGGGCATCATGTTCTCGCTCGAGATCTGAATATTCCCCTGTCTTTCCATAATTCGCTCCTTGATTTTTCGTTCGCATATTTATAAACGAAAAAATCCGCCGTTAAGCGGATTTTTTGAAATTTCATTCGATTATTTGTCGCCGTTGTCGTCGTCGTTCTTGGCGAGGAGGTCTGCGATCGAAGCACCGCCGTAGCCGCCCTCCGTCCATTCGCTGTACTCTTCGCCGTCCTCGAACTCGCCGTCTCCGCCGTTGTTGCGCCTGCCGTTCTTACGGCCGCGGCGTCCGCCCTGCCCGCCTGCGGGAGCATCGTCGCGTTCGCGGCGCGGCTCTACCTCGGGACGGGGCAGAAGTGCCTTGATGGAGAGGTTGATCTTCCTCGCTTCGGGGTCGAACTTGATGATCTTCGCATCGACTTCCTGCCCGATGGAGAGGACGGAAGTGGGATTGTCGACCCATTCGTAGGCGATCTGGGAGAGGTGGACGAGCGCGTCGATGCCCTTTTCGAGCTGCACGAACGCGCCGAAGGGAACGATGCGGACGACTTTGCCGTGAACGATGTCGCCCTCGGCATACTTCTCTGCCGCAAGATCCCAAGGCTGGGGCTGGAGCTGCTTGTAGCCGATCGAGACCTTCTTGTTCTCGCGGTCGATCTTGAGGACCTTGAACTGATAGGTCTGCCCGATCTCAAGCACATCGGTCACCTTCTTGACGCTCGACCACGACAGGTCGGAGATGTGCGCAAGGCAATCGAACCCGTTGACGGAAACGAACGCGCCGAATGCGGTGACGCGGTCCACTCTGCCGTCCACGATGTCGTCAACATGGATGGAGTCGAAGAACTCCTCTTCCTTCTTGGCCTTGGCAGCCTCGCGTTCGGCTCTCTCCGCTTCGAGGATGACGCGCTGGGAAGCGATGATCTCCTTTCTGCGTTCCTTGCGGATCTCAAGGAGCTTCAGGCGAAGGGTCTTGCCCTTGTATTTTTCAAGATCCTTCACATATCCGGAGCGGATCTCGCTTGCGGGAATGAAAACGGGATAGGAACCGTACTCTGCGGTGAGGCCGCCCTTGTTGACGCCCGTGCAGACCACGCTGAACTCCTTGCCGTCCTCGATCTCTTTGACGAGGGCTTCGTCCTCTTTGATCTTGCGCAGAGCCTTTTCGGAGAGCTTCACCTTGGGGGTGACCTCCATGACCATGAGCTGGATCTCTTCCCCGACGCGGGCCGCATAGTCCTCGCGGTTATAGACGTCGCAGTCGAGTTCTTCCTTCGCAAGAAGGATCTCGAGCTTTCCCGAAGCGGAAACGTAAACGCCTTCGTCCGTTGCGGAAACGATGTTGGCGGAAATGATCTGCCCTTTCTTGTAGCGCACGTTCCTGCCGAGATCTTCGACGACCTTTTCCATCAGGCTCTCCTGCGCCTGAGGGGCGGGTTCAGCCGCAACCGCATCGGCTACGGGCGCGTCCTGAACTTCGGGAGCGGGGACCGCTTCCTCTGCCGCGGGCGTTTCTTCCGCCACGGGAGCCGCGGCTTCCTCGGCCACGGGTGCTTCCACTGCCGCCGCGACTTCCTCGGTCACGGGCGTTTCTTCGGAGACTTCCGTCGTCTCCTGTACTTCCGCATTGTTTTCTGCCATCTTGAAGAGAACCTCCTGAGTCTGCCGATCGGGAGTGCTTGCCCCCGCTATGATGCCGACCCTCTTAAAATTTTTGATTTTGTTATATTCGAAATCGTCCGCGCCGCTGAGCCAAAAGACGGGCTTCCCCTTTGCGGACGCAATTTCGCAGAGCTTTGCCGTGTTGCTGCTGTTCTTCCCGCCGATCACCAGCACGGCGTCGCAAAGTTCGGCCAAACTTTCGGCCTCTCTCTGCCTTCGTACAGTAGTATAACAAATTGTCCGAAAAATCTCAACTGTTTTGGGGCACACATTTTTAAGATTTTTTGCAATTTTTGAAAAACTTTGCTCCGAAAACGTGGTTTGGGAGACCAAAACGACGTTTTTGCCGCGCAACTCGCCGAAGTCGGCGTCCTCCGAGGAGAAAACATGGCACTCCCCGCCGCAGTGACCGATCAGCCCTTTGACTTCGGGATGCTCCTTCTCCCCCGCGATCGCGACAATTTTCCCCTCCTCTCCCGCGCGGCGGACGATCTCCTGCGTGCGCCTCACGAAGGGACAGGTACAGTCGATGATCCTGATGTTCTTCTCCCCGCAGAGGCGGTAGACGTCGAGGGACGCGCCGTGGGAGCGGATGATGAGGGACGCGCCGCACGGGACCTCCTCGGGGGAGGAGACCGTCACGATCCCCCGCGCGGCGAGGTCGGAGACGACCTGCCTGTTATGGATAAGCTCGCCGAGGACATATGTGTTTTCGGGCGGGACGGAAAAGGCGGTGTCCACAGCCCGCTTCACGCCCGCGCAAAATCCGCTGTTCTTTGCGACAAAGACCTGCAATTATTTGTCCTTCTTCTTTTTCTTTTTTTTGCTTGCGAGATAGGCGCGGTGTTCCTCTCTGAGGGCGTAGAGCCTCTGTTTGAGCTTCTCCTCGGCCTCGTCGTAGTCCGCCGCGGTCATGCGTTTGTCGTAATATTCCGAAAGCTCCATCGGCTCGCCGAACATGACGTGCGTCACATGAAAGACGCGCGGACGGTTGCAGATGACAAAGGGAATGATGGGCGTCTTTGTCTTGATGGCGAGCATGGCCGCGCCGCCGTGGAAGGGCAAGAACTCCTCGTCGGAGACCTTGTTGCGCGTCCCCTCGGGGAAGAGGGAGAGTTTTTCCCCGTTCTTCAAGACCTTCATGGCGTCCATGAGCGTGCGGTAGTCCGATCCGTCCCGCAGAGCGGGGATCCCCCCCACGCGGCAGATCCAAGGCCCGATCACGGGCGCAGTGAGCAGGGACTCCTTCAAGAGGTAGTGGATGCCCTCCCACGTCGTATGGGCGGGATAAAACACGTCCCAGATGCAGTAGTGGTTCCCGAAGTAGATGCACGCCCCGGGACCGACCTTCTTATGCCCGTAGAGCTTGAAGGGATAGACCAAAAAATGGATGGGATAGAAGAGGATGCGCAAAAAATTCATGGCGTGCATAATGTGCAGTCCCTTCTTGTTGGCGGGAAAGAGCAGTTTGCGCTTTGCCATGGCCTTTTCGCGCTTTTTTTCGAGCTTTTCCTGCTTTTTCAACCGCTTTTGTTCGGCTTTCAGCTCCTTTTTCGTGAGCTGTTTTGTCTCCTGCTGTTCAAGTTCTTCGGTCATATCTTCTCCTGCATCGCGCGCTTGATCGTCTCCACGACTTCATCGACGGTCATGTCGGACGTGTCGATGAGGACGGCGTCCTCCGCCTGTTTGAGGGGGGCGATCTCGCGGTTCATATCCTGTTCGTCGCGGCGGATCATCTCCGCCTTCAGCGTCTCGAAATCGACTTCCGTGCCCTTGGCCTTCAACTCCTCATGCCTGCGCCTTGCGCGTACCTCGGGCGAGGCGGTCAGATAGAATTTGAAGTCCGCGTCGGGCAGGACAAACGTGCCGATATCCCTCCCGTCCAGCACGCAGGACATCTTTCCCGCGATCTCCCGCTGTTTTTCGACGAGGTGCATTCTCACGCTCGCGTGTTTCGAGACGGTGGACGAGGCGAGTGAGACGGCATTTTGGCGGATCGCCTCGGAGACGTCCCTGCCGTCGAGGAGGGTCCTCTGCACGCCGTTCTCATAAACGACGTCGAGCTTGACGTCCCGCATGAGGGCGACGACCGCGGCCTCGTCGGTGAGGTCGATCCCCTCTTCAAGTCCCTTGAGGGCGCATGCGCGGTACATCGCGCCCGTATCGAGATAGAGAATGTTGTATTCCTTGGCGAGCAACTTTGCGACGGTGGATTTGCCGCTCCCCGCGGGGCCGTCTATCGCAATGTTGAACTTCCCCGCGATGTCCTTCCGCAGAACTTTTGCGCCGCGGAGATAGACGTGCGCGGGAGCGATATTTTTTTCCACAAACAACATACAGCGGATGCAGAGAGGAAGTCCCCCGTCGATATCGGGTTCCTGCGCGGAGAAGAGAGAACAGCCGATAAAGCCCGCCTCCCGCGCGGCCTTGGCGGGGTAATAGGAATGGATATCGGAAGTGCTGGAAAAGACAAGGCTCACCACCTCATCCCGTTTGAGAGAATTTCTGCTCTCGATCTGTTCAAGGAGTTCCGAAACGGCCCTTTGGATCTCCTCCTTTGTGTCGCTCGCAATGGTCGTAGCACCCCGAATTACAATCATGTCTGCCTCCGATGTTTTTCTCTGTCAATTATACCCGCCGCGGCGCGAAAAGTCAAACGAATGAACTCACTTCGCGCCGACCGATTTTCCCGCCGCATAGCCCGTGGAAAAGGCGATCTGAAGATTGAATCCGCCCGTGAAGGCGTCAACGTCGAGGACCTCGCCGCAGAGGTACAGCCCCTTGACGAGTTTGCTCTCCATGGTCTTGGGATCGACCTCCCTGAGATCGACCCCGCCCGAGGTCACGACTGCCTCGCCGAATCCCCGCAGGGAGACGGGAAAGAGCGGGAAACGCTTCAGAGCGGAGAGGAGACGCCCTCTCTCCTCCTTCGTGACCGCATTTGCCCGCTTTTCGGGCGGAATGCCTGCAAAATTGAGGATATGAATGCCCAAACTTGCGGGCAAAAGGCCGCGGATGACGCTCTTCATCTGCTCGTTTTTGCGCTCCGAGAGGTCGCGGAGAAGCCTGCCGTCCAGCATTTTGTCGTCGAGCGCGGGCTTGAAATCGACGCTCAGCTCCACCGCATCGACGGGAAGCCGATTGATGAGCGCGGAGAGCGAGAGAATGAGCGGCCCGCTTACCCCATAGTGGGTGAAGAGTAGCTCGCCAAGCTCCGAAAAGAGTATTTTCCCGTTGTATTTTGCCGTGAGAACGGCGTTCTTCACCGAAACGCCCTGCACAGAGGAGAAGTTTCCCTTCAGGTCAAGCCCCGTCAGGGAGGGTCGGCAGGGAACGACGGTGTGCCCGAGAGCGCGGGCGAACTTGTACCCGTCCCCCGTCGAACCCGTGGACGGATAGGAAAGTCCCCCCGTCGCAAGAATGACAGCGTCGCACGGAATTTGCCCTTTTGCGGTAATTATGCCACGCATAGTACTATGCAAAACGTCCAAATCCAAGACTTCGGTGTTGAGTTCAAAGCGGACGCCTGCTCTTCTGCACGCTTTTTCGAGCGTTTTTGTGACGTCGCTCGCGTGGTCGGAGACGGGAAAGACGCGGTTCCCGCGCTCCACTTTCAGGGGGAGACCCTCCCCCTCGAGGAACTCCATGAGGCTCTGCGGCGGGAAACGGTAGATCGCGCCGCGCAGAAACTTTTCTCCGCGGACGACGTTTTGAAGGAACTCTTCGGGCGGACAGTCGTTCGTGACGTTGCAGCGGCCCTTCCCCGTGATGTAGAGTTTCTTCCCGAGTTTTTCGTTTTTCTCGACGAGGGTGACTTCGTTCCCGCTCTCTGCGGCGGCATAGGCCGCCATGAGACCGCTCGCTCCCCCGCCGATGACGGCAACTTTCATGGATCCTCCATGGAAAACGAGGGCGAACGCCCCCGCTCACTCTTCAAATCGTTTTATACGGGATAGACGCCCGTCTTTGCGAGGTCCATATCGACGCCCCGTCTTGCCGCCATTCTCCATTTGAAGAAGTTTTCGGCGACTTCGGGGAAGGACGCGTAGGAGAGAACGTCCTCATCGGGGATATCCTCCCGCTTCGCGTAGAATCCCTTTTGGAAAAGCTCTTCCTTCAGACGCTCGAATTCGGGTTCGAGGTCGTCCGCGGGGCGGTAAGTGATGCGTTTTTCGCCCTTCAGGACCTTCTCGGCGATCTCCTCGTCCACGTCCATGGGCAGACGCCCGTACTTTCCCGCAAAGAGATCCCTCGTCTCCTTGGTGACCATCTTGTATCTTTCGCCCATGACGACGTTCATCACGGCCTGCGTGCCGACGATCTGCGAGGAGGGCGTGACGAGGGGTGGATAGCCGCAATCCCTCCTCACGTTGGGAACTTCTGCGAGGACTTCGGCAAGTTTGTCCTCCTTCCCCGCCTTTTTCAGCTGGTTCATGAGGTTGGAGAGCATCCCCCCGGGGACCTGATAGATCAGCGTGTTGATGTCGATCTGACGGACCTTGGGGTTGAGCGAACCCTCCTTTTCAAGCTGTGCGGCCACCTTTTTGAAGTGTTCCGCGATCGGAATGAGCTTTTGAAGGTCGATCCCCGTGTCGTACTCCGTGCCGCGCAAGGTCGCGACGAGCGGTTCCGTCGCGGGCTGGGAAGTTCCGTTCCCGAGGGGCGAGAGCGCGGTATCAACGATGTCCACGCCCGCAAAGATCGCCATGAGATTCACCATATCCCCCGTGCCCGTCGTGTTGTGGGTGTGGAGATGGAGCTTTGTCTCGGGGCGGAGAGCTTTTTTCAGGGCCGACACGAGCTGATAGGCGTCGAACGGCAGCAAAAGATTCGCCATATCCTTGATGCAGATGTTGTCCGCCCCCATGTCCTCATAGGTCTTGGCGAGATCTACAAAGTAGTCGAGCGTATGGACAGGGCTTGTCGTATAGGAGATCGCCGCCTCGGCAATGCCGCGCGTCGGGTCGGTCGCGCGGAGCTGGCCGCCGTACTTTTTGATCGCCTTCATCGAGGCCTCGATATTGCGGGGGTCGTTGAGGGCGTCAAAGACGCGGATGACGCCGATGCCGTTCTCAAAGCACTTTTCGACGAGTTTATCGACGAGGTCGTCGGCGTAGTTGCGGTAGCCGAGAAGGTTCTGCCCGCGCAGGAGCATCTGGATCGGCGTCTTTTTGAGGTAGGTGCGGAGGGTGCGGAGCCTCTCCCACGGGTCCTCATTCAGAAATCGCATGCAAGTATCGAAGGTCGCGCCGCCCCACCCCTCGAGGGAATAGTAACCGACCTCGTCAAGCTGTGCAAGCACGGGGATCATCTGCTCCGTGCGCATTCTCGTTGCGGCATGCGACTGGTGCGCGTCCCGCAGGATCGTATCCATGATGAGTATTTTCTTTGCCATTTTTATTGCTCCGATATGATAAAATCAGGGGATCCTTCACTGCGTTCAGGATGAGCGGGTAAATAATATCAGGGGATCCTTCACTGCGTTCAGGATGAACGGGTAAATAAAATCAGGGGATCCTTCACTGCGTTCAGGATGAACGGGTAAAACGTTTATCCGAAGCACGCAAGCAGAATGCCTGCGCCGAGTGCCGAGCCGATGACGCCCGCGACATTTGGCCCCATCGCGTGCATCAGGAGGTGATTGGACGGGTCGTACTCCCGCCCGACGTCCTCGGAGATCCTTGCCGCCATGGGAACGGCGGAGACGCCCGCCGAGCCGATGAGCGGATTGATCTGCCCGTGCGTCAGTTTGCACATGAGTTTTGCGGTGAGCAGACCGCCGATCGTGCCGCAGACAAATGCGACGACGCCGATGAGCAGGATATAGAGGGTCTGGGGCGTCAGGAAGATGTCCCCTTTCGCCTTACAGCCGACGGCGATGCCGAGGAAGATCGTCACCGTGTTCATCAGTCCGTTCTGCGCCTGCGAGGAGAGCCGCTCCACCACGCCCGATTCGCGGAAGAGATTGCCGAGCATGAGCATGCCGAGCAGCGGAATTGCGTCGGGAAGAAGAAGGCCGACGACGAGCGTCACGATGACGGGGAACATGATCTTTTCTGCCTTGCTGACCTGACGGAGGGGCTTCATGCGGATCATGCGTTCCTTCTTCGTCGTGAGAAGCCGCATGAGAGGCTTTTGGATGACGGGAATGAGTGCCATATAGGAGTAGGCCGCAATGGCGATCGTGGGGACGAGGTTTTCCGCAAGCATCTTGGCGACATAGAGAGCCGTCGGCCCGTCCGCGCCGCCGATAATGGCGATGGCCGCCGCTTCCGCCCCCGAAAATCCAAGCAGGATCGCGCCGAAGAGGGCGATAAAGATACCGAGCTGGGCACCCGCGCCGATCAACATGCTCTTCGGGTTGGCGATGAGCGGGCCGAAGTCCGTCATCGCGCCGATGCCGAGGAAGATGAGCGGCGGGTAGATGACCTTATCCACGCCATAGTAGAGGTACCAGAGAAGCCCCCTGTCCGTGACGAGATCGTAGGTATGGGCTTCGTCGGTGTAGGTCCCCCACAGGATCTTTTCCGCCCCGGGAATATTGATGAGGAACATCCCGAACGCGATGGGAAGAAGGAGCATCGGCTCGAATTTCTTCACGATCGCGAGGAACATCAACACAAAGGAGATGGCGAGCATGATGTAGTTCTTCCACACGTCGCCGCCCTGCGATATCCCCATTGAATGCCACAGATCGGAAAAGATCTTTCCGAAATCTATGAGTAAATTGTTCTGCATGTTGCTCTCCGCTTATCCGATGACGGCGAGAAGGGCGTCCGATTCGACATTCGCCCCCTTCTGCACATGAAACGTGACCTTCCCTTCGCAGGGGGCGGTGATATCGTTGTCCATCTTCATGGCCTCGAGGACGAGAATGGGCTGGTCCTTTTTGACCGACGCGCCGTTCTCCACGAGAAGATTTTTGATAAGCCCGGGGAAGGGCGAAAGCACCTTTGTCCCGTTCCCCGCGGCCGCAGGGGCGGGAGAGGCGGCAACGGGAGCCGCGATCGGGACGGCCTTGGGCGCAGACGAGTTCTCGCCAAGTTCCTCCACCCCCACTTCATACTGTTTTCCGTTGACCGTGACCAAAAAATTACGCATGACGTTAAAACTCCTTTATAAACGCTTGATTCGCCTTACGACAAAGTCGCACTTTGCATTTTCCGTTTGATAATAGCTCATGAGGGCCGCAGTGATCGCGGCGACGACTTCGGGAGAGACGTCCTCCTGCGGCGGAGAAACTTCCCTGCGCCTGTCGCGCGGCGCGGCGGGAACATCGTTCTCCCGCTTCCTCTCGCCGAGCTTTTTCATGATGAAACCGATCAGCGTCAGAATGAGGACGAGGAGAGCGATCCCGACGACGACGAAGAGGAGGCCGAAAACCGCATAGAAGGCCCCGTCGCCGACGTTCATCTTGAACCATGGATCGAGAAGAGACGTCATATTCCCCTCACTTTATCAGCGTCTGGAGGGACGCGATGAGATATTGCTTTAAGAACTGCGGTTCGATGATGTTGTCGAGGTACCCTCCCTCTGCGGCATGCACGGGGTCGGCGATCTCCTCGGCGTAGTGTTTGGCGGCGTCCGCACCGAGGCCGTTCAGTTCGATCTGCGCCCCCTCCTCGCTCTCAAAGAGGGAGATCTGCGCCGTCGCCAAGGCGTATGTGTAGTCGAACCCGACAGATTTTGCGGCGAAAAGGCTGTACCCAAGTCCCACCGCCTTGCCCGTCACGACGGCGACCTTTGCCGTGTCGATGGCGTCGAGCATAGAAAGATATTCTCCGATCTCTTTCAAAACGCCGCTGTTGTTGGCGGCAAGCGTGCGCTCAACGCCGAGGCAATCCACAAAGGTCACAAAGGGAATGCCGTGGCAGCACGCGAGTTCGGCAAAATTTTTGATCTTTCTGATATTCTGCGCGTTTAGGGAAACATTGTCAAAGACCACGGCCGCGACCGCGATCCCCCCGATGCGCCCGAGGACCGTTCTTACCTCCTGACAGCTGTTCGCGCCGAGTTCGAGGAAGTCCTCAAAGACCGCTTCGAGGGCTTTTGCCCCCGCATCGCGGTTGAGGGCGGGGAGCGTCTCGTTGAGCTGTGCGTCCACGACGGGCATTTCCAGATAGTCGCAGAACTTTAAGATCTTGGAGGCGGCGTCCTTCATGTCGGCGATCTTGACCGCGGGAAGGAGCGCGTCCTTCAAGGCGTCGAATCCACCGACCTCCGCGGGTTTGAGGTTCTTCTTCTCCCGCGCGGAGAGAACGAGGGGCGAGGCGAGGCTGAGCGCGCTGCTTTTGAAGAACATCACACAGTCGCAGACGGAGGCGAGAGCGGCGGCAGAGCCGTAGACCTCCCCCATGAGGACGGCAAATTGCAGAACGGTCCCCTTCAACTGCATCGCCTTCAAGAGGAGGGTCGAAATGCCCTCCAATACGTCTACGCCCTCCCCGACGCGGACGCCCTGCGACTGCAAGAGGTACACGACGGAGGTCCCGTTCTTTTCGGCGGCGTTCAGGGTCTTTGCGATCTTCTCGCAATTCCCCTTCGACAGCCCGCCGAAGGACACGTCATGGTTGAGCGCGATGATATAAAAGTGATATCCGCCGATCGTGGCAAAGCCCGTCACGACCCCCTCGCCGAGGGCGTCCGCACCGTCGAACGTCTTGGAAAAGCTGAAGGCCGAAAGTTCCACGAAGCTGTCGTCGTCGCAAAGGGCGGAAATCTGTGAGCGAATGTTTTGTCCCGCTTTGAGAACGGCCTCTTTGCGGGTCCGCAACAATGAAATTTTATCCATTCATGACCTCTCGAGATGAAAAATTCCAATCTCTACCAAATATCATTATACACAACGGAGGCAGAAAAAGCAAGCGTCGCGCAAAAGTTTTTCAGGGGATTTTCGGCATTGAAAAAGACCGCAAGAGTTTGCGGCCTCATTCCCTCTTTTTTTCGTCGGGCGGAGAGCCTTCCCCCTCCTTTTTGACGCCTTTTGTAACGATCGCGCCGTCGGGGCCGACGACCTCGAGCGTAAAGTCCCCCTTCTCCCTCTTCTCCTCGACGCGGGTCTCACGGTGAAAGACCTTCTCGAACCAGCCGAGGATGGCGTCGGCCTTCTTGTAGAGGACGACGAACAGAACGGCGACGAGGACGAGAAGCACGCCCCAAATGAGAAGCCCCCACCATGTGTCGAAGGGGATGAGCGTGATGGAATAGCTCGTCGTGAAGATTGCAAGCACGCGCGAGACGAGGATGACCGCGAGGAAATACCATACCGACATCGACGAAAATCCCGCAACGAAGCATAGCACATCGTCTGGAAAAACGGGCAAAAGGAACATCGCCGTGAGGAGAAGTTTATCCTTCCCCTTGATCTTTTGGAGCCACTTTTCAAGGGTGTCCTGCCCCACGAGCCATGCGCAGACGCGCAGACCGGCATATCTCCCGATGAGAAAGGCGACGAGCGAACCGATGACGATCCCCGCCAAGCTGTAAAGACTGCCGAGGAGCGGGCCGAAGAGCGCGGTCCCCGCGACGACCGTGACTGTACTCGGAATGGGCAGGATGACGACCTGCAAAAATTGCAGGGCGATGAAGAGCGCGGTCATCCAGCTCCCCGCACGCTCCAAATAGGCCTGAAAGCTCCCCTCGTCCCGCATGACGTCGAGAAAACCCGTCGCAAGCAGGATATACAGCCCGATGAGCAGGAAATCAAAGAGAATAAAGGCGATGATACAGCTCTTGTAGACGACCTGTTTCCCCAAGAAATAAAAGATGAGGTCCACGGCCGCAAGGGCGGCGTTCACCGCGGTGCCGATCGCAAGGACAGTCCACCAAAGCGACGGCTCCCATTCGACAAAATAACGGAGAGACAACACGAGAAAGGCCTCAAAGACCGCCGCGCCGAATACGATCCCCGCCGTGTGCCATATCCTGTATGAAAGTGGCTTCACCTTGCCCTCGTCAGACTTCCCCATAATATATAGTATATCAATCGGCTTCTTCTTTTATAAGACTTTCTCTCAAAACGTCGATGGCTTCGCGGGCAAGTTTATCGCAGAGGTTGTTGAATTCGTTGTCGGCATGCCCCTTGACCTTATGAAAATGGACGGTGTGAATGCGGGTGAGCGACAGAAGTTCCCGCCAAAGCTCGTCGTTGAGGACGGGCTTTTTATCGGCCTTTTTCCAGCCGCTTTTCTCCCATGCGTACACCCAGCCCTCCAAAAAGGCGTTGACCGTGTAAGCAGAATCGGAAAAAACGTCCACTTCGCAGGGATATTTGAGCCTTTTCAACCCCTCGATGACGGCTATGATCTCCATGCGGTTGTTGGTCGTCTCGGCCTCGCTGCCCGAAAGTTCGGTCCTATGCTCGCCGTAAAACAAGATCGCCCCCCACCCGCCGGGGCCGGGGTTGCCCGAACATGCACCGTCCGTATATAAGGTCACCTTCTTCATGGCGTATCAGCACAGCCTCCCTGTCATAAAAATAACGAATCTGAGGGGCACTTTGTCCCGCATACGGATATTGTAACCTTTTTCCGATGAGAAGTCAAGAAAAGGGGCAAGAAAACCCCAAAACAGCCCGCCAACACAGTTGGCGGGCTGTTTTGGCAGGGGAGACGCTCCTTTGTCCCACAAAACCGCTCCGCGCTTTTGCGGGAACCCTGTTTTCTTTCGATTCGCGCCTGACCCCACCAAAAAAACCCGCCGAATGCGGGTTTTTTGGCAGGGGAGACGCGACTCGAACACGCAACAGACGGTTTTGGAGACCGTTGCTCTACCATTGAACTACTCCCCTACGCGCAACACTTATTATACATATTTCGGGCGGCTCCGTCAAGACATTTTCGTCAAAAAAGAAAAATTCTTGAAAAAAGCAACCGTCCAAACGTCTGATAAAACAAGCTATTTACGCAATTATGTCACGCATAATACTATGCAAAACGTGAAAAATTCAGTTTTCGTACCCGTTTGGATTGTTCTTCTGCCAATTCCACTGGTCGATGCACATCTTCTCGAGGTCGTACTGCGCCCTCCAGCCGAGTTCCCTTTCGGCCTTTTCCGCGGAGGCATAGCAGGTCGCAATGTCCCCCGCTCTCCGCGGTTTGATGACATACGGCAAGTCCTTTCCGCACGCCTTGGAGAATGCCTTGATCATGTCAAGCACGCTGTAACCGTTCCCAGTGCCCAAATTGTAGATATAGACGCCCGCGCTCTTCAGCTTTTCAATGGCGGCAACGTGCCCCCGCGCGAGGTCCACAACGTGGATATAGTCCCTCACTCCCGTTCCGTCGGGCGTGGGATAGTCGTTCCCGAACACGCCGATCTCCTTCAGCTTCCCGCTCGCGACCTGTGCAACGTAGGGCATGAGATTGTTGGGGATCCCCTTCGGATCCTCGCCGATCAGCCCGCTCTCGTGCGCTCCGACGGGATTGAAATAGCGCAGGAGCGCGACCGTCCATTCGCCGTCGGAAGTGTAGAGGTCCTTCAGGATATTTTCCTGCATCACCTTCGTCGCGCCGTAGGGATTGGTCGTCGGGTTCATTTTGCTCGTCTCCTTGAGCGGAAGTTCCGCGGGGTCTCCGTAGACCGTTGCCGAGGAGGAAAAGACGATCTTTTTGACGCCGAATTTTTTCATCGTCTCGATGAGGACGAGCGTGGAAATGAGATTGTTGTCGTAGTATTCGACGGGCTTCTCCACGCTCTCGCCGACGGCTTTGAGGCCCGCAAAGTGGATGACCCAATCGATGTCATACGATGTGAAGATAAGCTCGAGCGCGGCGCGGTCGCGGACGTCGTTTTCGTGGAAATAGACTTTCCTTCCCGTGATCTTTTCCACCCGTGCGATCGCCTCGCGGCTCGAATTGCTCAAATTGTCGATGACGACGACGTCGTACCCCGCATTCAGGAGTTCAACGACCGTGTGGGAGCCGATAAATCCCGCTCCGCCTGTTACCAAAACTGTCATAATATCACCTCAAATGTTGACGCTGCTCTTTGCGCCAAGAAGATTTTTGTGTCTTTCCAAAATCGGGTCGATCTCCCTTGCGATGAACTCTTCGGTCTGCTTCGCCGCTCTTCCCGTGAATTTCTTCGCATCGACGATCTCATCCAGCCGATCGCTGACCGCCGCAAACATCGCGTCCCCCTTTATCCTGTCGAGAAGGTCGTTCTCCAAGCCCTCCTCCTTGACCTTCGCGCCCGCCTCCTGTGAGAGGACGCGCAGACGCTCGTGGAGCTGCTGCCTGTCTCCCCCCGCCTTGACGCACTCCATGAGGATATTTTCGGTCGCCATGAAGGGAAGTTCGGCGCGGACGTGGCTCCCGATGACTTTTTCGCGCACGACAAGCCCGTCCGCAACGTTGAGATAGAGGTTGAGGACGGCGTCTGCCGTGAGGAAAGCCTGCGCGTTGACGATGCGGCGGTTGGCGGAATCGTCGAGCGTGCGCTCGAGCCACTGCGTCGAGGCGGTCACCGCGCTGTTCATCGGAAGGGAAAGCAGATAGCGGCAGAGGCTCCCCATCCGCTCACATCGCATGGGATTGCGCTTGTACGCCATCGCGGAGGAGCCGATCTGTGACGTCTCAAAGGGTTCTTCGATCTCCTTCATGCTCTGGAGGAGACGGACGTCATTGCTGAATTTGTAGGCACTCTGCGCGATCTGCGAGAGGACGCAAAGAACATTGTAATCGAATTTGCGGGGGTACGTCTGCCCCGTCACACTGTAGACGCGCTCATAGCCGATCTTGCTTAAAACGCGCTTTTCAAGCTCCTTCACCTTCCACTCGTCGCCGTCGAAGAGATCCAAAAAACTTGCCTGCGTGCCCGTCGTCCCCTTCACGCCGCGCAGACGGAAGCGGGAAAAGAGCGTGAGCAGATTTTCGTAGTCGAGCATCAGATCCTGAAGCCAGAGGGCCGCGCGCTTCCCGACCGTGGTGAGCTGGGCGGGCTGAAGATGCGTGAACCCGAGCGTCGGCAGATCTTTGTATTGCAGGGCAAACTTTTTGAGAACGTCCATGACGTTGACGAGCTTGCGGAGAAGAATGTCAAGCCCGTCGCGCATGATGATGAGTTCGGAGTTGCAGTCCACAAAACAGCTCGTCGCGCCGAGGTGGATGATCCCTTTTGCGGAGGGCGCGGCGTCGCCGAACGCCTTGACATGCGCCATGACGTCATGGCGGACCGTGCGTTCGTACTCGTCCGCCTTTTCAAAGTCGATATCCTCGCTGTGCGCTTTCAGATCGTCGATCTGCTCCTGCGTGATGGCAAGCCCCAGCTCTCTCTCGCTCTCGGCAAGGGCGATCCACAGCTTCCTCCACAGGCGGAAACGCTTTCTGTCGCCGAAGTTTTCCTGCATCTCCTTGCTCGCATACCGCGTACAAAGAGGATTTTCATAGAATATCCTGTCAGACATGGCCTACCTCCGACGGCTCACATGGTGACGGGTTCGGGATAGGTGACGCCGAACGTCTCTGCCGTCACCTTCTGCATTCTCTGCTCCGTATAGGGCTTGTCATAGCCGTCCGTGCGGGTCGAAGCGATCTCGTCCACGACGTCCATGCCCTCGATGACCTTCCCGAACGCCGCATATTCGCCGTCGAGGTATTCGGCGTCGCCGTGCATGATGAAGAATTGGGACCCCGCAGAGTCGCGGTCGCGCGATCTCGCCATGGAGAGGACGCCCCGCGTATGGCTGAGGCTGTTCTTGAAGCCGTTGGAGGCAAATTCCCCCCTGATGCGATACCCCGGGCCGCCCGTACCGATCCCGCGCGGATCCCCGCCCTGTATCATGAAGCCCTTGATGACGCGGTGGAAGATGATCCCGTCATAGAAGCCCTTGTTCACGAGGGAGAGGAAATTGTTCACCGTATTCGGCGCGATGTTCGGGTAGAGTTCGGCACGGATGGTCTTGCCGTCCGCCATTTGGATCGTGATCACGGGATTTTTCGCCGTCATAGAAGTCACTCCTTATATTTTTCGATATCGGTGCCCGCCTCCGCAAAGAGCTGAAGCGAGAAGTCGTCGGGATACCCCTCTTTGTACACCACGCGCTTGATGCCCGCGTTGATGATCATCTTCGCGCAGATGACGCAGGGCTGGTGGGTGCAGTAGAGTGTTGACCCCTCGATGCTGATCCCATACCTTGCCGCCTGAATGAGGGCGTTCTGCTCGGCGTGGGCCGCAAAGCAGAGTTCGGCATGCGTGCCGCTCTCGATGTTCATCGTCTCGCGGAGGCATTCCCCCCGATCGATGCAGGTGCGGATGCCCGTAGGCGCGCCGTTATAGCCCGTCGCCATGACGCGGTTCTCCCGCACGATGACCGCTCCGACCTTGCGGCGGAGACAGCTTGCCCAACTGCTTACTTCCTCGGTAAGCTCCATAAATCTTTTATCCCACTTATCCATGGCCTTATTATACCATATGAAAGGGAAATGTGTCAATCGTTCCCCATTTTTTGCCAAAAAAAATTGCATTTCCTGTTTGACAGCGCGTTCTATGCGTTTATAATATAGGAAGAAAAAGAAAATCCCCGCCGAATGCGGGCTTATCAGGAGGTTTTTCATGAACATCAAACCATTATTCGACAAGGTCGTCGTCGAGGCGGTCTCCGTCGAAGAAAAGACAAAGAGCGGATTCATCCTTCCCTCTTCGGCACAGGAAAAGCCGCAGACGTGCATCGTCGTTGCGGTCGGCCCCGGCGGGATCGTGGACGGGAAAGAGACGGTCATGCAGGTGAAAGTCGGCGACAAAGTCCTCTGCTCCAAGTACGCAGGCTCGGACTTCAAGGTGGACGGCAGGGAATTCACCATCATCAAGCAGAGCGACATTTTGGCGATCGTCGAATAAGACGGAAAAATCAGAATCAAAAAAGGAGATAACATATCATGGCAAAACAGATCAAATACGGTGAAGAAGCAAGAAAAGCTCTCGAAACAGGCGTAAATATCCTCGCAGATACCGTGAAGATCACGCTCGGTCCCAAGGGCAGGAACGTCGTCCTCGACAGAAAGTTCGGCTCCCCCCTCATCACCAACGACGGCGTGACGATCGCAAAGGAGATCGAACTTCCCGACCCCTTTGAGAACATGGGTGCCCAACTCGTCAAAGAGGTCTCGACCAAGACCAACGACGTCGCGGGCGACGGCACGACGACGGCTGTCCTCCTTGCGCAGGCGATCATCCGCGAAGGGCTGAAAAACCTCGCCGCGGGCGCGAACCCCATCATCTTGAAGAAGGGCATCGACAAGGCTGTGGACGTTGCCGTCGGCCACCTCAAGGAGATCTCCAAGCAGGTCGAAGGCAAAAAGGCCATTTCACAGGTCGCCTCCATTTCGGCGGGCGATGAAACGGTCGGCGAACTCATCGCCAAGGCGATGGAGATCGTCGGCACCGACGGCGTCATCACCGTCGAAGAGGGAAAATCCATGACGACCGAACTCACGACCGTCGAAGGCATGCAGTTCGACCGCGGGTACGCCTCCGCTTACATGGTGACCGACACCGAGAAGATGGAAGCCGTCCTCGATAATCCCTATATCCTCATCACCGACAAGAAGATCTCCAACCTTCAGGAGATCCTCCCCATCGTCGAACCCCTCGCACAGCAGGGCGCAAGGCTCCTCATCATCGCTGAGGACGTCGAGGGCGACGCGCTCGCGGCTCTCATCGTCAACAAGCTCAAGGGCGTTTTCAACAGCGTCGCTGTCAAGGCCCCCGGCTTCGGCGACAGAAGAAAGGCCATGCTCGAGGACATCGCCGTCCTCACGGGCGGCACCGTCGTCAGCTCCGATCTCGGGTATGAGTTCAAGGACGTCACGCCCGATATGCTCGGCAGGGCCGTACAGGTCAAGATCGACAAGGACAACACGACGATCATCGACGGCGCGGGCGATAAGCAGGCCATCAAGGACCGCGTCGCGTCCATCAAGGCGCAGATCGAGGTCACGACCTCCGACTATGACAGGGAAAAACTTCAGGAACGCCTCGCAAAACTCGCGGGCGGCGTTGCGATCATCAACGTCGGCGCGGCCACCGAGATCGAGATGAAGGAGAAAAAGCTCCGCATCGACGACGCGCTTGCGGCGACCCGTGCGGCGGTTGAAGAGGGCTATGTCCCCGGCGGCGGCTCCGCGCTCCTCAGCTGTATTCCCGCGATCAAGAAGCTCGTCGCGACCCTTGACGGCGACGAAAAGACGGGCGCGAGCATCATCTTGAAGGCGTGCGAGGAACCCGTGCGGCAGATCGCCAAGAATGCGGGCGTGGACGGCTCCGTCGTCGTCGATAAGATCCTCTCTAAGCGGACCACAAACTACGGATTCGACGCCCTTCGGAATGTCTACACCGATATGGTCGAAGCGGGCATCATCGACCCCACCAAGGTCACCCGTTCGGTCCTCCAGAATGCGGCGTCCGTCGCGTCCACTCTGCTCACCACGGAGTCGATCGTCACGGATATCCCCACCCCTCCCGCTCCCCCTGCGCCCGCAGGCGGCGGCATGGACGGAATGTATTGATACGGAATAGCGCGGAAGGACCGCCGGCCGAACGTCGCGCATAACCTTCCGCCACGGTCCGTATTCCATGACCAACAGAGGTGAAAGTATGGCAAGTGAATTTACAAGGCAAGAGAAGGCGATCATAGCTCGGGCGATAGAGCTTAGCGAGGGCGATTACGAAATGCGCCGCAACTACTTCAAGGAGGTATTGCATCGTCTCTACTCTTACCGCAACGACCATCATTCCGCAAGATTGGTGTATGCGATCGGTTCCAATCTGGTGCTTGACGAAAGCGACATCATTGATTTTGTCACCGACATCTGGGGCATATCCGAGGATCGCTTCCACAGCATGATCTGGTGACCGGATCATTTCCTCGCATTAGTTGGGCATACACAGAGGTCTAAAACAAAATTAAGCGGTTTGGCTGTTAGCCAAGCCGCTTTTCCTCATAAGAAAACCGCCGCGGAGCGCGGCGGATGATCGTTTATTGAGGTTTCTTCTTCCCGAGAAGGTACTGAAGGAACGGAGGAACGTCTGCCTCCCCTCCCTGCGGTGCCTCTTCCGGCTCGGGGCGGGACGGTGCGGGTGCAGGCGCAGGCGCGGGAGCGGGTTCAGGGGCAGGGGCAGGAGCGGGTGCGGGCGCAGGGACGGGAGCGGGACTTACCGTCCCCGTCTGCTGTGCAGCCGTTGCGGGCTTCACCGTATCCGTCCCGAAGGAGGGCTTGATGGGGTCGTCGCGGCGGAGGGCCGCCTCCGCAAAGGCGTTGTGCGCAGGTTCCTTGGTCTGGAATCCCGTCGCGATGACGGTGACCTGTACCTCGTCCTCCATATTTTCGTCGATGCACGCGCCGAAGATGATGTTTGCCGAATAATCCACCACGCTCTGCACGAGGCTGGCGGCAGTCTGCGTCTCGTCGATCGTGAGGTCGTTGCCGCCCGTGATGTTGATGAGAACGCCCGTCGCGCCTTCGATCGTCGTCTCAAGCAGGGGCGAATTGACGGCAAGGCGCACGGCCGTGACGATCCTGTTCTCCCCCTTGGAGACACCCACGCCCATGTGCGCGAGACCCTTGTCCTTGAGGATGGCCTTGACGTCCGCAAAGTCGAGGTTGATGATCGACGGCGTGACGATGACGTCCGCGATGCCGCGGATGCCCTGCTTCAACACGTCGTCCGCGACGCGGAGCGCGTCCGTAAAGGAGACGTTCTTGGGAACAATGTCGAGGATCTTATCGTTGGGAATGATGACGATGGTATCGACGTTCTTTTTGAGTTCCTCGATGCCCCGCCTTGCATTGTCCATTCTGTGTTTGCCCTCAAAGGAGAAGGGTTCGGTGACGACGGCGACGGTGAGGATCCTCCTGTCGCGGGCGAGCTTCGCAATGACGGGAGCCGCGCCTGTGCCCGTGCCGCCCCCCATGCCCGCGGTGATGAAGAGAAGGTCGGTGTCCTCGATCGCGTGAATGATCTCGTCCTTGTCCTCTTCCGCGGCATTCTTGCCCTGTTCGGGATCTGCGCCCGCGCCGAGGCCCTTTGTCAGGGTCTTGCCGATCTGAATGCGGGTGGCCGCCTTATTGCACGCGAGGATCTGCGCGTCGGTATTGACGGCGATATACTCCGCGCTCGTGATGCCTGCGTCGATCATGCGGTTGACGGCGTTATTGCCCGCACCGCCGACGCCGATGACGCGGATCTTCGCCCTGCCGTCCGCTCTCGGGAGGGAGGGTACCTCCTCATGGCTCTCGGCAACGTCCCGTTCGCCTGTATCGTCTGTATAGTATTGATCCAAAAACATTTTTAACCTCCGAATAGATGATAGAAGAAGCCGCCTTGGGCATTGTCGTCACAGGCCATATCGACGAGGGAAATGAAGGAACTCATCGACGGCTTGTCGTAATAGGGCAGATTGGGTGTAATGTACTCGCAAACGCGGTCAACGCGTTTGCTCACATGTTCGAGCGCGCCGCGGATGTCGCAGATGCCCTCCCCCGTCACATAGATGGGCTTGTAGTCCAGCTCCCGCCCCTGCATGTTTTCCATGAAGGAACCGACGATCTCGCACACGGCGTCCAGCCCGTCCTTGACGGCGGAGACGAGAACATCGAGGTCGATCTCATACGTCCCCTTTGCGTTCATGAATTCCGCCTTGCCCGCATTGCTCCGCGTGTACAGATTGGTCTTGGGGAGGAGCGAGGAGGCGACGTCGTAAGGGACGGACAGGGCCTTCATGAGTTCCGCGACGATCTGCGTCCTTCCGACGGGGGCCGTCGTCTGCTTCAGGATGGCGTTGCCCTGCATGAGCATCACGGTCGAAGAATTGTCGCCGACGTCGAGGAGGAAGGCATATTCGTCTCTCGTCTCCGACGGAATGAGGTAGCACGCCATCGCGAGCGTGGACGGGAGAAATTTGAGCGTGATCCCCGTCCCCTCGAAGATCCTCTCCATGAGATCTGTAAAGTACTTTGTGCAATAGAAGTAAGAGACAAGGCCTTTGAGGGAGGACGACATGATGCCGACGGGGTCGATGACCACACGCTTGTCCGACGTCGTGAAGATGGCGCAACTCGCCCGCAGGAACGTCATCTCGGCAAATTCCTGCCTGCCGCTTTCGTAGAGCGCGTCAATATCGCCCGCGGCGATCCTCTTCTGCTTGGGGAAACCCGTGACAGGCTCGTCGAGCAAGACTTTGAGAAATTCCCCGGGGACGCCGATGTAGAGACGGCGTATCTTCATGTTGGAGACCCTTTCGACCTCTCTCAAAGTGTTGACGGCAAGCTCGGAAAGCTCCCTTTCGTTGAAAAATCTGCCGTCGGCATACCCTCCGTAGGACACGCTCTTCATTGCCGTGAACACGAAGGTATTGTTGACGCTCCTTTCCCCCACAAGCATGGTGATCTTAGAGGAGCGAATGTCCATGACAGCTACGCTTTTGCGACCCATGTTCCGTCCTTTTCCGATGTTTGATTTTGTTTTAGTATTATATCATATCGTTCCTATCCTGTCAAGAATTTGAGCCTTTTTTTCGCACATAAAACAAAAAAGCGTCCCGAAAGGACGCTTTCCCCTCCCGCGCGTTTCAGTTGCGGGAAACGTCATAATCGACCAATATTTTTCCGTCCGCGCCGACGACGGTGATACAGCCAGAAAGCCTCTCCCCGTCGCTCCGCGCAAGATACCCGTATTGCTCATCCGAAAGGGCAGACAGAGCCTTCTCCTCCGCCATGTCGCACGGGGTGACGATCTCGATCCTGACGCCCTCCCTCATCTGGATGAGGAAAGTATCGGACACAAGCCCCGGGTGGTAGGTGACGGAGACAACGTTCGCCCGCACCTCCCCCAAGAGTTCGGCAAACACGCCGTACATGGAGAGGAGGGCCGAAAATTTCTCGTCCTCGACCCGTTCCCCCTGCACCAGAGAGAAGGAGAAGCCCGAAAGGAGCAGATTCTCACCGCCCTTGCGGTTTGTTAAGCTGTCTTTGTTATAGAGGTAAGTCCCATCGTCGGAGAGGACGGCATAGCCGCGCTCCGTGAGGACGGCGAACGCCTCGTCCCGTTCGGAGACGGAGACTTCGAGCGTGGAGGGATACTTCTTTGCGATCTTGTCTGCCTTCATGCAGGGATAGGCGGCGAAGATCGCGGAGACCTCCTCCTCGTCCAAAAATACCGTGCTTTTCCCGACGAACCGATCGAGTTTTTCCTTGATCTCGGCGGCTTCCCTCTCCCCCTCCGCAGAGGCGACGGAAAACTCCGCCTTCACGACATTGACCGTAAAGACGGCATTGAGGCCCGCCGCAACGACTGCGGCGAGCAACAAGAAGGACACGAGCGTCGTAAGAAAAACTCTCTTTTTCATTGGTATCTCCCCGTCGGGTTCAGACGCGGACCCGCTTGATCTCTGCCCCGAGGGACTTCAATTTCCCCTCGAGATCGGTATAACCCCTGTCGATATGCGAAAGATCGGACACTTCGGAGACGCCCTCCGCGCCGAGAGCCGCCAGAACGAGAGCCGCGCCGCCGCGCAGGTCCCCCGCCGTGACGGACGCCCCGTGCAGGCCGCTGACGCCGCGCACGAACGCATTCCGTCCCCTGACTTCGATATCCGCCCCCATCCTCTGAAGTTCGGGGACATATTTGAAGCGGGTCTCGAAGAGGTTTTCGACGATGAGTGCGCCGCCCTCGCAGACGGCATTGAGTGCTGTCATCTGCGCCTGAAGGTCCGTCGGGAACCCCGGGAAGGGCATCGTCTCGATCCTGCGGTTGCATTTAAGCCTTCCGTAACTCGACAGTCTTATTTTATCATTTTTTGTATGGATCTTGCAACCGTTTTCACGCAATTTATGTAAAAGCATTCCCAAATTTTCCGCCGAGACCCCCGAAACTTCGATCTCCCCCCCGCAGATAGCGCAGGCGATGAGGAAAGTTCCCGCCTCGATGCGGTCCTTGACGGGCGTATATGTAATGCCGTTCAGGGTCGGGACGCCCTCGATCTCAACGACGTCCGTCCCTGCGCCGCGGATCTTCGCCCCCATGCCGCACAGAAAATTTTGCAGATCGACGATCTCAGGCTCCTTGGCCGCGCCTCCGATGACCGTCCTCCCCTCCGCCTTCACGCCCGCGAGCATGATGTTTTCGGTCGCGCCGACGCTCGGGAAGTCGAGAACGATCTCCGCACCCGTGAGCCTGTCGCATTCGCAGTAGATGTAGCCATCCCGCTCGGAGATGCTGACGCCGAGACGCTTCAAGGCGTTTAAGTGCAGGTCGATGGGACGAAGCCCAATGTCGCACCCCCCGGGGTAGGCGATGACGGCGCGGTGAAAGCGGGACAAAAGGGAGCCGAGCATAAAGACGGACGAACGGAGTTCCTTTGTGAGCTTGGAGGACAGAATGTGGCTGTGGGCGTCCGAGCTGTCGATAACGACGTCCCCGCCGTCGAATTTTACGCTCGCACCGAGTTCTTTCAGGATCTGCGCCATACAGGAAACGTCTGCGATCTCGGGCGTCTCCCTGATCGTCACTTGTTTATCGGTCAACACAGACGCCGCAAAGAGCGGCAGAACGGCGTTTTTGGCAGACTGCGCCATGACGCTGCCGTAGAGCCGCCGTCCCCCGTCTATGATATATTTATCCATGGTTATCTCCTCATGTATTTCTGAAACGCGAAGAAAGGCCCTTTTCCGCGGGGCTTCGCGCTTTATCTGTATATTTTATGAGGAGGGTCCCGATCGGTGTGCTTTGACGCGCCGTACACGATCCCCATTCCCGTCATGGTGACGATGAGAGAGGTATTTCCCGCCGAAATGAGCGGAAGGGGCAGACCCGTCGGGGGAATGGTCCCGCTCACGACGAGCGCGTTGAGTGCCGACTGCACCGCAAATGCGAGCGTGATCCCCGAGACGAGCATATAGCCGTAGAGATCTTTGCACCCCCGCGCGATGCGGAATCCCCGCCATACGACGAACCCGATGAGCGCGAAGAGCAACAAAACGCCGAGAAAACCCGTCTCCTCCGCGATGACCGAGAGAATGAAGTCGCTCTCCGCAAAGGGCAGGAAGCGGTATTTTTGCCTCGAACGGAAGAGGCCGACCCCGAAAAATCCCCCGTTCCCGAGCGCGTAGAGGGATTGGATGAGCTGGTACCCTTCCCCGCGCGGCGACGCCCACGGATCAAGGTAGGCCGAGAGGCGTTTCAGGCGGTACGGCTCGGCGATGATGAGGGCGGGAACGGCAATGAGGACGGGAATGCAGATGCAGAGGAGCGTTTTCCAACTCGCGCCGCTCAAAAAGACCATGCCGATCATGATCGCCCCCACGCACATCGTGACGGACATGTTCGGTTCGAGCATGATGAGGACGCAGACAGAGATCCCCGCGAGCAGGACGGGAAGGACGCCCTTGAGGCTGCGCATGCGTGCGGGATCCTTGGAAAAATAGGCCGCGGTGAACATGACAAAGCCGTACTTGGCGATCTCCGAGGGCTGGATCGTGAAGGAGCCGAAGCCGATCCACCGCGTCGCGCCGTAGTTGCTCTTCCCAAGCCCCGGCACAAAGACGAGGGCGAGGAGGACGAGGGAGAGAATGAGCGCGGGGATCCCCGCCTTTTGCAGTTTTTCGTAGGGCAGAAAGGAGACGGCGACCATGCAGACGAGGCCGATGACGAACCCGACGAGCTGTTTTTTGAAGAAAAAGAACTTGTCGCCGTATTGGACTTCGGCATTGTAGGAGCTTGCCGAATAGACAAAGACAAGCCCGAGCGCGGCGAGAAGGACCACCGCGAAGAGAAAGAGGAGGTCTCCCCTCCTCCCGTCATGCGAATTACTCGTCCTCTCCACTGTGGTCCTCCGCTTTGTCGAATGGCGGCCGCGCCTCCTGCCTGAACATCTCCATCAGCTCGCAGAAGCGTTTCCCCCGCTCCTCGTAGCTTGCAAAGGCGTCGAAGCTCGCAGAGGCGGGAGACAGGAGTACGTTCTGCCCCCGTTCGGCGATGAGATAGGCGACGCGGACGGCGAGATCGAAGGGACGGCACAGCGTGACGGCCGTATACCCCGCTTTGAGGGCGGCACCCAAGATGCGGAAAGCGTTTTCGCCGTAGATGACGGCATGGACGACGCCCGAACTCTTCAGTGCCTCGAAAAGGGGTTCATAGGAATATCCCTTGTCCTTGCCGCCGAGGAGAAGGACGCTCTCCCCCCTGACGCTGCGGACGGCCTTGATCGCAGAATCCACATTGGTCGCCTTGCTGTCGTCGATAAAGATGACGCCGTTGACCTCTCCCACCTTTTCGATGCGGTGTTTGACCCCGCGGAAGGTCTTGAAGACCGTCTCGATCGCCCCATTCCCGACGCCCATGAGGCGGGCGGCCGCGAGCGCGGCGAGGGCGTTGGCGCGGTTGTGTTCCCCGTCGAGAGCAAGCTCCTCCACGGGAAAAAGCCTCTCCCCGAACCAACAAAAGCTCCCGTCCTGTATGTACGCACCGTCCACCCGTTCGCGCAGGGAGAACCAGACGACTTTCGCCTTTGTCTTTTCGGCAAAGGTGCGGACGATGGGATCGTCGTGATTGAGGACGGCATACTCGCTCTCCGCCGAATTTTTGAGCAGGCGGGACTTCAAGTAGATGTAGTTCTCCATGTTGTAGTGGCGGTTGAGGTGATCCTCCGTCACATTGAGGACGACCGCAACATGGGGCCTCATGGAATAGAGCGTTTCAAGCTGGAAAGAGGAGATCTCGGCGATCGCGACGCCGTCCTCCCCCAGCTCATTGAGGCAGGACGTGATCGGACGCCCCACGTTCCCGCAGGCGACGCCGTTTTTGCCCGCGGCCTTGAAGATGCTCTCGATGAGGGAAACCGTCGTCGTCTTTCCGTTCGTCCCTGTCACCGCGATGCAGGGGCAGTGCAGATTGAGTGCGCCGAGTTCGGCCTCCCCGATGATGCGCTTGCCCGCGCGCTTGAAGGAGACGGGCAGAGGATGGTCCACGGGGATCCCGGGGGAAAGCACGAGGACGTCGCAACGATCGGTGACGTCGGGCAGATCCTCCTTTTTGACGTTGAAACAGCCGATACCTTGGAGCCGCTCCACCGCGGCGCGGACGCTCGAATCGTCCACGTCGTCATAGACATACACCTTCGCGCCCCGCGAGACCAAAAATTCGCTCGCCGAGATCCCCGAGCGGGAAAGTCCCGCCACCAAAAATACTTGCTGGGAATAAAGCATTCAGTTCTCCTTCTCTCCGCGGCTTGGCCCGCGCAAGAGTCAGGCATACGGAAGAAGGAGGGTCAGCCCAAGTACCGCCGTCAGGATCGCATAGCAATAGGAGATCTTCGCCTCCGAATATCCCTTTTCCTGAAAATGGTGGTGAATGGGTGCCATCAGAAATACCCGTCTGCCTGTCCGCTTATAGTGTATGACCTGTATGATGACGGATATGCTTGAAAGGACAAACACAAACCCCGCAAAAGGCACGGACAGGGCGTTTCCCGAAAAGAGCGCGACGCTCGCCGCAAATCCCCCGAGGGCGAGGGAACCCGTGTCCCCCATAAAGACGCTCGCCCGCGAGACATTAAAGACGAGGTATGCCGCGAGCGCACCCGTGAGACAGAAGCAAAGCACGGACATGGTACCCCCATTTTGCACGAGGAGGAGCGCGCCGAGGCAGGCGAAGAAGAACGCGCAGGACGATCCCGCAAGTCCGTCCAGCCCGTCTGTGAGGTTGACGCTGTTGACGGTTGCGAGAAAGACGAGGACGCCGAGCGGCAGCATCCACCACCCGATATCGACGGTGAGTTTTGTGTAGGGAAGGCAGAGGACGGTGAGGCCGCTCCTACACGCATAGACGCTTGCGATCAGGGCGACCGCAAGCTGAAACAGCACCTTTTGATAGGGCCGCAGTCCCAAATTTTTGCCGCGGAGCTTCTTCAAAAGATCGTCGAGGAAGCCGACGAGCATATACCCCGCCCCGACGGCGATACTCACCGCAAAGGGCCTGTCCGAGACGCCGCAAAGAAGCATGGCGACGACGCACGCGGCGAGGATGAACCCAAGCCCTCCCATCGTCGGCGTTCCGCCCTTGTCCTTGTGTTCCTTGACGTATTCGAGGATATTCTGCCCCGCTTTCAGTTTTTTGAGGAGAGGGATCTCGGCGGCGCACAGGAGCAGGGAGAGCGCGAAGGATAGAAGCAGGGCGAGCAAAATCGTTTTAAGCATTGCCCTTCCCCATGATCGACCGAAGGACCGCCTTGTCGCTGTAACTGTATTTTGTGCCCATGATCTCCTGTTCCGTCTCCCCTCCCTTCCCCGCGACGAGAAGGATATCTCCCTTTTTCAGTTTCTGCATCGCATAGCCGATCGCCTTCTCCCGCTCCTCCACGGCGACATACTCGCGGCTGATCCTCCTGTACCCCCCTTCGATCTCCGCGATGATGGCGCAGGGGTCCTCATAGCGGGGATTGTCGGAGGTGATGACGGCAAAGTCGCAGTGCCTTGCGGCGACCTCCCCCATGAGGGGCCGCTTGGCCCTGTCGCGGTTCCCGCCGCACCCAAATACGACGAACAGCCTCCCTTTGAGGTGTTCCCTGAGTGCGGTGAGCGATTTTTCAAGCCCGTCGGGCGTATGGGCGAAGTCCACAAAGAGGTCCGCGCCGCGGTAGACGCCGACGTGTTCCAGCCTCCCCTCCACGCGGACGTCGGAGAGACCCTCCGCGATCTCCTCCATGCCGACGCCGAGCCGTCTGCAACACGCCGCGGCCGCGAGGGCGTTGGAGACGTTGAAGCGGCCCGTCATGGGCAGTTCGATCTCGCAGATCTCGTCCTCCAAATTGAGGATCGCCCGCGTGCAGTCGAGTTCCTCGCTCTCGATCATCGCGAAGCAGTCTGCGGGGGTGTCGATGGCGTAAGTGACCGTCTCGGGCGCGAGCTTGGCGATCTCCGCCGAAAAGGGGTCGTCGCCGTTGACGATCGCGAGGCGGCAACGGGAGAATATCCCCTTTTTCGCCTCGCCGTATGCGCGCATGTCCGAGAAGAAATCCAGATGATCCTGCGTCAGATTTGTGAAGATCGCGCTCTCGTACACGATCGGGCAGTCCTTTTTCAGGGCGAGGGCGTGCGCGGAGACCTCCATTGCAACGGCCCCCACGCCCTCCTTCCGCATGTCCGCAAGGAGAGAAAAGAGGGAGATCGGGTCGGGTGTCGTCAGGGCGGGAGGCAGGACCGTCTTGCCGAATTTCGCCCCGAGCGTTCCGATGAGGCCGCTCTTCCTCCCCGCCGCGGACAGAATGGCATAGATCATGTGCGTGACCGTCGTCTTTCCGTTCGTCCCCGTGACGCCGACCAGCGTCAGACGCTTTTCGGGGTGCCCGTAGAAGCCCGCAGAGATGTGCGCCATCGCGCGTCTGCAATCGGGCGCGAGAATGTAGGGAAGAGAAGTCTCCGTCGGCTTTTCGCAGACAATGGCCGCCGCGCCCCGCCGCTCCGCTTCGGCGGCGTACCTGTGGGCGTCCTCGTGCGTGCCGTTGATGCAGAAGAAGAGGTCCCCCTCCCCCGCCACTCTGCTGTCGGCGCAGAGCGATCTGATGTCCGCGTCTGCCCCGTTGAGCATTCCGCCCGCCTCCGTAGCAAGCAAGGATAGCTTCATGTCACACCTCCGTTCGTTGCAGGCCCTTGATGCCGATGATGCCCTGAAATATTTCCTGTGCGCAGGGTGCCGCCACGGTACTGCCGTAATAGGTCCCCTGCGGTTCGTCCACGATGATGAGCGCAAGATATTTTGGTTCATTCGCGGGAAAATATCCCACGAAGGAGGAGACGTATTTCCCCTGTGCGATGCGCCCGTTTTCATATTTTTGGGCCGTCCCCGTCTTTCCCGCGACGCGGTAACCCTCGATGAACGCCTTCTTTCCGCTCCCGTCCCGCACGACGCCCTCGAGCATGGACGAGAGAATTTTTGACGTCTCCTCGCTCACCGTGCGGTGCAGGAGCTTCTTCTCTGTCCTCTCCCGCACGCTGCCGTCCTCCGAAAAGATCTCCTCCACGAGCCGCGGGGCGTAGTAGTACCCCCCGTTGACCGCCGAGGCCGCGGCGCAGGCGAGTTGCAGGGGGCTGACGGCGACGGTCTGCCCGAAGCCGATGCGGGCGAGGTCGCAGTCTCGGACGACACTCTCGGGGAGGAGCATGCCGATCGCCTCCCCCGAAAAGTCGATCCCCGTCGCCCGCCCGAACCCGAAGGCGTCGAGATAGTCGTAAAATGTCTCCTTTCCCAGAGCGAGGGCGATGTCCACAAAGCACGGGTTACAGCTGTTGTTCAGTGCCTCCGCGAGCGTCTGGTTGGAGTGTTTGCCGTTTTTATGGTCGCTCCAGCACTTGATCGTCGTCCCGTCCACCGTGCGCGTGCGCGAAGAGGAATAGACGTGGCTCAGCGGCAGGGCGCGGCCGTTCCCCTTCAGCCCCTCCTCGATGTTGGCGGCCGCCGTGACGATCTTGAATGTGGACCCAGGCTCATAGATGTCCGAGACGAGGCTATTGCGCGAGAGCGCGTTGAGCATGGAGAGGTCGTTCCGCGGGATGTCGTTGAGGTCGTAGGAGGGCAGGTTCACCATGGCAAGGACGGAGAAATCGGAGGGATCGAGGACGATCGCCCGCGCGGCCTTGGCCTGCGATTCGGCAAGGACCCTCCCCATGACCTGCTCGGCAAGGGATTGGATGCGGTAGTCGAGCGTGAGACGGATGGAAAGCCCGTCCTTTGCGGGGAGATAGGCCGCCGTCGCGTCCGCGAGATCGACGCCCACGAGGTCGGTCTCATAGAGGATCTCCCCGTCCTCCCCGCCGAGAAATCCGTCGTAATATCCCTCCACGCCCGTCGTTCCCGACCCGTCGAAGGAGGTAAACCCGAGGACCTGACAGGCAAGCGCACCGTAAGGGTACACGCGCACGTCGTCGCGGGCATAGTAGACGCCGCGGATGTTCTCCCCCGCAAGTGCCTCCACCGTCTCCTTCCCCGTCTTGCGCAGTAAGACGATCTCCGACTTGCTCTTGTCCGAGAGCTTTGCGAGAAGTTCCTCCCTCCCGACGCCGAGGATCCCCGAGAGGACGGAGGACGCGTCCTCCGCATCTTCCACCGCATTGGCGCGGGCATAGACGGTATATGCGGCGGTGTTCCCCGCGAGGAGTTCGCCGTTGACGTCATAGATGTTCCCCCGCCCTGCATGGACGGGGATCTCCCTTGTCCACTGGTCGAGGGCGAGGTAGTGCAATTTATCCTTCCAAATGACCTGAATATAGAAGAATCTGCCCAAAAAGAGACAAAAAATAAAGGTTATTACCAATAATATGGCGAATAACCTCTTTCGTAAAACCGTTACGGAATATTGGTTTTTGATGGACGATTCCCCCCTTTACGGACGGACCATTCCGAGTTCATGCTCCGCATAGTCATCCACAAAGGCGGGATCGGTGACTTCGTCGATGCGGCCGCTGAGTTCCTCGGAATACCGCGTGAGTTCGCTCAGTTGCGCCTGCTTGGCGGCAAGATCGTACTTCATGGAGTTGATGATCCCCGTGTTGATGCAGACGAGCGCGATCGCGACCACAAAGACGGCCGCGACGATGGCGAGTGCCATCTTTGCCTTGCTCGAAAGGGAGGCAAAGAATCCGACGTGCCTGTCGAGTTCGAGGTCTGCGCCGAAGTCCTCGGTGTAGAGTTCCTCCCGCCTCAACGTCTCCATTGTGCGGCGCGTGGGACGGAGATCTTCGTTCTCCTCCGTCTCGGGTGCGGGCGCGGCTTCGGGCGCAGGGGCAGGCGCGGTTTCTGGCGCGACCTCGGGCGCAAACGCGGGCGCGGGCGCGGGCGCATAAACGGGCGTGGCCTCGGGCGCGAAAACAGGCGCGGCTTCGGGGGCGTAAACGGGCGCGGCCTCGGGGGCAAGCGTCGCCGTCTCGTCCTTCAATTCCCTCCTGACGAGGGTATGGTCCTTATATTCAAGGTCGGAGAACAACTCCCTGTGCGCGGGTGCCTCCCTCACAGGTGCCTCGGCGACGGAAGCGCGGGGCGTGGAGACAGGCGCAGGCTCCTCCGTCAAAACGGCGGTCTTTGCGGACGCGGAGGGCATGGAAAACGCCGCCGCGATCTTCTCCGCATCGGAGACGCTGCTCTCGAAAAAGCCGCTGTAGATCTCGCTGCTCCTCTTTTTGTGCGCGATCGCTTCGGGCGAATCGCTCTCATCCGCTACGGATGTCTGATAATCTCTTTCAAGTAAAGCCGACTGTGCCATGGTCCCCTTCTCCTTGTAGATATCTTATTCGACAAATTGCCCTTTCATTCTGTGATTTTTTCGGCAATTCGCAGTTTCGCGCTCTTGGAGCGCGGGTTGTCTTTTTGCTCCTTTTCGCCCGCCGTGATCGGCTTGCGCGTCACGATCTCCATCTGCTTGACCCTCCCGCATACGCATACGGGGAAGTCCTTGGGACAGGTGCAGCCCGTTGACAGATCCCTGAAAACGTTCTTGACGATCCTGTCCTCGAGGGAATGAAACGACAGGATCGCCGCTCTTCCTCCCTTTTTCAGCCTCGCGCAGAGGCCCCTGATACACTCTTCCAGCCCTTTGAGTTCGCCGTTCACCTCGATGCGGATCGCCTGAAAGGTCTGCCTCGCGCATGCCGCCGAGCGGAATCGGGGCGGGAGACTGCTCTCCACAAGCTCCTTCAGCTCGCCGCAGGTGCGGATCGGCTCCCTCTCGCGCTCCCTCACGATGCTCTTTGCGATGGTCCCCGCAAAGGGTTCCTCGCCGTATTCTCTCAGGACGCGTTTGAGTTCCTCGGCGGAATACCCGTTTACGACGTCTGCCGCCGTGAGGGATGAACGCTTGTCCATGCGCATGTCGAGGGGAGCGTTCGGGATGCGGTAGGCAAATCCCCTGCTCTCGTCGTCGATCTGGTGGGAAGAGACGCCGAGGTCGAGGAGGAATCCGTCGAGACGTTCGTCGGGGGAAAGTACCTCCGCGAAGTCCTTGAAGTCCGCCCTGACCAACCGATACCGTCCCTCGTAGGGAGACAGCCGCTCTGCCGCCTCTTCGATCGCGTCCCCGTCCTTGTCCGTTGCCACCAGCCTTGCGGTCGGCTCCCGCTTCAGAATGCCCTCCGAATGCCCCGCTCCGCCGCAAGTTCCGTCAAAGTACAGCCCATACGGTTTCAGGGACAACCCGCCAAGCACTTCGTCAAGCATGATCGGACGATGATACGCGCTCATTGCTTTTCCTTGTACGCCCGCTTGATGCTGTTCGCCGCGGTGACCGTCATGCCCTTGAGATGTTCGGTGAGCGCGTTCTCATCCCAGATCTCGATATAGTCCCCCATGCCGACGGAGACAAGGTCCTTTTTGAGTTCCGCGAATTCGCGGTACTCGCGCGGGATCATGAAACGCCCCTGATTGTCCTCCACGAGGTCATCAACGACGGTGTACATGAACCGCTTGGCGGCGTATGTCTCTTCATCGGCGGGATCGACGTCCCCGAAGGAGAGGAGCTTCTTCTCCATGACCGACTCGCACATGATGGCGATACACCCTGCAGTGTACTTCACAAAGAAGAGCTTTTCATTTTGCGGAAACGCAGCCCTGAACTTCGCGGGAATGCGCGTTCTGTTTTTTGCGTCAAGCTGGTGATAAGCCTTTCCGCTCACGAACTGCATCGCCATGAAAATCCCTCCTTTTCTGATCGTGAATCTATTATATATCATCCCTCGGGGTTTGTCAACCACATTTGTCCATTTTTTTCCACCAATTCGAAAAAATTTTTAGAAATAATTAAAACAAATGTTTGAGAAAAAGATCGATTCGTTGTATTCTTTGGCATTTCCGAGAAAATGGACCCGTCCTTTTGCCATTTCTTTCAAATTTTTCTCAAAACAAATGTTCTGATTTTGAGTTTCAAAGCGTGTTTCTCGGTGGTCAGCCGTCCCTAAATTTAGGCGATTCACGAGCCGTACGGCCACGCCTCGGTTTCCGTCATAGGTTTTACAGCCGTAAAATGCGGCGATCTCGTCCCTGAAAAAGACGTAATGCGTGCATCCAAGCACCACTCCTTCGAACCTTTCGTCCCCCGCGGAGGGAAAGTGGACAGACCGCCCAACGCCCTTTCCCTCCCCCACCGCCCGCTCGATCTCCCCCGCGAGGTCGGGGCAGGGAAGCACCGTGAAGCGGCAGGAGGGACAGCGTTGCACGAGCCTTCTGAGCCGCCCGCTCTGCGCCGTGCGGACGGTCGCAAGGATCAATGCCCTCTTGCACTCCTTCGCCGCGGGGAGGACCGCGGGTTCGGTCCCGATGATCGGGAAGGGAAATTCCCGCCGCATGCGGTCGATGCAGACGGCAGTCGCGGTGTTGCAGGCGAGGACGGCCGCGTCCACCCCGATCTTCCCGAACGCATCGAGTGCCTCCCGCACAAAGTCGCAGATCTCCCCCTCCTCTCTGTTCCCGTAGGGGGCGCGGGCATTGTCGCCGAGATAGAAGTACTCCGCCTCCGGGGCGAGGGAAAAGCATTCTTTCAGGACGGTGAGTCCGCCGATGCCGCTGTCAAACACGCCGATCCTCGGAAAATCTTTTCCCATTTTTCTCCCTTTTTCCAAAAAATTTTTTCGCTTTCCCTTAAAAATCAGTTTACAAGCACTCTATTTTATGCTAAAATAATCAAGATTTATCAAGAGAAAGTATCTTTAAGGAGAAATACCGTGCCCAACATCAAATCCGCCGAAAAGCGCGTCCTTGTCACAGAAAAAAAGACCCTCGAAAACAAAGTCGTCAAGTCGGCTCTCAAGACGCAGATCAAGAAGTTCCTCGCCGCCGTCGCGGCGGGCGAAAAGGAGAAAGCGGCCGCCCTCTATTCCGAGACAGTCTCCGCCATTGATTCCGCCGTCACCAAGGGGATCCTGCACAAGAACAACGCCGCAAATAAAAAGGCGAAGCTCGCGAAAAAGCTCGCCGCTCTTTAACAGTATCACAAGAACAGGCAAAGGCCCGCCGCGTTTCAGGCGGGTCTTTTTTCGTGCCCTTTGTCTCCTCCCCCACCGTCTTTTTGCCGTGCGTAAATTTATTTTTGTATTCGCGCGGGCGCGCACGCGCGTACGTCGCGCCCGCGCGAATACAAATTCACTATATTGTAAAAAATTTTTTTCGTATCTTGCCGTAAAACAGTTGACTTTGCCGCCCGCTTTGATTATACTTTCTGCGTTACTGGTTTATTATTATTAAACTTTTTGTTTATTATTACAAAGGTTTGATAAAAAGTAACAAAAAATTTATTTTTACTAAACTTTGAGAGAGAAATTATGGAACTCGGTGCCAAACTAAAGGAGATGCGGCAGCAGAAAAACCTGACGCAGGAGGAACTTGCCGACCGCTGTGAACTGACGAAGGGATACATCTCCCAGCTCGAAAACGACCTGACAAGCCCTTCGATCGCGACATTGTGCGACATTCTGAACGCCCTCGGAAGCAATCTTTCGGACTTTTTCCATGAAGAAGCCGAAGAGAAGGTCGTCTTTACCGAGGCGGAGTACATCGAAAAACGCTCCGAGGGGATGCTCCTTTCGTGGGTCATCCCGAATGCGCAGAAGAACATGATGGAGCCGATCCTCGTGGAGCTGGATCCCCTCTCCCGCACGCAGCCCGACTTCCCCCATGAGGGAGAAGAGTTCGGGTTCGTCCTCGAGGGGAAGATCGCCGTCGTGCTTGCGGACAAGCAATATGCCGTAAAAAAGGGAGAGAGCTTCTACTTCACGGCGGGGAAGGAACATTACATCGAAAACAAGGGCAAGGGGAAGGCCAAATTCATCTGGATCTCCACCCCTCCCAACTTTTAAGGATCTACAAAAGGAGACTGCTATGGCGGAACACATCATCGAACTGAAGGGCGTTACAAAGTACTTCGGCGAGGACCTCATCATCGACAACATGAGTTTCTTCGTCAACAAGGGAGAATTCATCACCTTTCTCGGTCCCTCGGGCTGCGGAAAGACGACGACGCTCCGCATGATCGCGGGATTCGATCTCCCCACGAGCGGGCAGATCCTTCTCCACGGCGAGGACATCTCCTCCCTGCCGCCCAACAAGCGGCCGATCAACACCGTTTTCCAGCGGTATGCCCTCTTCCCCCACCTCAACGTGTACGAAAACATCGCGTTCGGGCTGAAATGCAAGCGGGTCATCAACACCTACCGCAACGCCAACGGCGAGGAGTACACCAAGCGGGAACGCCTCACAAAGAAGGAGATCGCCGCAAAGGTCAAAAAGGCACTTGAGATCGTCGATCTCGAGGGGTTTGAGAAGCGTTCGATCGCGACCCTCTCGGGCGGGCAGCAACAGCGCGTCGCCATTGCAAGGGCGATCGTCAACGAGCCTGAGATCCTTCTTTTGGACGAGCCTCTCGGGGCACTCGACCTCAAGATGCGCAAGGAGATGCAGATCGAACTCAAAAAGATGCACGACCGCCTCGGCATCACCTTCATCTATGTCACCCACGACCAGGAGGAGGCACTCACGATGTCGGACACCATCGTCGTCATGTCGGACGGCGTCGTCCAGCAGATCGGCACCCCCACCAAGATCTACAACGAACCCGCAAACACGTTCGTCGCCGATTTCATCGGCGAGAGCAACATCTTCAGCGGCACCGTCGTCGGCAAGCACAAGGTCCGCTTCTGCGGAAAGACGTTCGAATGCGTCGATGATTTCGAACAGAATGAGCTTGCGGACGTCGTTGTCCGTCCCGAGGACGTGAAGATGTGTCCTCCCGAGGAGGGAATGCTCAAAGGCGAGGTCATTTCCGTCGTGTTCAAGGGTATCCACTATGAGATCACCGTTCAGGTCGGCAAGTACGAAGTCATCGTCCAAAGCACGGAGAGCAGGAGCGTCGGCGAGACGATCGGCCTCTCCGTTGCGCCCGACGGCATCCACCTCATGAAGCCGAAATACACGACGAACGTCTTTGACGGCGTTATCACCAAGCACAACACCGTGCGCTTCGGCGACGGCGAATGGGAATGTGACGTCACCCAGCTCTATCCCGAGAGCCACCTCGACGAGGACGAATACCTCATCACCAAGGAGGGCGAAAAGATCGACCTCACGGACACAGAAGTCCGCGTTGAAGTCGGCCTCAACGACATCACGATCAGCGACGAAGAGGACGCGGGCGGCGTCATGGGGCACATCATCTCCATCATCTACAAGGGCGACCACTACCGCCTGATCGTAAGAACAGAGGAGAACGAAGAGGACTTTGTCTTTGCGACAGAGGACCTCTGGAACGAAGAGGATTACGTCTCCGTCATCATTCCCAAGGAGAAGATCCTCCTCTCCCTCAAACCCAAGGCAAAGGAGGATGAGGCATGAAGGCCCCCGGTTTTTCCAGAAAGACGCTGTGCATCCCCTATGCCGTCTTTCTCATCTTCTTTGTCGTCATCCCGATGTGCGTGATCCTCTTTTACGCCTTCACCGACAGCGAGATGCACTTCTCCTTCTCGAACTTCCTGCGGTTCTTCTCCGACCCCACGAAGCTCTCCACGATCGTCTATTCGATCGTCATCTCCCTCATCACGACGGTCATCTGCCTTGTCATCGCCTATCCCGTCGCGCTCATCCTCGCGCGGAGCAAATTGAAGAAGAAATTCATCATTCTGATGCTCTTCGTGCTTCCCATGTGGATCAACTTCGTCCTCAGGATCAACGCCATCCGCGAATTCTTCAACCTGCTCTCGCAGGCAGACGCGCTCTCGTGGCTGGAGACCGCCAACATCTTCAAGACGGTCGTCGGCATGGTGTATGACTTCCTCCCCTTCATGATCCTCCCCCTCTACACGACGATGCTCAAGATCGATGACTCCCTCTATGAGGCGAGCGCGGATCTCGGCGCGAATTCCTTCACGACCTTCTTCCGCATCACGCTCCCCCTCTCCATGCCGGGGATCATGAGTGGCGTCACGATGGTGTTCCTTCCCTCCATGACAAATTACGTCGTCTCGGACATGCTCGGGAATGCGAAAGTCACCATCATCGGCAAATTCATATCCGATTACTTCGGCAACGATTGGCATATGGGTTCCATGATCGCGCTCGTGCTTCTCATCGTCGTCTTTGTATCCACATGGCTCACGGGAGGCTTTCATTCCGAAGAAAATGTGAGGGGGGCAAACCTGTGAACAAACAACTGCTTATCAAATGTCTCAAAGCATTTTTTGTGGGTCTCGTCCTGCTCCTCCTCTATGCCCCCATCCTTCTGCTTGCCGTTTACAGTTTCGACAAGACGAACATGATCGGCCGCTTTGAGGGGTTCTCCTTTACCCACTATGCCGCACTCTTCCAGAACTCCAAAGTACTCGGCATGATCGGGAATACCTTCCTCCTCGCCTTTGTCGCGGCGACGCTTTCCACGATCCTCGGGACGATGGGCGCGCTCGGCATGTTCTATTCGAAGAAGCGGATGAAGATGCTCATCCACGGTGCCTCGCAGATCCCCGTCATCAATGCGGAGATCGTCACCGCGCTCTCGCTTGCGGTCACCTTTGTCGCCATCGGGCTGGGGAAGTCCTACTTCACCCTTCTCATCGGACATATGGTCATATGCACGCCCTTTGTCGTACTCTCCGTCATGCCCAAGCTCAAACAGATGGACAATTCCCTCTATGAGGCCGCGCTGGACCTCGGCGCAAGCCCCTTCAAAGCCCTCATGCAAGTTGTCCTCCCGCAGATCATCCCCGGGGTCATCTCCGGGTTCATGCTCGCCGTCACCCTCTCGCTCGACGACTACATCGTGACGATGTACACCCGCCCCTCCGGATTCGAGACGATCTCGACCTACGTCTACAATGCGACGACCAAGGGCAATGCGCACACGGCAGTAACGCTCGCATCGCTGTGGGCACTCACGACCATCATCTTCGTCGTCATCGTGCTGTTCGTACTCATCTCCAACCTCACAGGGCGCAAAAAGGAGGCGGACAGATGAAAAAGAAGCGTATTTTTGCCGTCGCTCTTGCGGGTGCGATGCTCCTCCCCACGCTTGCAATGCTCTCTGGCTGCGGCGGGGAAGAAGTTGTGACCCTCCGCGTCTATAATTGGGAGGAATACATCGACGAGGGCGGGGAGCAAACTTTCATCTTCGGCGAACTCCATGAGCTTGACGAGGACGGGAAACCGATTAAGGACGAAAACGGCAACCATATCCACATCGAATCGGACATCGTGGACGACGACTATAAGGCATGGTACGAGGAGGCCATGGGTCATCCCCTCTCCGAAGAGGGTCCGCGCATTCTCGACGACTTCTGCGAATGGTACGAACGCACCCATCATCAGAAGATCAGAGTGGAATATTCCACCTTCGGCACCAATGAGGACATGTACAATGAGATCGTCCTCGGCAACGAATACGACCTCTTGTGCCCCTCCGACTACATGATCATGAAGCTCGCCGCGGAGGGAAGGTTGGAGCGGTACGACGAGAGCTTTTTCGACCCGTCTATCCCAGAAAATTACTATGTCCGCAACGTCTCCCCCTTCATCGCCGAAAAATTCGAGACGAATGCGGGGCTTGACGTCAGAAAGGACCCCGAAGGAGAGAATATCTATTGGAAGGACTTCGCCGCGGGCTACATGTGGGGAACCACGGGCTTTGTGTACAATCCCGCGGCTCTCGAAGCGGCGGGCATCTCCGAAGAGGAGCTTGGCTCCCTCGGCTGGGACGTCTTTACGGACAAACGGTTCAGGGGCAAGATCACCGCAAAGGACAACGTGCGCGACACCTACTTTGCCGCGCTCGGCGTCACCTTTCAGGACGACCTCTTGGCCCTCGACAGGACAGGCGCAGACTATATCACCGATCTCACCGCGATCTTCAATGCGACTGACGACGCCACGATCGACGTCGTAGAGCCGACCCTCATGAAAATCAAGGAAAACATCTACAGCTTTGAGACGGACACGGGCAAGTCGGACATGGTGCAGGGCAAGATCTGGCTCAACTACGCGTGGAGCGGCGACGCCGTGTATGCCCTCGACCTCGCCGAGAGCGGCAAGAGCGAGGACGGCGAGGACGAACAGACGGCCTATCTCAACTACTTTGTGCCCGAGGCGGGTTCCAACCTCTTCTTCGACGGCTGGGTCATGCCGAAGGGAGCGAACAAAGAGGCCGCCCAAGCCTTCGTCAACTTCATGTCCATGCCTCAAAACGCCATGCGGAACAGCTACTACATCGGCTATACCTCTGTCATCGCAGGGGAGACCGACGACGGCGACCCCGCCATGCTCACCTATGCCGACTACCTCTATGGCGAGGAGGAAGATGAGGAGAACTTCTACGACCTGTCATACTTCTTCGGCGCGGAGGACGGAACGTACGGGATCTATGCGGACGAGGAACAGCGCACCAAGCGTCAACTCTTTGCCCAATTCCCCACCCCCGAGGTCATCGCAAGGAGTGCCGTCATGGACTATTACGACGAGGAGGCGAGCATGCGGATCAACGAGCTGTGGTCGCGCGTGAAGGCCGAATCGCTCGAGCCGTGGACGATCGTTGTCATCGTCGTGGCCGTCGTCGGAATTGTCGGGGCGGTCCTGCTCATCAAGTTCGGCAATAAAATAGATTTCTTCCGCACGAGGCCCAAGAAGGGCTACGAAAAAGTCAAGGAAGAACGCGCATAAAAAATACCCCCGCTCATCCTGAGCCAAAGGCAAAGGAGTCCCCGAACAATGACACGCAAAAAGGCCCGCCAATCGGCGGGCCTTTTTGCGTAATATCATTTCCCGACGGAATCGGGGGTCAGGAGAACCCCTTCGTAGTACGCTTCTATCTTGACAGAGGCGAGGATCGAAACATGGGCCTTGAACTCCCCTCCGTCGATCGTCGTGCGGAGCGTGAAGCGGGAGGCGTGGCTGTCTGCAAACTGCTCTTCGAGAATATTATTGACAAAAATCTGCGCCCCGTATTTATAAGTGACGCGGACGACGACCTGTTTCCCCTTCACGGTATAGATATGGCTTCGCGAGAGCGTGCGGATCCGTACAATGACGAGGATCACAAAGACAATAAGCATTGCGACGCCGACGCCAAGCGTAATGCCCAAAGATTCAGGCATAAAAAACTCCTCCTAACACAAAAAAACGACAATTTTATATGTATTATGTCAGACATAATACTTTGCAAAACGGCAAAACAATGAGGATATTAGCTATCTTCATCCTCTTTCTTGGCATTCCTCCCCCCCCTGCGCTTCTTGACGCAGGCGGTGAGAAGGTATTCGATCTGCCCGTTCAGAGAGCGGAAATCATCCTCCGCCCATCGCATCAGCTCGGCATAGAGCGATGGTGAAAGCCTGAGCGGCACCTGTTTTTTCCCGTTATCCTTGTCGCTCATTCTGACGCTCCTCTTCGAGTATTTTCTGAAGTTCGGCCTCCAACGGCCGCACGCGCTTGCGGTAGACGGCGTACATGATCGTCCAGATCACGAAAGAAACGACCGCTGCGGGGAACAGAAAGGCCAAAAAGCTCGACCCGATCGCAACAATGAGAAACTGTTCCCGATACATGACATAACCGATCGTTCCGTAGACGACCCCGATGAGGAGCGGGGTGAGCAGGAAACAGAGGAACATGATGTTTCCCCTCCTCTGCTGTGCGATCCACGCGCCCTGCAAACTTCGGCGGAGCTGATCCGCCCTGCTGTCTGTGAGTTTTTCGCCGTTTCTCTTATAGATCGCCTTTTTCTTCCCCTCGAGCGGCAATAGGAGGGCGAAAAAGACGATCCCCCAAAGTACAAATGTGACGAGAGCGACCGTCCAACTGATGGCGGGGTCCAATTCCTGCGCCCCCATGATCACCCCAACGACGACCGCGCCGCCGAGAACGAGGCCGAGGAAAAAGGAGAGCATGCTGCTCCGCTTGTTGACGGTGCGGAACTCCTCCCTCTCCGTCTCCTCCTTCAAAAACATCGTGACGGGGACAGGCAGCATCGAAAAGCCGCGGGCGTTCTCCTCTTCCGCCATGATCTTCTGCTCGGAGACGCCCAATTTCGTCCGCTTGATCTCGTCGATCTCCCTCCCCGCAAGTTCATACAGGCGGGTACGGGCCTTTCCCTCCCCTGTTGCCTGCAACATGGACGGGACAGCCGCCACGATGGCGGCAACGATGCAGGCGAGCGGCAGTACAAATTGGGGAAGTTCCATATACGTCGAAAACAGCACCGCCGCGGCGAGAATGGAAAAGCCGAGTACGGCGAAAACGACCGAGAGGATCTGCCTTACGTCCCGTTTCCCGAAGGTCTCCCGCCATGCGGCATAGAGTTTTCTGTAATTGTCTCTCTCCTCTCCCCGCTTTTCGATCTCGATCGCGGCACTTTCAAGCTCCACGAGTGCGTCGATATACTTCTTCTGCACGAAGGAAAGGACGGCCGCCGCGCTTTCCAGAAGAAAACCGAGTACGGTCAAGACGATGCACAAAGGGGCGTTTTCCGCGCCGAAGAGATTGATAAATACGGGGATCACGGCAAGCAAAGCACCCAAAAGGCCGATGACCATGCGGAAACGGCGGAATTTTTTGAGATCGTCCGCCCGTCTGCCCGTGAGAAAGAGATTCAAAAATTCATCCATTGCCTTACTTCCCAAACATGATTTTTTCGCTCGAAAGCATCTTTGCCATGACGATAACAAGCACAGCCGTATAGAGAAGATTGCACCCCACGCTGACGAGTGCCTGCCACACGGGAAGCCCTCCCGCGAGCAGTTCCTGCATGAACACGACGGCGTTCAGAACGGGGATCGCGATGACCCAATTCCCGATAGCGGGCAGGAACGCCGTCACGAGCGAGATGACCATGACGAAGATCATGAGAACACTCGTATACGCCGAGGCCTCCTTGACCGAACGCGCCGCAGTCGAGACCGTGGAGATCAGGGCGACGATGAGCGGCACAAAGCTGAAGATGAGCAGGAACAGGAGGACATACATGCCGAAGGAGTACCCGCCGAGCATCCCAATGGAAAGTCCCATGAGTTTCGGCATGGAAAGTACGATGCCGAGGAAGCTCGACAGCGCGCCGAGCATGGAGATACAGGCGAGCGGAATGATCTTGCCGAGGGCGATGTGCGAACGCTTTGCCGACGTCACGAGAATGGTTGAAAGGGTCCCCCGCTCCTTTTTGCCCGCGACCGATTCGAGCGTCACGGACATGCACGCCGAGAATACGAAGCAGACGACGATGAAGGGCAGGATCTGCTGCATGATCTCCCTGCCGATGCCGTTTTCGGACACAAGCGGTTCGGACAGAATGGAAAATCTCATGCCGATCTGCTGTAACAATCCCACCGCGAGCGCGTAGAAACTGCTTCCCGCTTCGTCCATGGGGTCATAGACGACGGAGACGGCACTGTTTTCGGGGAAGAGGTCGAAATTTTCGGTGAAGGTGAGGATCGCGGTCGCTTCCCCCTCCTCCACTTCCTTCCGCGCCGCTTCCATATCCTCAAGCGGGACCCATGTGACGGTGTTCCCGCTCTTTTCGACGGCCATTTCAAGAACGGAGGTGACAGAGGGTGCCTCCCCCTGCAGATATACTTTATAATCGTACGATTGCGGCTCCGTGTGGATGGCCTCCCCCATGACCGTGTAGAGCAGGAAGATGACGATCCCCGGGAGCAACATGGTGATGATGAGACGGGGGTCGTGGAAGAAGCGATGAAATTCCTTCTTCATGAGTGCGAGAAGTTTCATACCGTTTCCCCCTTGATGCTGTGGTAGAGGTCGAAAAAGGACGTCTCGAGGTCGCCCTTTGAGATCTCATCAAGCGTCCCTTCTGCCGCCATCCTCCCGTCGATGATGACGCCGACGCGGTCACAGAGCTTTTCGACGAGCGAGAAGATGTGCGTGGAGAGGAGGATGCTCTTCCCCATCGCCTTGAGTTCGGAAAGGAAGTCGGTGACGACCTTTGCCGTCAGCACGTCAAGCCCGTTTGTCGGCTCGTCAAAGATGACGACGGACGGATCGTGTACGATCGCGATGACGAGCGATACCTTCTGCAACATGCCCGTCGAGAGGTTTTTCACCTGCACTTCGGCGAATTTGTCGATGCCGAATTTGGAAAAGAGTTCCCTCTTCCGCTGTGCGAGGACGCCCTTCTCCACGCCGTGCATCGCCCCGAAGAAGTCAAAGAGGTAGTCGGGCGTAAAGAACCCCTCGAGTTTCAGTTCGCTTGTCATGAAGCCGATCTCGTCGCGGACCTTCGCGGGGTCCTTCACGACGGAATGGCCGCAGATGAAGGCGTCGCCCGCGTCGGGTCTGATGAGCGTCGAGAGCATGCGGAGCGTCGTCGTCTTACCCGCGCCGTTCGGCCCGAGGAGACCGTAGATCTCCCCGCGATAGGCCGAAAAAGACAGTCCGTCCACGGCGACCCGCCGCGTTTCCCCTGTCTTTTCGATCTTCTGTTGTTTTCTTGAGAGGGTAAAGGTCTTTTTCAGACCCTCCGCCCTCACGATCTCTTCAGCCATAAACTTCTCCTATTTCGTTTCGGTCAGTTCAAGGATCTTGTACCCAAGCATGGGCGAAAGCGTCTCGAACTCATAGGGCGGGAAGAGCAGTTCAAATGTCTCGCTCCCCCCTATCTCCACGCGGTAATAGGGCTTCACCCTCAGGTCCCCGCTGTCGTCCATGCGCATCTTGAACTGTTTGAATACGCCCTTGTTGAACGGCTCCCGCTTGTTCCAGCCCATGAATTTGACCCATTTCATGACGCGGGAGACGGAGACGATGTTTTCATAGGGAATGCGGATGACATAGGTGACGTCCGCAATGCAGAGCGCGTCGCCGTCGCGGAAGGCAAAGAACGGGAGATTGCCGAGGCGTTTTGAAAAGGCAAGGCTCTTCTCCTTCCCGTCCTTTATCCTATAAAAGTAGGCAAAGACGTCCAGCGGGTGCGCGTCGGACGGCACGAGCATGCTGTCGAGTGCCTCCCGCTTGACCTTCTCGTACTGCGATTCATGCTCTCTGACGGCAAAGGAATTCATCACGCCTCTTTTCTTGAAGTATTGCAGGACGAAAAACAGTGCCGAGAGAAGGGTGAGGCCCCCGCCGAAGCCGATCAAATACCAGAATCCATACGAAACGGCGACCTCATAGGTCATATCCTCCTCCCCCATCAGCTCGATCGCGGCACAGAGGAGAAGGACGCCGACGCACAGCAGGATCCCGAACATATGAGGCATCCAAGACGGGAAATTTGCCGCCCGTTGGACGTTATTTTCCTCCCGTTCCATCGCTTTGAGACGGGAGCTCATGCCCTCGTCGACGCGCCTGACGATGAACTCGCTCCCGTCGGGGGTGGGCAGAGACTCCGCATTCTTGTCGATGATGCAAAAGCCAAACAGATTTCTCATAGTTCTTAATGTGCTATCAGTTATCCTTAAAGGTGAAATAATAGACGAGCCCAAAATACGGCGCGAAGAGCACGGGGATCGCAATTCCGCTTGCTCCAAATGCAAGACCCATCTTGAACCACTCCGCGTACGACTTCCCGCGATTCAGATTATACGAATGGCGCAATGCGGGGATCATGAAGAATAACCATACATTCACAATGACGCAGGAGACGATCTTTCCGATTGTCCACGACAGCGACCGATCGATAAAAAACAACAAGATACTTATTCCGATCAATAGAACTGACAGGAACAAAACGATCAATTTGATTTTTACAGTATCATGCATCGTTGCACCGTATCATCTCTGTGGACGGAATTTCAGGGTTTAGTAGATGCTCCCTGTGCCGACCACGGGCTGGGCGTCGCGGTTGCCGCAGAGTACGACGAGGAGATTGGAGACCATCTGCGCCTTTCTCTCGTCGTCAAGTTCGACGATATCCTCTTCGGACAGCTTGTTGAGTGCCATCTGGACCATGGAGACCGCCCCTTCCACGATCTTCTGCCTTGCGGCAATGATCGCCGAAGCCTGCTGGCGTTGAAGCATCGCCGCCGCGATCTCGGGCGCATAGGCGAGGTGAGAGATGCGCGCTTCGATGATCTCGATGCCCGCGATATCCACGCGCTGCTGAAGTTCCTCCCGAAGGATCGCCGCGATCTCCTGCGCACTGCCGCGGAGGGAATTCTCGTCCCCGTTCGAGGAGACGTCATAGGGGTACTGCCGCGCGACCTGGCGGATCGCCGCGTCGCACTGCGTGGAGATGTATGACATGTAGTTTTCTACATTAAATACCGCACGCGCGGTGTTCGTGATGCGCCAGATGACGACAACGGAGATCTCGATGGGGTTCCCCTCTTCATCGTTGACCTTCTGTTTATCGTTATTGAGGGTCATGGCCTTCAGGGAGAGCTTCCTCGAAGAGAGTGCCGCGACCGCGCTCGCGGGGTTGACTGCGGAACAGAACGGGTTCGTCCAATAGAAGCCGTCCGTCTTGAGGGTGCCGTAGTATTTGCCGAACAGGGTCAAAACGAAGGCCTCGTTGGGCTGAAGGAGCTTGAACCCGATCGACATGACGATCGCGGCGATAAAGGTCAATACCCCGACAGGGGCGAGGGCGAGGAGAGCGTGCATGCCGTCCTCGGAGCCGCCGAACATGACTCCGACGACAAACAGCGCGATGCCTACGATGACCATGCCGATGACGACAAACAGCATCACCCAACCGTTGACGCACTTTGCGGGACGTTCGTCCACGACGTTCAGGGGCCTTGCGGCCTTGTTTTCTTCCATTTCAATATCCTCCCGAATGTGATATCATTTTGATATCATAATAATACCACCGTTCCCAGATGTTGTCAATACCTTTGGACACGATTTTTATAAAAAATTCAAAAAAATTTGTTCCCGCCTTGTATTTCTCATCAAAGTGTGCTATGATAGTAAAAATACCCGAAGTTCGGAGGTTCCAATGGACAACGTATTCATCTTCGATCACCCCCTGATCAACCACAAGATCGCCATTCTGCGCGACAAGAACACGGGAATGAAGGAATTCCGCGAACTCGTCGAGGAGATCACGATCATCATGACCTATGAGAGCATGAAGGACGTGGAACTCGTCCCCGTGGACGTGGAGACCCCTCTCGAAGTCACGCGCCAATACCGCGTCCCCGAGGGCAGCGTCGCCATCGTCCCCATCCTCAGGGCGGGTCTCGGCATGGTCGGCGGCGTACATAAGGTGTTCCCCAATGCCAAGGTCGGACATATCGGCATGTACCGCGACGAAAAGACGCTCCAACCGCAGGTCTACTACTGCAAACTCCCCGACGGCATCGACGAAAAGCTCGTCCTGCTGGTCGATCCCATGCTCGCGACGGGCGGCTCGGCATGCGACGCGATCGCCGTCCTCAAAAAGCGCGGATGCAAACACATCAAACTGATGTCGATCATCGGTGCCCCCGCGGGCGTCGAACACGTCGCAAAGGAGCATCCCGACGTTCAGATCTACGTCTCCACGCTGGACCGTTGCCTCAACGAGGACGGGTATATCCTCCCCGGGCTTGGCGACGCGGGCGACAGGCTCTTCGGGACCAAATAAAAAACATCAAAAAAACGCTCTCCCAACCCCTTGAGAGAGCGTTTTTTACAGTGGAAGATCACGGCAACAGTTTTTTCAAAATCTCGCGGCAGGCGAGCTTGCAATGCTCATAGGTGAGGCCGCCCTGAAAATAGGCGGTGTACGGCTTCCTGATCGGCGCGTCTGCGGAAAGTTCGATGCTCGCCCCCGCAACAAAAGTCCCCGCTGCCATTATTACCTTGTCGTCATACCCCGGCATGTCCCACGGCTCCAGCTTGACGAAGGAATCGACGGGAGAGACGTCCTGCACCGACTGAATGAAGTCGCAAAGCTCTTTTTCGGTATCAAAGCGGATGGCGCGGGTGATGTCGGCAAGGGGCTTGTCCGTCGCGGGAAAGTTCTCATAGCCGAGCAGTTCCATACACCTGCCGATGAGAAGTCCCCCCTTCAAGGCCTGCCCAACGACGTGCGGCGCGAGGAAAAATCCCTGAAAATAGGGCTGATAGCCATAGGCGTAGGAGCCGATCTCCCCGCCGACAGAGGGCGCGGTGAGGCGATTTTCACAGAGGCGGATAAATTTTTCCCTCCCCGCGATGTAGCCGCCCGTGGGAGCGAGGCCGCCCCCGGGGTTCTTGATGAGGCTCCCGACAATGAGATCCGCCCCGACTTCCGTCGGCTCCGTCCTCTCGACGAATTCGCCGTAGCAGTTGTCAACGAAGAGACAGCCCTCAAAGCCTTGGGCGCGGGCGAAACGGCACAGCTCCCCGATCTCACCGACGGTGAAGGCGTCGCGGAGTTCATATCCGCGCGAACGCTGGAGATAGAGCATGTCCACCCGCTCCGTCCTGAGCTTATCCCCGACGGCGGGAAAGTCGATCTTGCCGTTCGGGAGCAGGGGAAGCGTCTCCGCTCCGACGCCAAAATCGGCTAAGGACCCGTTGCCCTCCCCCCGAATGACGGGGCGGATCGTGTCATACGGCTCCCCCGTGACAAAGAGGATGCGGTCATGAGGACGGAGGACGCCGAAGAGCGCGACGGTCAGCGCGTGGGTCCCCGAAAGAAGGGCGGGAGAGACGATCGCCGCCTCCGCACCGAAGGCACGCGCATACACGTTGCAGAGAGCGGTCCTGCCCTCGTCGCCGTAGCCATAGCCCGTCGTGGGCGAAAAGTGGCGCAGGGCGATCATCTCGGCCCTGAACGCCTTCAAAACTTTCTCCTGATTGAAGAGAGAAATTTCCTCTATCTCCTCAAAACGCGGCCTAAGGTCACGTTCTGCCCTTGCGATCAATTCATCAACTTTCATATATTCTAACGACCTCTCTTGCTGCCTCGTCGATCCCGCACGGTTCGATCCTGTGCAGATTTTTCATTTTTTTGAAGAATGTCTCCTGTCTCTTGGCATAATTGCGGGTATTTTTCTTGATTATGTCTGACATAGTACTCTGCAAATCGCCGTTTTTCAAGCCTTCGACGACCTCTTTGTACCCGATCCCCTGCATACACTGCGCGTTTTCGGGGACGCCGCTTTGCAAAAGCGTGCGAACTTCCTCCAAAAGCCCCCGCCGAAACATCTCATCGACGCGCTCTTCGATGCGGCGGTACAACACCTCGCGCGGGAAGGCGAATTCGAACGCCTCAAAGGGATAGCGCGGAACATCCCCGTCCCTTTGGTCGGACTTCTTCCGCCCCGTCAGTTCATAGATCTCGAGGGCGCGGATCACCCGCTTGATGTCGTTTGCGTGGAGCTTTTCCGCACTCTCGGGATCGACCTCTCTCAGGCGTTCGTGCAGTCTCTCCCGCCCCTCTTCCGCCGCGATCCTCTCGTATTTTCCCCGTACAAACGGGTCGGCGGGCGCACCTCCGAAGGTGTGTTCATAGAGGATGGAATTGAGGTAAAACCCCGTTCCTCCGCAAAGAACAGGCGTCTTTCCGCGGTCAAGGATGTCCTCGGCGATCGGGACGGCCATGCGCTCGAAGTCGCTCACCGAAAAATTCTCCGTGGGCGCGGCGACGTCGATCATGTGGTGCGGGATCCCCCTCCGCTCCGCCGCAGATGGCTTCGCCGTGCCGACGTCGAGACCGCGGTAGATCTGGAAGGCGTCGCAGGAGATGACTTCGCCCCCGATCAGGCGGGCGCATTCCACCGCGAGCGCGGTCTTTCCCGAGGCCGTGGGGCCGCAGATGACAAGGAATTTTTTCATACGATGCGTTTGAAGAGCTTTTCCATTTCGCTCCGCTTCACCTTGACGGCGACGGGCCGCCCGTGCGGGCATTTGAGTCCCATGTCCCCGTCCATGCGTTCAAGGAGTTTCCTCGCCTCCTCATCGGTCAGATACTCCCCGCCTTTCACGGCCGCCTTGCACGCCGCCGAGGCGAGTTTATCCTTCATAAGGTCGGAGAGCCTGATCGCACGCAATGATTCCATCGAGGAAAGCACTTCGCCGAAGAAGGCGTTGAGATTGATGTTCATGAGATCGGCGGGCACGGCGGAGACCTTGATACAGCCGCTTCCGAACTCCTCGATCTCAAAGCCCATTTCCCTCAGTGCGGGAAAATTTTTTGTGAGGAAGGCGAACTCCGCCGCATTCACCTCCAAAAGGTAGGGCACGAGCATGGGCTGGGAGACGACGGCCCTTGCGGCAATTTTCTCCCGCAGACGGTCGTAGATGAGCCGTTCATGCGCCGCGTGCTGATCAACAATGTACGCCTCGTCCCCCGCCTCATAGAAGAGATAGGTGTGGAAGAGTTCCCCCTTGAAGGTCAGGTTTTTCACGTCCACGCGCTGTTGGGCGGCCGCATGTTCCTCCTCGCGCAAGAGCCGCTGATTTTCGGCAAACACGTCCTCGCTCGTCTCGACAGTGGCAGACGTCTCGGGCGCATGGACGGCCATGCGGATGGAGTCGGGCGTGTAGAAGCGCGGCTCCGAGGGGCCGTTTTTGTTGGGAGAAATGTCGAATTCCAGCTCCTTTTTGGCCTCTTCATAGGTCATTGTGCTGTCAGGGACAGGCACAGACGGCGCGGCTGCCCGCTCCCGCTGCTCGCGTTCAAGCTCCTCCTTGACGCCGACAAGGTACTCCACCGCCCTCGAATTGCCGTCGAGGACGGACGAAATGACGGAATAGACGCTTCCGTAGATGATCTGATTGTCCTGAAATCTCACATCTGCCTTGTTCGGGTGGACGTTGACGTCAACGATCTCCTGCGGGACGTCCAAGAAGAGTACATAGAAGGGGTACTGCCTCTTCATGAGGTATGCGGCATAGGCGTTCGTGACGGCCGCCGCGACCGTCTGATTGACGACGTACCGTCCGTTGACGAACAGGCTCTGATAGGTCCTGTTCGGCTTGGAATAGTTCCTGTTTCCGATGAAGCCGTGCAGGAGAATGCCGTGCTTGTCGGCCGAGATCTCGAGGCAGTTGTCGAGCGTTGAAGCCCCGTAGACGACGGCGATGGCGGAGGGTAGCCCCTCGCCGAGGGAGCGGAATTTGAGTTTTCCGTTCGCGGTGTAGGTGAAGGAGATCTCGGGGCGGGAGAGAATGAACCGCGCCATCATGTTGGTGACGTCCCCCTCCTCCTGGCTGTCCGATTTCAAAAATTTCAGGCGGGCGGGCGTGTTGTAGAAGAGATCACAGACGGTGACCTCCGTCCCCTTTGCACCTGCGGAGGGTGTGACTTCGCCCAAGACGCCTCCCTCGCAGGCGAGCGAGAAGGCCCCCTGCCCCGCGTCGGAAACGATGCGCATTCTCGAGACGGACGCAATGGAGGCAAGGGCCTCGCCGCGGAATCCGAGAGTGGAGACGGTGAAGAGGTCCTCCGCGGCAGAGAGCTTGCTCGTCGCATGGGGAGAGTACGCCTTGAAGAGTTCGTCCCTCCCGATGCCGCACCCGTTATCGACGACGCGGATCTTCTGTTTGCCGCCGCCCTCGATCTCGACGGCGATCTCGCTCGCCCCCGCGTCAATGGCGTTTTCAACGAGTTCCTTGACGACGGAATACGGCCGATCGACGACCTCACCCGCCGCGATGCGGTTATAGACGTCGGGGGACAGGATATTGATCATTTCAGTTTCTCCTTCCACTCTGCGATGAGCGCGAGTGCCTGCATGGGCGTGAGCATATCGACGTCGAGGCCGCCAAGTTCTTCCATGAGATCGAGCGTCCTTTCGTCCTCCGCGGGAGGCTCCTCGGCGGGAACGGTGCGGACCTCCTGCTTTTCGAGGGACCTCAAAATGGCCTTCGCGCGGGTGGTCACGGCCTCGGGCACACCCGCAAGCGCGGCGACTTCCACGCCGAAGGAGCGGGACGCCCCGCCGCGCACGATCTTCCGCAGGAACACGATGCTCCCCGCGATCTCCCGCACGCTGATCTTATAATTCTTAACGCCGTCGAGCTTCCCCTCCAGCTCGGTGAGTTCGTGGTAATGGGTCGCAAAGAGGGTCTTGGCGCGGATGTTCTGCGTCAGATATTCGATGACCGCCCACGCGATCGAAAGTCCGTCGAATGTACTCGTTCCCCGCCCGACTTCATCGAGAATGAGGAGGCTCTGCGGCGTCGCATTCCGCAGGATGTTGGCGACTTCGGTCATCTCCACCATGAAGGTGCTGCGGTCGGAGATCAGATTGTCGCTCGCGCCGATGCGGGTGAAGATCCTGTCCGTGAGCGGAATGACCGCCCTCTTTGCGGGTACGAAACACCCGATGTGCGCCATGTAGACGATGAGGGCGTTCTGCCTCAAATAGGTGCTTTTCCCCGCCATGTTGGGGCCTGTCAGGATCATCGTGCGGTTTTCGTTCCCGTCGAGCATGCAATCGTTGGGGACAAACCTCTCCCGCGAGATCGCCTCGACGACGGGGTGCCGCCCCTCTTCGATCTCGAGAGGCCCCTCCTCCGTGATCTGCGGGCGAGTGTACTTGTTCTCCTTGGCGACGGTCGCAAAGGAGACGAGAACGTCAAGCTCGGCGATCGCCTCCGCGATCTTGCGGAACACGGCGATGTTGCGCTCTAAGATCTCAAGGAGCGCGGTATAGAGATGTTCTTCGAGGCGTTGCGCCTGATCGTCGCTGCCGAGGATCTTCGCCTCAAGCTCCTTGAGTTCTTCGCTCGTGTAGCGTTCGCCCGTGGTCAGCGTCTGTTTCCGCGTGTAGGAATAGGGCACGCGGTCCTTGAAGCTGTTGCTGACTTCGATATAGTACCCGAATACTCGGTTATAGCCCACTTTGAGGGTCCTGATCCCCGTCCTTTCGCGCTCCCTCGTCTCAAGTTCGGTGAGGAGGGCCTTGCTCCTCGTCTTGACGTCGCGGAGGGAGTCGAGCTGGTCATTGTACCCTTCCCTGATATACCCCCCCTCGCGCAGGGTCGTCGCCGCGGGCGAGATCGCGCCGTCGATGAGGGCGCAGACCTCCCTCGTGTCCGCCAAACGCCCCGCAATGGAGCATAACAGCCCCGATTTGAAGCCCGAGAGCTGGAATTTGATGTTGGGAATGATGGAGAGGGACGCGGAGAGCGCGAGACAGTCCCTCGGCTGGAGGTTGCCGTTGGAGATGCGCCCCGTGAGGCGTTCGATGTCCCGCATTCCGCCGAGCATATCCGTAAGCCCCATGCGGACGACGCCCGCCCGAAACAGCTCATCGACCGCGTCGAGGCGCATGTTGATCCTGCCGATATTTTTCAGAGGATCGAGGAGAATGGACGCGAGCTTTCTTCCCCCCATCGCCGTCTCCGTCCTGTCGAGGAGCCACAAAAGGGACCCGTACTTTTTCCCCTCGGCGTTGTTCCGCAGGATCTCAAGGTTGCGGAGCGCGGCGGGGTCGAGAGACATGGAATCCGATCCGTCGGCAAAGCGGAGGGCGTTGATGTTTTTGAGGGCGTGTTTCTGCGTCTCGAGAAGGTAGGCGATGACGGCTCCCGCTGCGATCGCGGCTCCCTCGCGGCCATTCAGCCCCAAAGCGTCAAGGGAGGCCACGGAAAATTGCTCTTTCAAGTTCTTTTCCGCGCTCGCGAGGTGGAAGGCATAGGGAAGATAGCAGGAGATCGGCGGGATCGCCCCCCGTGCGATCTCCCCGCAGTCCTTGGTCTCAAAGAGGAAATCGTCGTTGCAGATGATCTCGGCGACGGAGAGGTTGACAAGCATGGAGAGGCACTTCTCCGCGCTCTCAAGCTCCGTACAGCAGAAGTCCCCCGTCGTGATGTCCGCCCACGCCAGCGCGTATTTTCCGTTCTTTTTGTAGGCGCAGGCGATGTAGTTGTTTTTCTTTTCGTCGAGGAGGCTCTCCTCGGTCACGGTGCCCGCCGTGACGACGCGGATGACGTCGCGATCGACCATGCCCTTGGACGCCTTTGGGTCGGAGAGCTGTTCGCAGATGGCGACCTTCTCCCCCGCGTCGACGAGCTTCTGGATATAGGCGTCAACGGCGTGATAGGGAACGCCGCACATGGGCGCGCGCTCCTGCATGCCGCAGTCCCGACCCGTCAAGGTCAGGTCGAGGATCTTGCTCGCCTTTTCGGCGTCCCCGAAGAACATCTCATAGAAATCGCCGAGACGATAAAAGACAAGGCAGTCGGGATGGGCCGCTTTGATCTTCTTCCAGTGTTCCATCATCGGTGAAAGACCCATGTTTTTTCCTCCGTTACTCTATGCTTCCGTACAGGGAGATGCCGTTTGCACGCTCCACTTTGAGCGTGACGAATTCCCCGATGCGATCTTTTTCGCTTGCAAAATACCCCATTCTGCCGTACTCGTCCCTGCCGAGGTAGAGCTTTTTCTTCCCGTCAAAGCCCTCGCAGAGGATCTCGCACGACTTTCCGACGTAGCCCGCACTGATCGTGCGGGTCTGCTCGTTGACGGCCTCGATGAGGCGGGAGAGCCTGTCCTTTGCGACTTCCTCCTCTACCTGCCCCTCCATTGCGGCGGCCTTCGTCCCCGTCCGCGGCGAATAGATGAACATGAATGCCGAAGAAAAACCCGCCTCCTTCACGAGGGAGAGCGTGTCCCGGAAGTCCTCCTCCGTCTCGGTGGGAAAGCCGACGATGATGTCCGTCGTCACGGCGCAATCGGGGATCTCGCGGCGCAGCATCGCGATCTCGGAGAGGTACTTCTCCCGCGTGTAGCGTCTGTTCATGAGGGAAAGAATGCGGTCGGACCCCGACTGCACGGGCAGATGAATGGCATTGCAGATCTTTTTATGCCTCTTGACGACTGCCACAAGTTCCTCTGAAAAATCCTTGGGGTGGGAAGTCATGAAGCGGAGGCGGAAATCCCCATCGACGCTCCCGCATCTGTCGAGGAGCGCAGGGAACGTCGTGCCGTCCTCCCCGCGGTAGGAATTGACGTTCTGCCCAAGGAGAGTGATCTCCTTATAGCCCTCCGCCGCGAGCGACCGAACTTCGGAGACAACGTCGTCCGCGCTCCGCGAACGCTCCCGCCCGCGCACATAGGGCACGATGCAGTAGGAGCAGAAGTTGTTGCAGCCGTACATGATGTTGACCCATGCCCCGGGGTAGCCCGTGCGCACGGGGACGATGCCATCCTCCGTCTCCCCCCTCTCCTCTTTGAGGGAAAAGACGCGCTTCTTCTGCGCCCTCTTTCTGTCGATGAGGTCGCCGAGTTCGCCCAGATTGTGCGTCCCGAAGAGGATATCGACGAAGGGAAACTTCTGCCTGATCAGCTCCGCCTTGCCCTTCTCCTGCGCCATACAGCCGCCGACGGCAATGATGAGGTCCTTTTTCTCCCGTTTGCGCCGTTTGAGTGCGCCGATGTTGCCGAAGGCGTGGTTTTCGGCATTCTCGCGGATGCAACAGGTATTAAAGACGATGATGTCGGCTTCGTCGATGTCCCCCTCCTCGGTGTATCCCTTGTCGCGGAGGATGCCCGCGATCTTCTCCGATTCGTGCAGGTTCATCTGACAGCCGTAGGTGACGATGTGATATTTCATACTTTGATTTCCGAAAGGATCTGGCCGACCTTGCCGTGCAGGACGAGGTCGCACTGACTGTCGAGCGGGGTGGGGTCGCGGTTGATGAGAACGAGAGACTTCCCCCTGAAATAGCTCACAAAGCCCGCCGCGGGGTAGACGGTGAGCGACGTCCCCGCAACGATGAGCGTATCTGCCGCGGCAATGGAGAGGACGGCCCCCTCCACGGTGTCCCCGTCAAGGGGTTCGCCGTACAGGACGACATTGGGCTTGATGAGGCCGCCGCAATCGCAGTGAGGGACCCCCTTCGCCGCCGCGATCTGTTCCGCCGTATAGGTCTTTCCGCATTTCAGGCAGGTGTTCCTGTGGACGGAGCCGTGGAGTTCATAGACCTTTTTGCTCCCCGCCTTTTGATGGAGGCCGTCGATGTTCTGTGTGACGACGGAGAGAAGTTTGCCCTTCTCTTCAAGTTCGGCGAGCTTTTTATGCGCCGCGTTCGGCTCCGCCCAAAGGGGAAGCATCTTGTCGCGGTAGAACTTGAAGAACTCCTCCGTGTGCGAAAAGAACCAATCGTGCGAGAGCATCGTCTCGGGCGAAACGGTGTATTTTTGGCGGTAAAGCCCGTCCTCGGAGCGGAAATCGGGGATCCCGCTCTCCGTGGACACCCCCGCCCCGCCGAAAAAGACGATCCTTTGGCTCTCGTCAATGATCTGCTGTAATGTTTTCATACAGAGTAATTATAACATAAAGCAAATGTTTTTTCAATCATCTTTTTGCAGAAAATCGCAAGTTGAAGCCAAAAAGGTATTTTTGCTTAATTTTTGCGCACTCACACATACTGTCACGGATGAAAAAAGTACTCATTGCGATCTTCATTCCGCTCGGCATTCTTGCCGTATTGCTGCTCGGCGGGATCTTTTGGTATTTGGGCGCGACGGCGGGCGTAGAGCTTGACGGCGAGAAGCTGAACCTCTCCACCGCATGCGTCAGGGTCTATGACGGAGAGGGCAAGCAAGTGGAGTCGGCGATGAGGAGAAGCGTCTCCTTGGACGATCTGCCCGCGCACGTCCCGCAGGCGTTCGTCGCCGTCGAGGACAAACGCTTCTATACCCACCACGGCCTCGACTATCGGCGCATCGGCGGGGCGATCCTCAAAAATATCCGCACGTTCTCCTTCCGCGAGGGAGCGTCCACGATCTCCCAACAGCTCATCAAAAACACCCACCTCACGAGCGAAAAGACGATCGACCGAAAATTGAAGGAAGTCAAGCTGACGCGGCAGCTCGAAAGGCGGTATTCCAAGGATCAGATCATCGAACTCTACCTCAATTCCATCTACTTCGGGCACGACGTGTTCGGCGTTGCGGCGGCGTCCGACTTTTACTTCGGAAAAGAGGCGGAAGAGCTTACCCCCGCCGAGAGCGCGATGCTCGCCGCCCTCGTCCGCTCCCCCAACCGCTACTCCCCCTTCCGCAACGCGGAGGCCTGCCTCTCCCGCCGCAACTTTGTGCTGAACCTCATGAATGAGCAGGGATTTTTGGACGGCGAAGCCTATCAAGAGGCCGTCCAAGTGCCCCTCCCCGCCCTTCCCTCCAAGACAAAGGGCGGCGACAGCTATCTCTCCCTCGTCTTTGATGAACTTGCGGAGATCTTCCCCGAAGCCGACGAAGGAGACTTCGGCTCGATCCGCATCTACACCTTTCTCGACAGGACCTTGCAGAACGAACTCGAAAGCGTGCGGGCGGATTCGGACGTCTGCGCACTCGTGCGGGACAACAGGACGAACGGCGTCAAGGCGTTCTATTCCACCTGCGGCGTGCTGAAACGGCTCCCCGCCTCCACCTTAAAGCCCCTCCTCGTCTACGGCCCCGCGATCGAGGAGGACCTCATCTGCCCCGCGACGCCAATTTTGGACGAGAGGACGGATTTTTCGGGTTATTCTCCCGATGACGCGGGCGGCGCGAGCGGGAAATACATGAGCGCGCGGTACGCCCTCTCCCACAGCGTCAACATTCCCGCCGTCAAGATCTTGAACGCCATGGGCTGCGAGCGGGCCACGGCCTATCTCGACAGAATGGGACTGCACATCGACAGGGAGGATTGGTCCCTCGCCCTCGCCTTGGGCGGAATGAGGGAGGGCTTTTCGCTCCCCGCGCTTGCCGACGGGTACGCCGTCCTCGCAAACCGCGGAAATTACGCCCCCTCAAAGGTCATCTCCCGCATCGAAAACGACAAGGGGAAGGTCATCTATGAGTATCGGCCGCGGGAGACGAGAGTGTTTTCGGAGGAGACGAGCTACCTTGTGAGCGACATGCTGAAAACCGCCGTCAAGGAGGGCACGGCGAAAAAGCTCAAAAATCTCCCCTACGACGTCTGCGCAAAGACGGGCACCGCCGAGGGCAAAACGGGCAACACGGACGCCTACACGATCGCATATACCTCGGAGGACGCCGTGGCGGTCTGGCTCGGCAACAGGGACAACTCCGAAATTACGGCAAGCGGCGGAGGGCTTCCCGCAAACATCGCGCTCGACATTCTCAAAGCTGTCTATCGGACGCATGCGCCCGCCCCCTTTCCGCCCTGCGACGGCGTCGAGGAACTCAAAATCGACATGGAGGAGTACGAAACCAACCACAGGATCCTCCTCTCCGACCCCAATTCTCCCTTTCTGACGGACAGAAAGGAACTGTTCAAAAAAAGTACCGCGCCCACAGAGATGAGTACGCGATATTCCCTTCCTAAGATCGAAATGCCGACGATTTCGGTCACAAATGGGACCGTAAACATAGTACTATGTCAGACAGAGTACTATGATTATGTGATAAAAAGAGAAAATCGCGGCGTCGAAACCACGATCTACAGCGGAAAATATCAGAAGTGCATCAGCGACAGTTCGGTAAAGCAGGGAGAAAGCTACCGTTACAGCGTGACCCCCGTCTATAAAAATATCGAGGGAGAGACGATCTTTCTCCCCCTCGTTCGGATCAGTTCCTCCCCTCTTCTTCCCGACGAATGGTGGAACGATTAAAATCTTATGATCTCCCGCGTCAAAAGTGCCTCCTCGACGAGGGCGTCAACATCGAGCTTCTTCTCCTCTTCCTCGATGAAGGAGAGCTTCGGCCTGATGGCGGGAAAATCGGGCAAGAACACGGTACAGCAGTCCTCGTAGGGAAGCGTTGACGTCTCAAATGTGCCGATCTTCTTTGCGAGAGCGACGATGTCCTCCTTGTCGAAGCCAATGAGCGGGCGCAGGACGGGAAGGCTCACGACGGCGTTGGACGACGTTAGCCCCTCGAGCGTCTGGCTCGCGACCTGCCCGAGGCTCTCCCCCGTCACAAGGCACCCCGCCCCGACATGGGCGGCGACGCGCTCGGCAATGCGGAACATGAAGCGGCGAAGCAGGGTCACATTGAGTTCGGCGGCGCAGTTTTTGTGGATCTCCTCCTGAATGTGCGTGACGCTCACCGTCGTGATCCGCGTGACGAGCGTATAGTCGGAGATGATCTTCGCAAGTGTCACGACCTTCTCCTTGGCCGCCTCGTTCGTGTAAGGATAGCTATGGAAGTGCAAAAGTTCGACCGTCATCCCCCGCTTTGCCATCATGTACCCCGCAACGGGCGAATCGATCCCGCCCGAGATGAGCAGAAGTCCCCTCCCCGCCGTGGAGACGGGCATTCCATGGACGCCGTTGCAAAACATGCCGAACACGAGGGCCTTCCCTCCCTCGCGGACGTCGATATAGACGGTGTGTTGAGGGGTGTGAACGTCCACTTTCAGGGCGGCGTTTGCGTCGAGGAGCCGCCCGCCGATACGCGCACTGATCTCCATGGAGGTGAGCGGGTAGTGCTTGTCCCCGCGGTGCGTCTCGACCTTGAACGTCCCGCTCTGCGGCGCGACCTCTTTTACGGCCTCGAAGATGCTGTCCTCGTCGCTTGCGACAAGGAGGCCGAGCGAATAGGAATGCACGCCGAACACCTTGGAGACGCGCCCCATGATCTCGTACGTCCTCTCTTCATCGAAGGCGGCGACGAGATATCGCCCGCTCGTGCGGTGGATCTCATGGCGGATCCCCTTTAATGCCTTTTCAAGATTGTTGGCAAAGACCCGCTCGAAATACCCGCGGTTCTTTCCCTTCAAATGGATCTCCGCATAGCGGATGATGATGACTTTTTCCATAAGCATTCCTTATATTTCTCCGCGGCTATGCGCGGGACGCTAAGACGGTATTTTGATACTCTCTTGCGGTAGCGTTCAGGATCTCTATCGCCTCGCCGATCTCTTCCTCCGTCGTCGCGGGGGAAAAACTCATGCGGATCACGCCGTCGAGGACGCGCTCGCCGTACCCGCACGCCGTGATGACGCGGCTGAAACGGTTCTTCGAGGAACACGCACTGCCCGTGCCGACGCAGAGGCCCCTGTCCCAGAGCATGCGCTGTAACACTTCGCCCCGCATCCCCTCGGCGGAGACCGTCAGAATGTACGGCGAACCGTTTTCGGGAGAAATGCGGGTAAAGACGTCCCGATCGAGGCCCGCAAAGAGCTTCTCGCGGTACCTTTCCAACCGTTTGGCGTCCTCTCCGAGGGTTCGGAATTTCAACTCGGCGGCATAGGCGAACACGGCGACGCCATAGGTGTTTTCCGTGCCGCTCCGAAGCCCGTTTTCCTGCCCGCCGCCGAAGATGTACGGCGTGAGGGAGAGATTTTTCCGCTTGAACAGCCCCCCCGTGCCCTTCAATCCGCCGATCTTGTGCGCACTGACCGCATAGAGATCGACCTCGGAGGGAATGGAAAAGGGAAGCTTGCCGAAGGCCTGCACGCCGTCGCTCATGAACACCGTGCGGGGATTTTTTTCTTTTACGGCCTTGGCGATCGCCGCAATGTCGTTGACCGCGCCCGTCTCGTTGTTGACGTGGACGACGGAGACGAGGGAAGTTTTCTCGTCCACGAGGGAGAGGACGCTCTCGGCCTTGACGCTTCCGTCCCGCTCTATGGGCGCGAAACGCGGCTCCACGCCCCTATTTTTCAGCTCCGTGAAGCTCGAAAAGACGGCCGCGTGTTCCCCAGCCGTCGTGACGGCGTTCCCCCGCTTCGCCGCGGAAAAGATCGCCTGATTGTCTGCCTCGCTCCCGCAGGAGGTGAAGATGAGGTCGAATCTGCCCGCCGCACCTGCCGCTTTGAGGAGGGAATCCCTCATCTCGCCGAGTTTTTTGAATACGGCAAAGCCTCCGCCGTACTTGGCAGAGGGATTGAAGTACAGTTCCGTCGTAAATTCGGCCGCCCGCTTCAAGGCCTCGCCGTTGGGACGGGTCGTGGCGGCATTATCGAAGTAGATCATCCTCTTTCAAACTTGTTGACGCCCGCGCTCTGCACGAGGTATTCGAGCAGCGTCTTTGTGCATTCGGCCACATAGACCGTCCTGTCGAGCGCGCCGCTGACGACGATATAGATCCACATCTTCCCGTCGGCGGGCGTCTTGTTGGGGGTGAGATAGCAGGGTTTATTGCGCAGCCCCCGCAGGACGTCCGCAAAGGACGCATTCTCGCAATAGCCGATCCTGAGGATAGACTGCGCGGTGATGACGGCGACCGACTTCCTCGATCTGCCGTTGAACACCTTGGTGACGCGGAGTTCATCCTCCACGAACGTGTAGTCGTAGCTCACGTTGAATCTCTTTTTGATGAACCAGAACAGGACGCCCAAGCCCAAGAAGATTGCGATGAAGAGGATCCAGCTCACGAACGTAAAGATCTTGGCGTCGGAGGGGATCTCGGGGTCGGATGCGGTGGTCGGCAAAACAGCCGTCGAATAGAATGCGGTGACGCCCGCAACGGCAAAGCAAATGATGGAAAGGACCAAAAAGAGGGTGTAAATTTTGCTCTCTGCGTTGGCGCGGCTGCTCGACGCGCTCTCCTCATATAACCGATCGCGAAGCATAAAAGGCCTCCCTTTGTAAGACTTTGTTACCTGCCGAGGTCCATGTCCGCGATCTCGGGATAGAATGCCGCGATCTCCTCGGCGGTGAATTGGGTCTCATACGACCGCGTGAACCAAACTTTTCTGTAAAAGGTGAACTTGTCCCGCGAGTCCTGCGTCTCAAAGGTGCAGACGAACTTCCGCTTCGTCACCTTGACTTCCTTACAGCCCTGCCTGACGTCATAGGTGTACGTCGTGCGCTTGGTCTTGACATAGACGACCTTGTCCGTCGTCTCGATCCCGATCACCGTGCCCATGGAGACGCGGACCGCATAGATCCCATAGGCGGTGAGATAGACGATGAGAACGGCGGGCGCGAGGAACCAGAACGCCGCGTAGCTCATGCAGGCAAAGATGAGGCAGATCATGAACGCGGGGATCGCGATGACGCCGAATATAACGATCATCCTCTTGCAGATGTTGACGTATTTCAGAATGGACGGCTTGTCGGCTTTCATGTCAGGCCTCCGCAAAGTCCACGCGGAACTGCGTCAGAAGTTCCCCGTCCGACCATGCCTCGCAGAGGGTGTACCATTCAAAGTCCTGACGGAGGAGGTGAAGCTCCCTCCCCTCCTTCGCCTGTTTCAGGTAGGCGACGGAAAAGGAGACGACGCGCTTTTTTGCGAGTTCCTCCATCGGAAAGCAATCGGTGAAGAAGTCGAGATACCGCGCATTGTTGGCGTGCATATAGTGGTCGCAATGGGAGGTCCTTACGCGCATCGTGTAGACCTCCCTCCCCTCTGTGATCTTCGGGATCTTCCATGCGGGGACGTCCACCGCCCTGTCGCTCCGATAGGGACAATTCGCGTTCACCTCCCCCAATTTTTCGGGGAGGAGGAGCGAAAACGTCCGCATATCGACGAGGAACCAGCGCGACGCGAGCAAGGCGACCTCCTCTTCCCCCGAGAGGACGCGGTAATGCCGCTCGAATACATAGTGGCGGGGCGGAAGGGGCCAAGTCTCGACCGTGACCGATTCGCCGAGGCGGACGGGACGAAAGAATTTGCAATAGGTGTTCACCACCAAAAAACCGTAGCCGAGCGGCCGCAGATCGTCGTAGCCGAACCCAAGCTCGTCCGCGCTCAGACAGGCCGATTCCTGCACGAGCGCGAGCAAAGAGGCGAGCGTCAGCTCGTCCTTGAAGTCGAAATCGGAATAGCGAAGTTCATATGTTTTTCTGTTGCAGTACGCCATATCCTCTCCATTATATCATGCGGGAGGGGCTTTGTCAAATGTTATGAAGTCTCTGTCGTCAGAAAGGAGAGCGCGCCCTTGAGGATCGCGGCGGCGATCTTCCTCTGATACTCCTCCGTGACGAGGAGCTTTTCGTCCTCCGCGTTGGAGAGAAAGCCGCACTCGACGATGACGGAGGGATAATCGCTGCAATTCAGGACGTAATAATCCCCCTTGAGGGCGTCCGTCTTTTTGACGCATTCGGGCATGCCGTTGAGTTCGGCCTGAATGTGCGAGGCGAGCAGGCGGGAGGGATCGGAATCCTCCCTGAAAAAGACCTGCGCCCCCCTCCTCGAGCGCAGGGAAAAGAAATTCTGATGCACGGAGATGACGAGGGCGGGCGAACTGCCGTTGATGACCTCCGCCCTCCTCTGCATGTCCCTCCGCTTGTAGCCGCTCGTCGCCGCGCCGTAAAGCCCCGCCTCCGTCGGGCGTGTCTGCACGACGTAGAAACCCGCGTCCTCAAAGGCGGTCTGCAAGATGCGCGAGAGGGAGAGGTTGATATCGCTCTCCTTGGTGCCCGTCTCGATCCCGACAACGCCGCCGTCGATACCGCCGTGCCCCGCGTCGATGACGACCACGAGACGGCTTGTCTGCGCGGCCGTGCGCGAGAGGGCGAAAAAGCAGACGCCGAACGTCATGGCGACGGCGAGCAGAATTGAGAGAAACCCCATCGCCACCCGATGGCGATAAAAAAAATTCATACAATACTGTATGAATCTGCCGTAAATTTTAGAAGCGGCCAAGAGGCGGCCGCCCGCTTATGCCCCTTTCAGGTACCTGTCGATGCTCTCCGCCGCCCTCTTCCCCGCGCCCATGGCAAGAATGACGGTCGCAGAGCCGCTCACGGCGTCCCCGCCCGCAAAGACGCCCTCGAGCGAGGTCCTGCCCTCTCCGTCGGCGGCGATCTCCCCGTGCGCCCTCGTTGCAAGCCCCTCCGTGGTCATCTTCACAAGGGGATTGGGCGAAGTCCCGAGGGCCATGATCACGCAATCTGCCGCGATCGTGAATTCGCTCCCCTCCTTTGCAATGGGTCTCCGTCTGCCGCTCGCGTCGGGCTGTCCGAGTTCCATTTCCACACATTTCAATCCGACTGCGTTGTTCTCGCCGTCGGTCAAGATCTCGACGGGGTTGGCGAGGAGCCTGAATGCGATCCCCTCTTCTTTGGCATGTTCGGCCTCCTCGCGCCGTGCGGGAAGCTCCTCCATGCCCCTGCGGTAGACGATCGTGACCTCCGCGCCGAGCCGCCTTGCCGTCCTCGCGGCGTCCATGGCGACGTTGCCGCCGCCCACCACCGCCACCTGCCTTCCGCGGTAGATGGGCGTTTCGCTGTCCTCTTCATAGGCCTTCATGAGGTTTGCGCGGGTCAGATATTCGTTGGCGGAAAAGACGCCGTTGGCGTTCTCCCCCCTGATGCCCATGAAGCGGGGAAGTCCCGCCCCCGTGCCGAGAAAGACCGCTTCAAAACCGAGTTCCGTTTTCAGCTCCTCCACCGTGTACAGCCGCCCGATGACGCTGTCCGTCTCGATCTTCACGCCGAGGGCGAGGAGCCGCCCGATCTCCCGCCGAACGATCTCTTTGGGAAGGCGGAATTCGGGAATGCCGTATATGAGGACGCCGCCTGCCTCGTGAAGAGCCTCAAACACCGTAACCTCATAGCCCCGCCTCGCGAGTTCCCCCGCGCAGGCAAGCCCCGCAGGCCCCGAGCCGACGACTGCCACCCTGTGCCCGTTGGGGGCGGGCAGTTCCCCCTCCGTTTCCTGCGCGAGATGAAAGTCCGCCGCAAACCGCTCCAAACGGCCGATGCCGACAGGCTCCCCCCTTCCTCCGCGCACACAGAATTTTTCACACTGCTTCTCCTGCGGGCACACCCGCCCGCAGACGGCGGGCAGGGAGGAACTCTCCGATATGACCTCATAGGCCCCTTCAAAGTCCCCCGCCGCGATCTTTGCGATGAAATCGGGAATGCGGACGGAGACGGGACAGCCCTCCATGCAGGGGTGCGCCTTGCAATGCAGACAGCGGGAGGCTTCCCTCACGGCCGTCTCTCTGTCATAGCCGAGCGCGACCTCGCCGAAATTGCGTCTCCTCTCTTCGGGGTCCTGCACGGGCATGGGATATTTTGTGGGACGGGGATCGTACATCAGTTGACCTCCTTTTTGTACAGGTTGCAATGCCTCTCGCGCGCTTGGGCCTCAAAGGGAAGATAGGCGCGGTTGCGGGCGATCGCCTCGTCAAAATCTATCAGGTGCGCGTCGAAATCGGGTCCGTCAACGCAGGCGAACTTCATCTCTCCGCCCACTCTCACGCGGCAACAGCCGCACATTCCCGTGCCGTCGATCATGATGGGGTCCATGCTCACGATCGTTTTGACATGGTACGGCTCTGTCGCGGCGGCGACAAACTTCATCATGACAAGAGGCCCGATCGCATACACGGCGTCGAACGTCTCCCCCTCGAGGAGCCGCCGCAGGGGAATGCAGACGTTGCCCTTCTCCCCAAGGCTCCCGTCGTCCGTCGTCAGGGCGAACGAATCGGAAAACGCGCGGAATTCCTCGGAGAGAATGACGAATTCACTGCTCCTGAACCCGATGACGGAATGCACGGCGGCACCCGCCTCCTTCAACCGTCTTGCGACGGGGAGCGCGATGGCACAGCCGACGCCGCCGCCCACGACGATCGCCTTCTTGACGCCCGCGATCTCCGTGGGGTTGCCCAGCGGCCCGACGAAATCGGCGAGGGTATCCCCCGCTCTCTTCTCATTCAATGCCATCGTCGTCCCGCCGACGACCTGAAAGATGACGGCGACGGCCCCCCTCTTTTTATCCGTCCCCGCGATCGTGAGCGGAATGCGTTCTCCCCGCCCGTCGGTGCGGAGAATGACAAACTGCCCCGCAAGGGCCTTCTCGGCAATGCGCGGAGCTTCGACCTCGATCATCGTGACGGTGGGGTTCAGTTCTCTTCTCGTTAGAATGCGAAACATGGTTCTATCTTACCATGGCCGCGAAAAAAAGTCAATACAACGTGAAAAAAGCATAAAATTTCCCCGCGAGTTGACGCAATTCCTTGACTTTACCCGCAAAGTCATGTATAATAGGACAGTTCACAAAATAAATATTTGGAGAGCGGATATGGCAATTGTAAAGATTGTCACCGATTCGAACAGCGGCATCACACAGGCGGACGCAAAAAAACTGGGAATTTTTGTGCTTCCGATGCCCTTTCTGATCGACGGCAAAGAGTACTTTGAGGACATTAACCTCACACAGGAACAGTTCTATGAACATCTGAAAGGAGACGCGAGCGTCTCCACCTCCCAACCCGCCGTCGCGAGCGTGACGGACCTCTGGGACGAACTTTTGAAGGACGGCAGCGAGATCGTACACATTCCCATGTCGAGCGGGCTGTCCGAATCCTGCCACACGGCGCAAAACCTCGCCAAGGCATACGGCGGAAGAGTGCAGGTCGTCGATAACCAGCGCATCTCCATCACACAGCGGCAGAGCGTGTACGATGCCATCGCCCTCGCCAAGCAGGGAAAGAGCGCGGCAGAGATCAAAGACGTCTTGCTTGCGACCAAATTCGACAGCAGTATCTATATCTCCCTCGATACGCTGAAATACCTCAAAAAGGGCGGCAGGCTCACCCCCGCCGCGGCCCTCATCGGCACGATCCTGCGCATCAAACCCGTGTTGCAGATACAGGGAGAAAAGCTCGACGCATTCAAGAAGGTCAACACGCTCAAGAAGGCAAAAGAGGTGATGATCGCCGCCATAAAGAAGGACTTTGAGACGAGATTCAAAGACCTTGTGGCAAGCGGAGAAATGCAGCTCTCCGTCGCCTACACCGCCGATGACGCCGAGGCGAAGCTCTTTGCCGAGGAATTGAAGGCGACCTTCCCGAACGTTCCCTTCTGCTTCATCGATCCCCTCTCGCTCTCGGTGTCCTGCCACATCGGCCCCGGGGCGTTGGCAGTGGCCTGCGCAAGGATCGTCAAATAAAAAATCACGGCTTGCCGATACGGTAAGCCTTTTTTTTGTGAAAAACCGCCCAAAGCCGCGGGAAGAAGAATGACGCGGGGCGGGGCAGGGCAGGGTGACGTTCATGTTGAGGCGAAGCCGAAATATCTCGTAAACCCACGGACTTCGTTTGAGGGGATTCTTCGCTTCGCTCAGAATGAGCAGGTAAAGGAATTCTTCCCCTTCGGCTCAGAATGAACGGGGCGGGGC